>DRKX01000111.1 GCA_011051565.1 Nitrospirota bacterium | reverse complement strand
TTCCCCTCAGATAATGCCGTGCTAAAATGTCTGTACATGGCAGCTCAGGAGTTGGAGAAGAAATGGACCAGGCCCATCAAGGACTGGTCCGCTATCTATGCTCAACTCGTTCTCCTCTTCGAGGACAGGGTTCAATGAAAATAGGTTTTACACAGTTCGTGAGATGGTCCCGATTAAATCATTATAATATACTGTAAGTTTCGTTTATATTTGTATTGACAATATTATAAAGTTTGTGAAAATGGGTGATGAATGAACAAAATACTCTTTATTTCCTATACTTGGCCGCCTAGGAATAGCGCTGGGGTCTATCGTGTTCTAAATGTTTGTAATTTTTTAGTGTCACAAGGATTTGAAGTGTTTGTGGTAACCGCTGAAAAATACTTCTCATCAGCAATAGACATTGAATTAAATCGTAAGGTAGATCCGAGAATTTCGGTAATTAAAGTTAAAAATACGCCTCCTTTTTCTATATATTGTAATTCTTTTAGAAATAGTTTATTTAAAGTAATGGGTGTTTGTTCAGAGTTTATAGAAAATAAAGTTTTTTTTCCTGATAATAGAACTCAATGGCGGAAGGCGGCTTTTAAAAAATCAATGGAGTTAATTAATCAATACAATATTAAGGTTGTATACACTTCTTCTCCGCCTTTTTCATCTGCTTTTGTAGGACTGAAATTAAAACAAGAATTAGGTGAACATATTAAATTGATAACCGAGTTTCGTGATTTAATATCAAAACTTGTTCGTTCTGGAAGCTATAAAACGACTAGAAGGAAAAGCTTTTTCGAATATAACCTTTTGGAAAGTTCTGATTTAGTAATTGTTGACGGGCCACATAAAATTAAATATCTCAAAGAGGCCCATAAATTAACGTCCTCTTTGGAGAATAAAATTCATTATGTTTATTCGGGCTATCCCAGTTCTATGAATGGTGCAACAGTTAAGAATAAAACTTGTCACTTTCCTAAAATAATAAGATACGTAGGTGGAATTAGAGGTCTATCCATTATTCCTGGTTTTGACTCTATTCTTATTAAATGTGCTCAGAGATATAAAGATAAAATAATCTTCGAATTTGTTGGTTCTGTTGAGAAGAAGTTTAAAGCCAAATTGACAACTCATAACTTATCAAATATAAGATTTATTAACCATGTTCCTCATTATGAAGCTGAAAAACTAACTATTGATGCAGATGCTTTACTGTTATTAATAAATGATATTCCCTATTCGTATATTATGACTTCAATTAAAATATTCCGTTATATTGCGAGCATGAATCCTATTTTTGCAATTATACCTTCATATGGCAGTGCTGCAGATATTATAAGAGAGACGAAAACTGGAGTAATTTTTGATCCAGGACAAAGGGACTGGGGTGAAAACTTTATTAACTCTGTAGGACAATTCTGTTCTGGAAGCGACTTTCAATTTAATCCTGACATTGAAGTTATAAGGAAGTATTGCAGTGAAAATCAATTCATGCATATTAAAAATTTGATACTGTCATTATAGGAAATGGTCTAGGAAATGGGGTTGGGACTCACACAATATATACCTTTTATCGTTTACATCACATGCATTGTTGTAATCTTGTTAGCTTTGTTTTATAAGGCTAGGATAGGTGTATATCTTGTAACCTTGTTAATCCCACTCCAAAGTCTGATGGATAAACTTATTAGATTTCCCTTGGGGAAAGACATAATGGATCTTTTGTTTCTGGCGATTCTGGTGAACATATTCTGCAGTAAGAAGAAAGACAAAAGTAATATGCCTAAAGAAGAAAGGCTTAGCATGCTTATTTTATTGGTTTTCCCCTTTACATACTCTGCTCTTTGGATTGGTTCTTTTAAACTAGGCCTGCCTTATCCGGTTACTTTTGATAACCCTCAACTAGAACTATGGAAGAACTTCATAATGATGCCACTGCTGTATTTTATGGTGCTGGCCACTATTGACGATAAAAAACAGATAGTGTTGATTGTCTGGATAATGATTGTCACAATCTTTCTGATGGACGTCAACTTCTATCAGAACCAGAGATGGATCAGTCATGACACGTTCTCTGAGGGAAAGAGGACTGCCGGCAGCACATTCAGCTATCTTGGCCCGAACGAGTTCGCCGCATTTTATGCGCAGATGACGATGTTTATAATCGGGTTGCTGCTAATGATCAGGGAGAAACTCAAGAAGAGGGCGCTCTTCCTGCTGGTTCTTTTCAACTTCTACTGCATACTGTTTCTTTATTCAAGAGGAGCATATGCCGCAACACTTGCAGGGCTTGCCTTTTTCGGTTTCACGAAGAAGAGGTCAATCATACTGATCCTTATTCTCCTTTTCATCGGCTGGAATACGGTTTTACCAAAAGGGGTCATCGAGAGAATCGAGATGACAAAAACCGAAGAAGGAGTGGATCCCTCGGTTCTGGCACGTCTCCAGTTATGGGGAGAGGCGATACAGGAGATAAAGATGAATCCTCTTACAGGAGTCGGCTTCGGTAGTACCCAGTACTTAGGGTTCAAGACCACTGTTGGAGGCACTTACAAATCGAGGAGGAGTCTGCATAACGGATATATCGAAATGCTTGTTGAGCAGGGCTTCCTCGGGCTCGGTCTGTTTCTTTATATTTTCTGCCAGTCCCTTAAGAAAGGCTGGAGACTGTACCAGCATGCGGATGACGATTTCGTGAGGGGGCTTGGTTTCGGCTTTGTAGGACTTGTCATCGCGAGCCTCGTTGCCAATATGTTCGGAGACCGGTGGTCGTATTTCAACTTAATGGGGTACTTTTGGGTTCTACTTGGTCTGATCGTTAAGGCAGAACAATTGTCCCAGTCTGAAGATAGTGAATCAGGTGAGATGGCTCCTGAGCCTGAAACGACCGGAATGTGAAAGAATGTGAAAGTTCATTCTGCTGCGTGAGATATTAGAGAATACTGTAGTTTTTTCAAGGGAAGCAATTACGAGCGGGAGGCTTGACGGTATGAACAGAGAAGGAGTTGGGAGAAGACCACGCTTTCTGATCAAACAGGTGCTGATCATGTTGCTCTTCCTTCTACAACTTTCCTGTGGATCTACCAGCAATTCAGGTTCTTCACAACAGACGAATCGAGGTTTTGGTCCTCAATCAGGTTCACCTGCGATCCGCTATGCGAGTGCGAAGAACGGACCTGTTTCTGGATGGGAGGGTTCGTCGACGAGAGGGGCGGCGATAACGATATGGGCGGAGAACATAGGGGCATCACGCGGCAGCAGCACACTGACCGTATGCGGAGTTACGCTTGACAAGGATACGGATTTTGCGGAATGGGGATCGAACACACGGCCGAGGACGGCGAAGGGCACGAGGAGGATAACGTTCTGGCTAAACTCCGACATGAGGGGTGGAGAGGGGATATACGTGACGGTAGGTGGAGTAAAGAGCAACGTATATCCGTTCAGGTGCGACACGAGTGGCAACATCAGGTTTGTGGACTATGAGGGCGGTTCAGACAAGAACGACGGGAAGACATCCGCGAGGGCGTGGAAGACGCTCAATTATGCCGCCAACCAGATGAAACCCGGAGACTTTCTGTATCTGTTAGGCGGGACATACAGCGAACCGAGGTTCAACATAGGGTACTGGGAGTCAGCGACGGACTGGTATCCCGGCACCAATGCCGAGAGGATCACCATGACGAGCTATCCTGGAGAAGAGGCTGTAGTGAGCACGGAGATAGGAGCGCGGTCGTCATACTGGACGTTTGCCAATATAACGTTCAGGGGGAATGGTCTTTACGCGCCGCTTTCACTTGGGGACAGGAATGGATTCAGGGCTGATTCCATACACGGGGTTTCGACAGGGATAAGCGCCATAGGGAACGAGTTCACTGGAACATTGTGGCACGCAATGGACGCCTACGGTGACGGAATAGTAATCCAGGGCAACTACATCAAGTTCACCCCCGACCCTGATACCAAGAACGGGAGTGCGTATTCACTGTACATGTGCAGTGGAAAGGACAGGGTTATCAAGGACAACGAGATACACGGTGGAGCGAAATGGCTGATACACTACTACGACGAGAAGAGGACGAGCACTGAGGTCTATAAGGAGGTATCCGGGCTGATAGAGGGCAACTGGTTCGATGCAACGAACAACGGGGGTATAGGCCTTAGGGGGGCCATTATTCTTGAGGTGGTCAACAACGGCAGTCCACCGGTCACGATAGAGATGAAGGGAGTCACCATAAGGAACAACGTCTTCTTCACTCGAGACGCAGGTCTCATAGACGATTGGGCGATGATATTCCTCAGGCAGAACGCAAAGAACATCAGGATATACAACAACACGTTTTACAATATAAACAACAGGGCGGTCTGGATCAACCATTCGAGTGCAGAGAACGTGGATGTGAGGAACAACATTTTCAGCAAGGTGGGCAAGTACGACGTGGATGCGTACTACTGGAACGGAAGCCCGAAGAACGTTACAGTGGTTAACAATCTCTACGACGATTTCGTGAATCTAAACAGTGTGAGCGATCCGAGTCCTGTTGTGGGAGACCCTCGGTTCGTGGACCCTGCAGGCTACGACTTTCATCTGCAGGGTGTATCACCGGCCGTTGACAGAGGTCTGTTTATAAATGAAGTGAACCGTGACTACGAGTACAACCCCCGTCCACTGGACGGAGACAACAGCGGCACCGCCGAGTTCGACATCGGTGCCTTCGAGCGGTATTGAAGATTAATTCGCGTTAATCGAGATGACAAAATTTTTAAGCGTATTGCCGGAGCTTGTCATGTGGTTCCGGTAGATTGACATGAGTGATATACTTAAAACCTAAGTTGAAACAAGGAGTTAATATGGTGAGAATGACAGTGTAAGTGATGGCATCCATCTTGCTCCTCCTTTGGAGAAAGCGCACCAAAAGAGCTTCTCTGCTCAGAGCAAACCAGGGGAAACCCTGGGACGCAGAGCAACGGGACTAAAGGATGGTCATGCAGTTCTCCTATCCCATGTCCGCCGAGCCGCCAGAGGAGGTTTTCCCTGGCGGCTTTACATATGTGACACAAAGGAGGATGCAAGATGGAAAGAGTAGCAATTGGCGGTACAAAGACCAACCGATATGTTGTCCTGTTGTTGGGTTTTTTGTTTTTGTTTCTGTATGCATGTGGTCAAGTCGATGAAAGCGGGCTTAACGGAGCCGGCAGCAGCGGTGTTGTCGGTGACACAACTGCACCGGCGGCAATTGTGAACCTCAGCGCCCTGCCTGTTTCGGAAGATTCCATAGAGCTGAACTGGAGTGCTCCCGGCGATGACGGCAACTCGGGTACGGCATCGAGTTATGACGTTAGATATGGTACCTCTATTACAGATTTCAACTGGGAGGCTGCCGCTCAAGTGACGAACGAGCCTAAGCCGGAAACGGCCGGCACACGTCAGTCCATGATCGTTACAGGTCTTTCAACGGGGACTACTTACTACTTTGCGATCAGGGCATACGACGAGGCTTCAAACGCGAGTGATCTCTCGAACTTTGCTGTTGTGACCCCCGGCAGTACAGACACGACGCCGCCAGCAGCGGTGAACGACCTGAGGGCGTCCAACCCGACGTCGAGCACGATAGAGCTGAGCTGGACCGCGCCCGGAGACGACGGAGACAGCGGCACGGCGTCCGGCTACGACATAAGGTATTCGACGGAGGCCA
>DRKX01000110.1 GCA_011051565.1 Nitrospirota bacterium | reverse complement strand
TCAAGGTTCTCAAGGCGTGGATTCAGGGTCGTCCGTGACGCCGTGATGTTACTGCTTGTCGTCTCTTCCACCGCCTACGCCCACAAGGTGAGCATCTATGCCTATGCGGAAGACGGGATGATACATGCAGAGGGATACTTCGCCGACGGCACAAGGAGCAGGAATTCACGCATCGAGGTCTTCGATGCAAAGACAGGGGAGAAACTCCTCGAGGGCAGAACGGACGATGAAGGGAGGTTCACCTTCAAGATACCGAAGGTCACCCCCATCAGGCTCGTACTCCTTGCAAGCATGGGCCACCGGAACGACTACACGATCGACGAAGAAGAGGTCAGGAAGGCGATGGGGTTACAGGCTCCTGCAGGCGGGAAGGCGGAGAAAACGGAGAGAGGGTCCGGACATCCTCCTTCACCGGCGGCACTCCCTGCGGCATCGCCCGGAGAGATCGAGGCGGTGGTGAGCAGGGTGCTCGAGAGGAAGCTCCAGCCGGTGACCACGATGCTGCTGAAGCTGCAGGAGGAGAGCGGAAGACCGGGCGTCACCGAGATACTCGGCGGCATAGGCTACATCATAGGGCTCATGGGGATGGCGATGTATTTCAAGGGCAGGAACAGGAAATGACCGAGACACGGGAAGGACTGCGGGTAGAGGTGTAAGTGCATCTCGAGGAATTCGCAGAAGGCGGCTCATTCCTCCACGGGCTCGACCCGAGGGTGAAGTTCCTGACCGTGGTGCCCTACGTCCTCGTCATCGCCGTCATGCAGGGACTGAAGGGACCGGCGGCCGCACTCTCGGCCTCTGCAGTGCTGGCTGTGCTCGCAAGGCTCGACAGGAGGAAACTCCTGAGCAGGCTCGTTGCCGTGAACGCGTTCGTCACCCTGCTGTGGATATTCATACCATTCAGCTATCCGGGAGTGGCGGCCTTCCAGATCGGCCCCCTGACAGCCACCCGTGAGGGCATCCTCTACGCCGTCTCCATCACCCTCAAGACCAATGCCATAGTGCTTGCCACTATAGCAGTACTCGGCACATCTGAAGTCTTCTCTCTCGCCCACGCACTCATCCACCTGAAGATGCCCGACAAGCTCGTCCACCTGTTCTTCTTTTTCTACAGATACATAACCGTCCTGCACGAGGAATACGGCAGGCTCAGGAACGCCATGCTGATACGGTGCTTCAGGCCCGGCACGAACATGCACACGTACAGGACGTATGCATACCTCGTGGGGATGCTGATCGTCAGGAGCTACGACAGGTCTCAGAGGATATACCAGGCGATGCTGTGCAGGGGATTCAGCGGCAGATTCCCGGTTGTGAGCCATTTCAGGCTCGGAAAGGGAGACGTGGCCTTCGGCCTCTCGATGGCTGCCCTGACGGCCGTGCTGGCGATCGTCTAAACGAGCGCCCGAGCGCGTCGAATCCGCCCGTATGATGGAGTCTAATGGATCACGGTGAGTACTTGATAGAGATAGACAACCTGGGCTTCTCCTATCCCCACGGGAAGAGGGTCTTCAGCGGCCTGAACTTCTCGCTGAAAAAGGGGGACAGGATAGGCCTCGTCGGGCCGAACGGGGCCGGAAAGACCACCCTCTTCCACCTCATAATGGGGCTGCTGAGCCCGGAGTCGGGGGAGATAAGGGTCTTCGGAAGGGCGAGGAAGACCGAGGAGGACTTCAGGGAGGTGAGGCAGCGGATCGGCCTGCTGTTTCAGGACTCAGACGACCAGCTCTTCAGTCCCACGGTGGAGGAGGATATAGCTTTCGGTCCGCTGAACCTCGGCAGGTCCCACGAAGAGGCCGCGGCCATAGTGAGGGAGACCTGCAGGGCGCTGGGACTCGAGGGGTTCGAGCACAGGGTGACCTACCGGCTCTCCGGCGGAGAGAAGAGGCTCGTCGCATTAGCCACGATCGTGGCTATGAAGCCCGAGTGTTTCCTGCTCGACGAGCCGACCGCCGGGCTCGATGCAGCCACGAGGGAGAGGGTCGTCGGGTACCTGAAGGAGCATGCCGACACATACATGATCATAACACACGCCCATGAGCTGCTGCCGGACACGACGGACAGGGTATACCGGCTGGAGGACGGCAGGCTCACACCGCTGTGAACACGGCAGCGGACAGCCGGATCAAAGGGGAGGCAGAATGGACGAGATCGAGAAACTGGAAAGACTGCTCCACCACTGGAAGGAGCACAACGACGAGCACGCAGACGGTTTCAGGCACTGGTCCGCGAAGGCCCGGTCTTTGGGCAGGACGGACGTATCAGCCGTGCTCGACAGGCTGGAGGAGGAGACGAGAAGGCTCAACAGGCTCTTCGATGAAGCCCTGGAAAAGCTCCGGGCCGGGACGTGACAGGCCGGGGGTCAAGCGCGGCCCCTCGCCAGCCTCTCGAGGGACTTGAGCCTCTCGATCTCACCTATCGCTATCAGGGTGTCACCTGCGTTTATACGGGTGTTGTGCACGGGGTTGAACTTCATGTCACCGTCCTTCCTCTTGATGGCTACGACGATGACGCCGAGTTCCCTGCCGACGCCGGCCTCGTGGATCGTCTTGCCTGCAATACCCGCCCCTTCCTCGACCGGGACCTCCTCCATCTGCAGCTCCAGGTTTCCGCTCTTGGTGGCGAACTCGAGGAAGTCCACGACCGCGGGCTTCAAGACCGTATGGGCTATCCTGAGCCCTCCTATGTGGTAGGGTGAGACCACCCGGTCGGCACCCGCCCTGAGGAGCTTCTGTCCGGAGCCCTCCTCTCCGGCACGCGCTACTATGAATAGGGAAGGATTCAGCTCCCTCGCGCTCAGGACCACGTAGAGGTTCTGGGCATCCGTGGAAAGGACCGATATCAACCCCTTCGCCTTCTCGATCCCGGCCTGCCTGAGCACTTCATCCTTGGTCGCATCGCCGAATACGAAGACCGTCTCCTCGTCCGCATCGAGCTCGGGCGGGTCCTTCTCCACGACCACGAACGGGACGTCCTTGGCCTTCAGCTCATGACATATTATCCTGCCCATGCGCCCGTAACCGCACACAATGAAGTGGTCCCTGATCGACTTCAGCCTCTTTTCCAATCTTCTCCTCCCGAAGGCCTTCTGGATTTCACCCTCGAAGACCACCCTGATGCCGTTGTTTATACCATAGGCCACTGCACCCACACCGACGAAGACGAGGATTATGGTGAAGGCCCTTCCCGTATACGACAGCGGCCTCACCTCCTGGTAGCCGATGGTGGAGAGGGTGATCACCGTCATGTAGAGAGAGTCGAAGAGGGTCCATCCCTCGATGATGGAATACCCGACGGTGCCTGACAGTATGACCAGGAATACGAGTCCCAGCGAAAGAAACGCCCTCTTCCTCAAAGTCCCTCTCGTCTCCATCCTTGGATGAATCAGCCCAGTCCCTTTGATTCAGCGACACCCCGGCGGATCATCGCCATCCTCCCAAGCATACCCCTCATGTGAGAACCCTCCCAGTATATTCTGCCGCAATCCGTGCATTTATGAAACAGATCATGGTGTATGTAGACATACTCGGGCACATGATCCTTGACGGCTTGCTTGCCGACCGCATCGAGCGGCACGTTGCACCTCATGCACCGCCGTGCGGCATCCTCCGGCGGAGGAAAGACCGAGAGGACCTCCTTCAGCTGCTCATCCAGCCTTTCAGACCTGACGAGCAGGCACCTCACCCTGAAATCCTCGGGCAGCCTCCTGTCCCTCGTGAGCAGGACCCTGCCCCCTGCACGTGCCGTCCTTACCAGTTCCCTGTCGTCCATGTCCCTGAAATAGAGCACATCGTGTCCGGCGAACCTCATCCACCTCGCAAGGCGCCCCAGCATGGCATCTGCAATGAACGCCACACCCATAATAACCTATTTTACAACAAAGCCGCCTCGGAAATTCCTGAAATCGACACGGCTAAGGCCCGCCAACAGTAGAGGCGGCACGCGGGGAATGGCCCACCGAGCTACAAAATTGTATCTCCATACAATTTTGTAAGGCGGCTGTCTCCCAAAAAGCCATGTAAAATCAATGTGTTGCAGCATGGCACGTTTTTAGCATTAAGTCCTGCACCCGGAATGCCGACGGGCTCATAACGCAATGATGTTCGGCGTCATGTCAGGAAAACGGCACTTCGAGAGACGGGTGAGCGGTGCAAGCCGACAATTCAGGCAAGGGGGGTGATGAACGTTGTAGAGGAGCACGAGTTTGTAATCTCTGGATTCACGGGCTTGAAGTGCCAACTTAACAGTCAGGAGATTGGATATGCAGAAGAGACTCAAGATATTGCTCTTTGCGTTGGGCGTCGTGGTTTTTGCCGCAGTGGCGGTTAAGGGGTTGTTTGCCGTCACGGGACCGTCGGAGTTCTGCGTTTCGTGTCACACGATGAAGTCGCAGTACCGGAACTGGTCGCACTCGGCCCACCGCAACTGGGCAGGGTGCAGTGACTGCCACGTACCTCAGGAGAGTGTCGCGGCCAAACTGGTGGCAAAGACACGTGACGGCATCAGCCACGTCTATGCATACACGATCGGCGGTGTGCCCGATCCGATCCGGCTGAAGCCGCGGAGCCGCAAAACCGTGATGAACAACTGCATAAGGTGCCACGGGCAACTGGTTGAGAAGATATCCATGGACGGCAGGAAGTGCTGGGACTGCCACCGTGGAACTCCTCACGGATATTAGACAAACAAAACAAAACATCAGAGAACCGACCAGGAATAAGGAGGTAAGTTTCCGATGCAAAAGTACAGGTTGACGCTGTTGGTACTGCTGCTGCTCTCCCTGAACCTGCTGCTCACAGGCTGTGCAGAGGAGGCGCAAACGATGCAGAGTGCCATCGAGATACCGGAAGACGAGGTGGACCCGAAGGTCTGGGGACAGAAGTTTCCGAATCACTACGACAGTTACCTGAAGAACAGCGAGCGGACCAAGCGGTATAGCAAGTACCGCAGCGACGGGGAAGACAGGTTGAGCCCCTGGCCTTTCCAGTTCATTCTGGCGAACGGCTGGGGAATGGGCGTTGAATACAACGAACCCAACGGCCATACCGACATGCTGAAGGATCAGCTGAAGGTGGACGCCAAGCGCAAGAGCTCAGGCGGCGTGTGCCTCACCTGCAAGACACCCTATGCGCCCAAGCTGAAGGAGGAACTGGGGGAAGACTACTTCAAGAAGCCATACAAGGAGGTACATGCAAAGATTCCCAAGAAGCACCAGGAACTCGGCCTCACGTGCATCGACTGCCACGACCCCAAGACCATGGACCTGCGTATCAGCCGCTGGACCCTGAAGGAGGGCCTCAAGGCCATCGGCAAGGATCCGGAGAAACTGACGCGCCAGGAGATGCGAACCCTCGTCTGCGCCCAGTGCCACGTGACCTACTCGATAGTAAAGAACAAGGAAGGAAAGTCCGTGGGGGTCAAGTTCCCGTGGGCCAACGGCAAGTGGGGCAACATCTCCATCGAAGGTATCGTGAAGCAGATACAGGACGAGAACCTGCGCGAATGGAAGCACAAGATAACCGGGCAGAAACTGGGACATGTGCGCCATCCGGAATTCGAGCTGTTCACCGCGCCGGGCAGCGTCCACTGGGCGGCCAACGTGGCATGTGCCGACTGCCACATGCCGTATGAACGGGTGGGCAGTCAGAAGATATCCTCGCACAGATGGGAGAGCCCCTTCAAGAAGAAGATGAAGCCCTGCATGCAGTGTCACAACCAGACCGAGGACTGGCTCAAGACACAGGTGACGAACATACAGGACCGCACGAACCACAACTTCACCAAGGCCGGCTATGCCGTGGCCGAAGCGGCGCTCACCATAGAGGCAGCCCTGAAGACACCGGGCATAGACATGGACCTGATCAAGAAGGCACAGCGCACATATGAGCAGGCCTACCTGCGGGTAACGTTCATAGGAGCGGAAAACAGCATGGGCTTCCACAACCCGCCCGAGGCCATGCGTATCCTCACCGATGCCCTCGCCCAGGGCAAGGAGGTCACGCAGATGGCACGCGATGCCATATACAAGGCAGGAGGCACTCCGCCGGATTTCGATCCAGACAAGATAGACAGGATCGTAAGGGAGCGCTTCACCACCAAGGACGGAAAGACAGGGTTCAGGCCCGATGCGCCCCGGAAGGCTGCGACCCTCGACTGACCGCGACTCTACCTTGCTCGTAAAGGCCGGGAGGGCTCCCGCCCTCCCGGCCCTTCTTTCTCATAACGCAGTCTGCTCCCACTACACCCCTCGCCTCCGTCGACGGGGACCCGACAGGGCACTGCCGTTTCTTAACCGTGCGGGGTTCTGTGCCATACCATCCACCACCATGCACGCGAGTCCCGGCAAGGCGCCGCCCCACCGAACGTCAAAGTGCGCTGTCATGCAACAGGCAGCTCCAACCGGGGGGCGAGTTCATCTGCCGGTGCTTCGGCCTTGAATCTAAAGCATAGCGTCAAGGAGCAGGCCGCGGGTAGTTTCTTTCGGATTGACCATGCCCGTGACCACACCTCGCAAGTGATA
>DRKX01000109.1 GCA_011051565.1 Nitrospirota bacterium | reverse complement strand
GGCCTTTTCGACAACAGGGCGGAGGAGCTTGAGTTTGTAAGTAGTGTTCCCATGGGCGGGGCATATGTTCTGCTGAGATGCTGGGTGCTTCCTGGAAGCACCTCTGACATGAAGACGGTGGAGATGGTTAAGAGAGACCTGATGCCTTCTGGTACGCCTTCGCATTATGTTTGATAATGACATACCTGTCCTTCATGGTGTATACTCCTTTAGGCACTGTGGCAACCATCCTGCAAACCTCCTTCCCGGGATTTTGGTTTAAGGGATGGTTGCCCCCTTTGTCAATTATGAGTAAACTACTCCCCTTCGTGTAGATTATTTTTGAGGAATGCCGTCGAGTTGAAAGAAAGCCGCCGTAAAGGTTAAAATATCACCCCGGGTCCATTTTCCCCCAATACAACTTCAGTGAAAGGAGCTGTCTGATGCCTGAGGGAATCAAAATACTTACAGGTAACGCCAACAGGCCCCTTGCCGAGGAGATATCGAAATACCTCGGCGAGCCCCTGACCGAAGCTACTGTGACGACATTTATCGACGGAGAGATAATGGTCCATATCGACGAGAACGTCAGGGGGGCTGACACCTTCGTCATCCAGCCGACGTGCACGCCTGTCAACCACAATATAATGGAACTGTTGTTGATCATAGACGCACTGAAGCGGGCATCAGCAAGGAGGATCACAGCCGTCATCCCCTACTACGGGTATGCAAGGCAGGACAGAAAGGTTCAGCCGAGGGTCCCGATCTCCTCTAAGCTCGTTGCAGACCTCATCGAGACCGCCGGAACCCACAGGGTACTCGCCATGGACCTCCATGCCGGGCAGATACAGGGTTTTTTCGACATCCCGGTCGATCACCTCTATGCCACCCCGGTCCTGCTCGATCACATAAGGGCGCACTATCCCAACGGCGACCTCGTCATCGTATCTCCGGACGCAGGAGGTGTCGAGAGGGCGAGGGCCTTTGCGAAGAGACTCGGGTGCTCGCTCGCCATAATCGATAAACGGAGAGAGCGGGCGAATGTCTCGCAGGTGATGAACGTCATAGGTGACGTGGATGGCAAGGATACCATGATACTCGACGACATAATAGACACGGCCGGCACCACGGTCCAGGCGGCCGAGGTACTCAAGGAGAAGGGGGCAAAGAGGGTCTCTGCAGCCTGTACGCACGCCGTGCTCTCGGGTCCTGCAGTTGACCGGATAAACGCCTCTCCTCTTGAAGAGGTCATCGTCACGAACACCATTCCCCTTGACAGCAAGAAGGAAAAGTGTAGTAAAATAACAATTTTGAGTATCGCGCGCATCTTTGCTGAATCTATAAAGAGAATACACGAGGAGACTTCGATAAGTTCCCTCTTTGTTTAGTCGAAGACGTGCATACGGACGCGGATCGGCATCAAACTGATGATGCGTCTGCTAATCGTTTTAAGGAGGAATGAATGGAAAGGGTTACTTTGAATGCTGAGCACAGGACCGAGACGGGCAAGGGGGTCGCAAGGTCGTTGAGACGCCAGGGTTACATGCCTGCCGTGATCTACAGGGCGGGCGGCTCGATGCCCATAAAGCTGAAGAGACAGGACATAGTCAACTTTCTGAACTCCACGATGGGAGAACAGGTGATGGTCAATCTCCAGTTCTCCGACGGCGACACGAGGCTCGCCCTGCTGAAGGACTATCAGGTCGACCCTGTAAAGGGCGAGCTTCTCCATACCGACTTCTACGAGGTCTCGCTCAAGGAGAAGGTGAGGGTTACGGTCTCCATAGTCCTGATGGGTGAGCCCGTGGGTGTCAAGAGGGAAGGGGGCATACTACAGCAGACCCTGTCCGAGCTAGAGATAGAGTGCCTGCCGGACATGATCCCTTCGCACCTCGAGATAGACGTCAGCGGCCTGAAGGTCGGCCGCTCGCTGCACGTCAGCGACCTCACGCTCGAGGAGGGCATCAGGGTCTTCGACGACCCGGAGGAGGTCATAGCAACGGTCGTGGCGCCTGCTGTGGAGCCTGAAGAGGCCGCGCCCGCGGAGGAGGCGGTGGAGGCTGCCGAGCCCGAGGTCATAAAGAAGGGCAAGAAGGAAGAGGCAGAAGAGGGCTGATATAGTTGTGGGTGATAGCCGGCCTGGGCAATCCGGGCAGGAGATACAGCGGCACGCGTCACAACATCGGCTTCGATGTGATCGATGCCATCTCGGAAAGGCTCTCCTTGGTCTTGAGTGACAAGGGGAGGTATATCATGGGTGAGGGGCTTTACGGGGATGAAGAGTTGATCCTCGTAAAGCCCCTCACTTATATGAACCTCAGTGGTGCAGCCGTCGGAGAGGTCTTGAGGATGAGAAACGCCCCACCGGAGAGGCTCATCGTCGTCCATGACGACCTCGACCTGCCCGTGGGAAGGGTCAAGATCAAGGAGAGGGGCTCGTCCGGCGGACACAGGGGGGTGCAGTCCATAATCGAATCGATCGGCACAAATGAATTCATCCGCGTGAGGATAGGGATCGGCAGGGAGCCGGGTGTCCCTTCGGAGGTCTATGTGCTGAAGAAGTTCAGGCCCGGCGAGAGGGCGGCCATGGACGAGGCCGTGGAGGTCGCCTCTGATGCCGTCCTCTGTATCATTGAGAACGGCGTGAACAGGGCGATGACCGAGTACAACCGGTAGGCCCGCGGGGACGGGAAGCGGACACGCATGAGAAAGAAGAATCCACGGCTGCTGGCGCTTCGTGTCCTTGACGAGATTTGGCAGAGGGAGAGGAGGCCGAAGGACGCACTCGGTTCCTACGGCGGCGTGCTCGACACCCGTGACAGGGCCTTCCTGCAGGAACTCGTCTACGGTGTAGTGAGAAACAGGATTTACCTCGACTGGCGCCTCTCTGCATACCTTAAGGACCCATCGGGCCTCAAGCCCTCCACTCTCGACAACCTGAGACTCGGTGCCTATCAGGCACTCTTCATGCGGGTTCCAGACAGGGCGGTGGTGTTCGAGAGCACGGAGGTCGAAAAGGCTTCAGGCAGGAACACCGCCCTGGTCAATGCAGTACTCAGGAGGCTAGCAGCCTCGAAGGCCCCTCCGCCTCTGCCCGGGGATCCCGTAGAGAGGCTCTCGATACTCACGTCTCATCCACAGTGGCTTGTCAGGAGATGGATTGAGCGGTTCGGACCTGCCGAGGCCGAGGCCCTGGCAAGGGCGAACAACGAGACCCCACCGCTGACCCTGAGGGTGAATACCCTCAGGACCGACCGTGAACGCGTGGCCGAGAGACTCTCGGCCATGGGCGTGGAGTTCACGTATACGGAGGTCTCGCCCGTGGGGATAAGGATACGGGGCGGTTGCGCCTTGGGAGAGATAGAGGGCCTGCTCGGTGATGTCTTCATACAGGACGAGGCCGCTCAACTTATAACATACCTTCTTCAGCCCTGCGAAGGCGAGGCCATACTCGACGCCTGTGCAGCCCCAGGAGGGAAGACGACCCATATCGCCGAGCTGACCGGAGACAGGGCGAGGGTCTATGCCGTGGACAGCAGTGCCGCGCGCCTGAAGATGCTGGAGGACAACGTGCGGAGGCACGGTATCGGTTCCGTAAGGGCGGTATGCGCGGACATAGAGGTGTTCAGGCCTCCGGAGGGCTTCAACAGGATACTGCTCGATGCACCCTGCTCGTCCATCGGAGTCATAAGGCGCAATCCGGACGTGCGCTACAGGCAGAGCCCGGAATCGCTCGGGCGCTTTCATGAAAGACAGGTGCGGATGCTTTCCGCTGCCGGCCGGCACCTCCTTCCAGGCGGGATGCTCCTCTATTCCGTCTGCTCCACGGAGCCCGAGGAGGGCGAAGAGGTCGTCAGGAGTTTCTTGCATAAAGAAGGGGATTTTTTTATTATAGATGATACGGGCGGACCCCCCTCGGCTGTCCTTGATGCGGTTAAGTCGAAGGGGCTTATGAACGAGGATGGATTCTTCAGGACCTATCCGCACCGGCACGACATGGACGGCTTCTTTGCAGTGAGGCTCTCCAGAAGGAGAAGATGAAAGGATTCATAAGGGCGACCCTCTACATATCGTTGTTCATACTCATGGCCATCGTGAGCAGCTATGTCACGTTCTGGGTTCTTGGTTCCAAGAAGACGGTGACGGTTCCGGACCTCAGGGGCAGGAGCCTTGTCGAGGCGAACAAGGAACTCCTCTCGAAGAGGCTCTACCTCAAGATAGGGGGTGAGGACTTCAGCACAGACGTGCCCACCGGTTATATCATCAGGCAGGACATCCCGCCTGACAACAAGATAAAGGAAGGCCGCACCATACGCGTGATAATCAGCAAGGGGCCCCGTATATACTATATGCCTGCATTCGTCGGCCTCAACCTTGACGAGGCGAAGGAACTCGCCATGAAGAAGAACATCAAGATCAGAAAGATACTGAAGGTCCACTCGGACAGCTTCGACAAGGGCATAGTGATCGCACAGAGGCCGGCCCCTGAGGAGAAGGGGTCGGACAGCATCACGCTCCTCCTCAGCAGGGGTCCATTCAAGACGGTTTACGTCTGTCCCGACTTCACGACAATGTCCCTCGATGAGGCCAAGACACTGGCCGACAGGATGGGGATAGAGCTTGAACTGATCGACTACGGCAGCCTCATAGCAGAGCAGACCCCTCCGGCGGGGAGCATCATAAAGAGGGGGGATTCCATAAAACTGCGGCTCAAGTACGAGGAGGAGCAGGAGATCAGATGGTTATGATAGCGCCTTCCATACTGTCTGCCGACTTCACCCGGCTCGGCGAAGAGATCAGGCTGGCTGAGGAGGCAGGTGCCGACATGATACATATCGACGTGATGGACGGCCATTTCGTCCCGAACATATCCGTCGGGCAGGAGGTCGTCAGGGGTATCAGGAAGGCCACGCGCCTGCCCTTCGACGTCCACCTGATGATAGAGGACCCGGACAGGTACATCTCCGACTTCGTGAACGCAGGCGCTGATATAATCACCGTGCACCTCGAGGCCGCCCCTCACCTGCACAGGACGGTCCAGTGGATAAAGGAGAGCGGCAAGAGAGCGGGGGTATCGATAAACCCGGCCACGCCGGTCTGGAGCCTTGAAAACATAATCTCCGAGGTCGATATAGTGCTGGTGATGTCCGTGAATCCTGGATTCGGCGGGCAGGACTTCATTCCCGAGAGCATCGAAAAGATCAGGACGGTTAAGCGCATGCTCAGGGAGCGTGGCATCGAGGCCCTGGTCGAGGTCGACGGAGGGGTCAAGATAAGCAATGCGCGCGAGGTCGCCGATGCCGGCGCCGATGTCCTGGTCATGGGTTCGGCCTTCTTCAACTCCGAGGATTATTCCGAGGTGGTCCGCAGATTCAGGGTGGAGAATCAGGTCAGCCCCTGAAGGCGGCTTGGCTGCCG
>DRKX01000108.1 GCA_011051565.1 Nitrospirota bacterium | reverse complement strand
TAAGGACGGGCGGCAGGGGTGAGCCGTCCGGCGAATGGGTCTCTTTTTCGACGCTCAAGGCCGGTCTCGTGAAGGCCTCGTCTTTTCAGCGCGACTGCGAGGAGCCGATGAGGCGGCTGCTGGATGACGACCTGCCTGCTGCCGCGGCCGTGCTCGCCCGGCTCGGCGCCGAGGAGGCGGGCTCGGAGTCGGCGGACCATGCCTGGAGGCTCCAGGCGCTCCCGAAGGTGCCGGTTCTCATACAGTACTGGAAGGAGGAAGAAGACCTCGATCTCATGGGGGCTTCGTCGTGCAGGATTCTCTTTGACAGCTCGGCCGACAGGTTTCTCGACGTGGAGTCGCTCGTATTCCTGATAGAGGGCCTCGTAAACATCGCCAGCCATGCGCTGCGGCGCTGAGTGCGGGTTTTTTGCAGGGTATGGCGGAGAGGGAGGGATTCGAACCCTCGGTGGAGTGTTAGCCCCACAACCGCTTAGCAGGCGGCTGCCTTAAACCTCTCGGCCACCTCTCCGTCACCGTCCGCTGCCGGAAGTCAGGTATTTTAACAGAAACCGAGCGCGGCGTGCAAAAGCGCTTCGCCGCTGTTGGGCTCACTGGGAGCCGTGTTTCTGTCTGTAGTCCTCGATCGCCTTTCTCAGTGCATCCGCACCGAGGTTGGAGCAGTGCATCTTCTGCGGGGGCAGTCCACCGAGGGCGCTTGCGACCTGTTCCTTCGAGATCGACATCGCCTCATCGAGGGTCTTTCCCTTCACCATCTCGGTTATCATGCTGCTTACGGCTATGGCGGCGCCGCAGCCGAACGTCTGGAACTTGGCGTCCTCTATCCGGTTGTCCTTAACCTTGATGAAGAGCTTCATCATATCGCCGCAAACAGGATTGCCTTCGGTGCCCACGCCGTCGGCATCGGGCATCTCGCCGACATTCCTCGGATTCATGAAATGGTCCATCACTTCTTTGGAATACATGTTCCTCCCTCCTCGATATCCCCCCACCCCTTGGAGAAGGGCGAGAGTTCTCGCAGTCTCTTGATCACCTGAGGAAACTCCTCAAGGGCATAGTCTATCTGTTCCTCCGTATTGTCGGCTCCGAGGGTGAAGACCACGGAGCCGTGCGCCACATGCGTGGGTATCCCCATCGAGAGGAGCACGGGCGAGGACTTCAAAGCCTTCGACGTGCAGGCCGATCCGCTTGCAACGTATATGCCTTTAGCCGCGAGCATCAGGAGCATCCCTTCGCCCTCGATATACTCGACGCAGAAGCTTGCATGTCCCGGCAGCCTCTGTTCGGGGTGGCCTGTGAAGTGGACGGCCTCCATCTTCATGATGCCCTCTATCAGCCTGTCCCTCAGGCGCCTTATGCCGTCGACCCTGTGCGGCAGCTCGGCCTTTGCGATCTCTGCAGCCCTGCCCATGCCGACGATCGCCGGGACGTTCTCGGTCCCGGCCCTCCTTCCGCCCTCCTGTATGCCGCCGAAGATCAGGGGGATGATCCTCTGTCCTTCCCTGAGATAGAGGGCTCCGGCACCCTTGGGACCGTTGAACTGGTGGGCCGACATGCTGAGCAGATCGGCGCCGAGCTCCTTTACGTCGACCGGTATGTTGCCGACCGAGGCCACGGCATCGGTGTGGAAGGTGATGTTCCTCTCCCTTGCAATCGCCGCTATCTCCCTCACCGGCTCTATGGTTCCGACCTCGGGGCTGGCGTGTATCACTGATATTAGGATCGTCTCGTCAGTGATCGCCTTCCTGACCGCCTCGGGGTCTATCAGGCCGTGCCTGTCAGGGGGCAGATAGGTCGCGGTGAAGCCCATTTTCTCGAGAAAACGCGCGGAGTTCAGTATCGAATGGTGTTCCATTCTCGATACGATGATGTGCCTGCCCTCGTGCTGGCGTGCGAAGGCTATGCCCCTGAGTGCAAAGTTGTTCGCCTCCGCACCGCTGGAAGTGAAGATTATCTCCGTGCTCTTCGCGTTAACGAGCCCGGCAACCTGCTCCCTCGCCCTCTCGACCGCCTCCCTGGCGTTCGTCCCCAGGGGGTAGATGCTCAAGGGGTTCCCGAACTCCTCCTTGAAGTAAGGCATCATCGCCTCCAGGACCTCGGGCCTGAGGGGGGTCGTTGCTACGTGATCAAAATAGCATTGCATGGCGGTCTCCTTCTGTCATGGCCTGTCGTGGGTCAGGCCGTCTTCCTGATGTAGAACTTGAAGTAATCATCCGTCTCGTCGACTCCGATGAACTCGTTCCCCGTCTTTTCGCACCACTCGGGTATGTCTTCGAGCGCGCCGTCATAATCGGTCAGGAGCTCGAGTATCTGTCCCTTCTGCAGCTTGCCCATCATCTCGTCGAGCTTGAGTAGGTGCATCGGGCACATCATGTAGACTATGTCGGTGGTCACGTCGGGCCGAATGTGCTCCACGAACTTGACCTTCTTCATGCCGGTGCACCTTTGCCCTTTTTAGCAATCAGCGTGAAGTCGTCGTACGACTTCCCGTTCAGCAGGTCCCTGAGGGTGATGGTGTTCAGAAACTCCTCGATCTGCCTCCCCAGTGCCTTCCACAGTAGGTGGGTGACGCAGCTGTCCACCCTGACGCAACCCTCGGCCGGATCGAGGCACGAGGTTATGGCCACAGGGCCCTCGAGCTCTCTCAGTATCTCGGAGATGCTTATCTCCTCGGGCCTGCTTGTGAGCAGGTATCCGCCTCCGGGACCCTTGACGCTCCGTATGAGACCCGAGCGCCTCAGCCTGTTCAGTATCTGCTCGAGATAGTGCTGCGAGACGTCCTGCCTCTCTGAGATCACCCTGATATTGACGGGCTCGTCAGGATACCCGCGAGCTATCTCGAACATCGCCCTCACACCGTATTGACCCTTTGTCGACAACCTGAGCATAAGGCATTATAGAATACTTAACCTGGTTTGTCAAGTATTTTTTGTGCCGCTGAACCAAGGGGAACGGTCTGCATGTCAGTTGTGGAACTCGGGCTGTCTTGCCCGCTCGGTGTGATGAGCCCGCAAGGGAGCCTACTTGAGGTTCTGGTCGATGTAGGCGAGTGCGCCGTATAGGCTTAGCTCGTCACCGAGCCGTGCCTTAACAACGAGGGGAGGGGAGGGGAATATGTTCAGTGCCTCCTTCAGGTAGAATCTCACCCTTTCGATGGGGATACCGATCTTGTTCATCATGGAGCCGCCGAGTACGATGATGTCCGGGGACCAGATGACGGTTATGTTGTTCAGGCCGTAGGCGAGGAACCTCGCCCTGTCGTCCCAGAACTTCTCGTCCGTGATCTCGTAGGGCTTTCTTCCGCACTGTCTCTCGATATCGGCTCCCGAGACGTAGTTTATCAGGTATCCTCTCTCGCTCCAGCCCGGACAGAGGGCGTTGCCGGCGTCGATTATCTGCGCGCCGGGCTCGAACCCCATAGCGCATTCGTCGATCTTGCCGTTGACGACCCTTGCGCCGCCCACGCCGGTGCTTATCGTCATGTAGACCACGATGGGGTATCCTCTGCCAGCACCGTATATCGCCTCTCCGAGGGCGCCTATCGCAGCGTCGTTTTCTATGTGGGCTGAGGTGTCGAGCGCCTTCTCCAGGGAGTCCTTGAGCGGCTTGTTCCACCAGCCCGGTATGTTGGGACCGCCCACCGCCATGGTCTTCTCCTTGTCGAGGGGGCCTGCTATACCGCCGACCGCGGCCTCGATCCTCTCACCTCCGGCGAGCTCGAGCGCGGCACTCCTGAAGGCCTCTATGCCCTCCTCGAAGGCCTTCGGGGTGGG
>DRKX01000107.1 GCA_011051565.1 Nitrospirota bacterium | reverse complement strand
CTCTCTCCGAATAGTTTACCGTGGGGGGCAGGAAGCCGTTGTTGAGGGCGCCGACTGCAGCAGAGAGTGACAGGGCGCCTGAGGCGGAGAATGTCTCGCCCACCATAGACTTTATTGAACTGACGGGTATGGTATATGCGTCTCTGCCGAAGACCTTCTTCAATACTTCCGTCTCCATCCGGTCGAGTTTCTGCGTGGAGTTGGCGCTTGCGGATATGTAGTCGATCTCGCCTGGATCGAGTGACGCCTCTCCGAGGGCAAGCTCGATTGCTTTGCAGAGCCCCCTGCCGGCGCTGCCCGCAGGGTCGAATGAATTGCCGTATCCTGAGATTCTTGCAAGTACTGTTGCACCCCTTCTCAGGGCGTGTGCTCTGGACTCCAGGATCAGTATCGCTGCTCCTTCAGATAATATTATACCATTTCTCCTTGCATCAAAGGGACAACAGAGCGGCGGAGAGCCGTCTGCTCCTGAGAGGAACCCGAGGGTATGGAATCCCCGGAACGTCTCCTCGCACAGCTCTTCCACTCCACCGGCAAGGACAGCCTCCGCCCTCTTCAGCCTGATGAAGTCGGCGGCGTATATGACGGCGTCGAGTGAGGCGCAGAAGCCCGTTGAGACGGTCGTGTTGAACCCCTTGATCCCGAAGCGGATGGAAACCTGGCTTGCCGGGGAGTTTATCACGGTGTTCGGAAAGAGCGAGGGGTTGACGAACCTCGGCCCTTCGCGTAGCCCGGTGAGGTCGAACTGGGCGATGCTGTGGAGGCTTCCAAAGGTCGTGCCGACAGATACACCGGTATAATGCGTGTTGTCATCACTGATATCAAGTCCGGCATCATCTGTGGCAAGGCGGGCCGCCGAGGTCACGAGCTTCGTGCTCCGGTCGAGTATGCGCAGGTCCTTCTTCCCGATGTAGGATTCCGGATCGAAGTCGGAAACCTCGCCGCCCACATGCACGCTGAATTCAGATGTGTCGAAGATGCTTATCTCCTTGAAGCCGCTCCTGCCCTCTTCGAGCCCCTTCCAGAACGCTTCTCTTCCTATGCCGAGAGGCGATATGACCCCTATGCCCGTGACGACTATGTCTCGTCCCGCCTCCTCGGCCCTCGCTCTCCCCGGTGTGTCTTTCCTCGCAAGCGTCATCAGGCGGCGGCTTCGATCGTGTAGAAGATGATCACTCCCGACTCTTCACGTGACTCCGTGACGGCACCTTCGGGTATCCCGGCCTCTTTCAGTATATCCCTGAAGTCTTCCTCCCTCCGCTGGAAGAACCCGTCCCAGTCGGTTATCCAGTGGTAGTCCTGCGCCCTGTAGCGGCGTGCATCCTTGAAAGGCGCAATGAGCTTTCCTCCCGGCTTCAGCAGCCTGTAGAGGGTGCTGAACATCTTTGCGAGAAAGTCGCTCGGCAGGTAGTCGAAGAAACCGGCACTGTATATGACGTCCCGCTTGCCGAAGTCGCTCAGGGCCAGCTCGTAGTCGAACATCCTGAGGGCGTTGTATTTCCTGAACTCCACCTGAGGCATGACGCCGGTGTGGTAAAGGCGGCTGTATGAGAACGAGAGTGCATCCTCGTCATTGTCGACGCAGACGATGTCCGCCCCCGACTCCATGATCTCAGGGGCGATCTCGACGAGTTCCCTGCAGGAGCCGCATGCAATGTTCAGCAGAGAGGGCCTCGACCTGTTAGTAAGCTCATCCTTGATCATGTCCTGCAGCTTTCTTATCCTGTTTTTGACCGCAACCGCGAGTGTCGACCTGAGGGCCGCCAGGTCGAGATAGTAACCCAAGCCGTCGGAGAGGGGGATGTTCCTGTATACCGTCTCCAGTGTCTTGTAGTCGCCGTGGTATCCCTGGGGCCACGTCCTTGTCCGGTTGTAGATGTATCCCTTGGAGAATATGTGGTTTGTCCTCTGGTGGAAACGCGCCCTTTGCCGCTTTATGACCGTCATGTCGTTGATACCCTCTTCGAACCGCTCAGCCTTGTTGAGGAAGTCGTCGAGTATCCGTTCGAGCATGTCGAGTATCTCGTCGTCGTCAGCGCTTCGAGACAGGATCGTCTCTTCGAGGTCGTGCATCCTGTCGAGCAGTTCATCCGTGGCATTGTCTATGTAGTCGACCCATCCCTGCCTGAGCTCTTCTTCGTGTATGTCGAGGAATTTCTCGCTTCCGAAATCGACGTTCCTCCCGCAGTTCCAGCATCTCTCCGTATCGTCGTGGTTGTGGCTGTTGCAGTAGGGGCATCTCTTTTCAGAGGAGAGGTTGCCCTTGATGTACCTCCAAAGGGTCAGTCTCGAGGACTTGTCGAGATTCATGAACCTCACGGCCACACCGTCTTCGTCTTTTCTCAGGATCATTCCGTCGGTTTCGAAATCGCCGATGTTGGGCAGGTGGGCCTTCAGTCTGATCAGTTCCTTCTCCGGCGGCTGTGACAATGGATCGAGGAGGGCGCCGTTGAGACCGAGGTTCTTGATCTCGGTCCGCTGGCGCACACCCTTGGGACTGTAAGCCGACAATACAGTGACAGGAATCCTGGCGTTACACCTTACGTCGAAGCGTAACATTGTCTTCTCCTCCTTGTAGGTTTGATTTGTGCCGACTGTGCACTGTCTGACTATATCCTCCCGGATGCATTCATGGCCGCGAATCGGCGATCATGCCATCAACCATGCTGATGATCCTCGTACACCTCCCGGCAAGCGTATCGTTGTGTGTTACGATGACGAACGCCGTTCCTCTCGACGAGTTGATGCCGGAGAGTAGGTCGAAGAGGTCGTTGCCGGTCTTCGTGTCGAGGTTTCCCGTCGGCTCATCCGCGAGCACGACCTGTGGTTCCATGACGAGGGCGCGTGCCACTGCAACGCGCTGCTGCTCGCCCCCGGAGAGTTCGCCCGGACGGTGGTGGAAGCGGTCTCGGAGGCCGAGTTCGCCCAGTATTGCAGCGGCCTTCTCCTCTATCACGGAGTGGTCCAGCCCGTTTATGAGTCCGGGCATCATCACGTTCTCGATCGCGGTGAACTCGGGAAGGAGGTGGTGAAACTGGAAGACGAAACCGATCCTCTCGTTCCTGAACGAGGCGAGCTTCAAGTCGTCGAATGTGAAGACATCCTCGCCGCCGTAGAGGACCGTGCCTTCAGTCGGCCTGTCCAGTGTGCCGAGGACGTGCAGGAGCGTGCTCTTGCCCACACCCGATGCACCCACGATCGCAACCATCTCACCTTCCCATATCTCGAGGTCGATTCCCTTGAGAACCGCGAGGTCTCCCGCGGGTGTCGAGAAAGACTTCTTCAGTCCGATGGTCTTGATAATCGGCATCCCGTCAGTCTGTCAGCTCCTTCTTTATCTCTCGCGCCTTCTTCGTCCGTTCCTCGAGTTTCTTCTTGGTCCTCTGGAGTTCGTCGGCCTTCTCTGCAAGCTCGTTGCTCTTCTCCTGTATCAGTTTCCCGGCCTCTTCAGACCTCTCCCCGAACCACTTGAAGGGCTCGCCGCCTTTCAGCAGGGCGATCACGACGAATGCCGCAACGGCGATTACGGCGATGCAGAAAGCCCGTCTTATGAGTTTAAACATATCCTCGTTCTGCTGCTCCCTTTCATTCATACCTCAGGGGCTCAACAGGGTTGAGCCTCGCCGCCTGATACGCGGGGTATATGGTTGCGAGAAAGCTTATGCATACGGCGGACAGCGATACCGCCACAAAGTCCCAGAGCTTCATCTTCACCGGCAGAGAGCTTATGTAGTATACGTCCGCAGGCAGCCTGATTATTTCGTACGTGTTCAGTACGTAGCCGAGAAGGTAGCCGCCTGCAACACCGATCGATGTGCCTACGAGTCCTATCAGGAGCCCCTGGGCGATGAATATGGCCATGATCGAACGGTTTGTGGCACCCATGGCCTTGAGTATGGCTATCTCCCTCTCTTTCTCCAGTACGTTCATTGTGAGGGTGCTGACGATATTGAACGAGGCGACGAGCACTATTAATGTTAGTATAACAAACATTGTGAATTTTTCAAGTTTGAGGGCTGAAAACAGGTTCTTGTTCATCTGCATCCAGTCTCTTGCATAGAATGGGGGCCCGAGCGTTTCTTCCACCCTCTCCCTCACCGCCGGAGCACTGTATATGTCGTCGATCCTCAGCTCTATACCCGTCACGGAGGAGCCGGTACGGAAGAACTCCTGTGCGGCACGCAGTGAGGTGAGGACGAGGTTCGTGTCGTACTCGTACATGCCCACCTCGAAGAGCCCGACGACCCTGAACCTCCTCACCCTCGGCAGCATCCCCATCGGTCCAACCTCCTGGAGGGGCGATATGACGTTGACCTCGTCCCCGGTGTATGCGCCGAGCGTGCCGGCAAGCTCGCGTCCCAGAATTATGCCCGGAGGGGTCGAGTCCGCGGTCAGGTTGTCGAGGCTGCCCTCCTTCATGTGCTCCCTCAGGGACGTGGTCTCGTCTTCATACGCCGGGTCTATCCCCCTCATGTATACGCCGTGCGCGCGCTCACCCCTCGATACCATCACCTGACCGAGGACGAAGGGTGAGGCCCCGGTCACGCCGGGAATGCTCCTCAGCTTTTCGATGACGTCTTCGTGGTTCTCGATCCCGCCGGTGTAGCTGAGCACGACAATGTGGGCGTTGACGCCGAGTATCTTCTTCCTGAGGTCTTCATGAAACCCGCTCATCACGGAGAGTACCACGAGGAGGGCCATGACCCCCACTGCAACACCACCGGTGGATATGACCGTGTTGAAGGATATGCCCCTGTGTTTCTTCTTCGACCTGAGGTACCTGAGGGCTATGAATATCTGATAGGGTAGTTTCATGGTTTATGATACAAGCCCGGGCAGTCGATCCTGCTGCCGACTGCTCAGGCTGTCTGTTTCTCGGGCTTCATCTGGGGAAAGAGGATGACGTCGCGTATGGAGTGTGAATCCGTCAGGAGCATGACGAGCCGGTCGATCCCTATGCCTTCGCCTGCCGCGGGCGGCATCCCGTACTCGAGCGCCCTGATGAAGTCCTCGTCCATCCAGTGGGCCTCCTCATCCCCCTTCTCCTTCTCCTCCACCTGCCTGAGGAACCTCTGCCGCTGATCCATCGGGTCGTTCAGTTCGGTGAATGCATTGGCGATCTCCCTTGCGGCTATGAAGAGCTCGAACCTCTCGACGAGCTCCGGGGTGTCCTTCTTCCTCCTGGCAAGCGGAGAGAGCTCCAAGGGGTAGTCGGTGACAAAGGTCGGCTGGATCAGGTGGGGCTCCACCTTCTCCTTGAATATCTCGTCGAGGAGCTTGCCGAGTGACCGGGCGTCTCCCACGTCTATCCCCTCGGCCCTCGCCCAGTCTCGCGCCTTCTCGTAATCGGTGAGCACCCCGGCGGGAACGCCGTGCCTCGTCATAGCCTCGTACATCGGTATTCTCGGCCAGGGCGGGGTGAAGTCGAGCGTGTGCTCTCCGTAGGGGATCACGAGGGTGCCGTGTATCTCCTTGAGAAGCCCGGTGAAGAGCCTCTCGGTGAAGTCCATCAGGTAGTTGTAGTCCTTGTAGGCGATGTAGAACTCGAGCATGCTGAATTCCGGATTGTGCTTCGTCGATATGCCCTCGTTGCGGAAGTTCTTGTTCAACTCGTAGACCCGCTCGTACCCGCCCACAAGGAGCCTCTTGAGATAGAGCTCGGGCGCGATTCTCAGGTAGAGGTCTATGCCGAGGGCGTTGTGGTGTGTCCTGAACGGTTTTGCGACCGCACCGCCGGGTATCTGGTGCATCATGGGCGTCTCCACCTCTATGAAGCCCTCTCTCTCGAGGAAGTCGCGGATGAACTTTATTATCGCGCTCCTTCTGGCGAATGTTTCCCTTACCTGCGGATTCACTATGAGGTCGACGTATCTCTGGCGGTACCTCAGCTCTATGTCCTTAAGGCCGTGCCACTTCTCGGGCAGTGGCCTCAGGGACTTCGTCAGCAGGGTGAAGTCGTCCACGAGGATGGTTAGCTCGTCGGTCTTCGTCCTGAAGAGCTTCCCCTTCACCCCTATGATGTCGCCGATATCGAGTTTCCTTACGATCCCGTAGCGATCTCCGAGGACGTCCTTGCGGAAGTAGAGCTGTATGCGGCCAGTCTCATCCTGAACGTGGGAGAAGGCCGCCTTGCCGAAGTTCCTCCAGGCGATGATCCTGCCGGCAACCGACGCCTCCACGGGGTCGCTCTCGAGGTCTTCCCCGGGAGTGCCGCCGTATAGGCCGTGTAGTTCTGTGGCGTGATGGGTGACCTCGTAGGGCTGCCCGTACGGGTCTATGCCCATCTCCTTGAGCTCGCCGAGCTTTTTTATCCGCTGTTCTATGAGTTCGTTCGTCTCTTCCAATGCATCCTCCGTCTATCCCGCACTCGCGTCTGTTTTTGAATCTCGAGTCTCGGGCTTACTCCCTCAACTGCCCGCTTCCGAGCACTATGAACTTGGTGCAGGTGAGCTCTTCAAGCCCCATGGGGCCGCGTGCATGTATCTTGTCGGTCGAGATGCCTATCTCTGCACCGAGGCCGAACTGTCCTCCGTCGTTCAACCTCGTGGATGCGTTTATCATGACCGCCGAGGAGTCCACCTCCCGGAGGAACCTCATCGCCTTGTGGTAGTTCTCGGTCACGATCGTATCGGTATGGGCGGAGCCGTACTTTGCGATGTGCTCCATGGCCTCGTCCATGTCCCTCACGACCCTCACATTCAGGGTCAGCTCGAGGTATTCCCTGTGGAAGTCCTCATCCGTCACATCCTCCACACCGGGGAATACGGCCGCGGTCTTGCCGCACCCCTTGATCTTCACGCCTGCATCCTTGAACCTGCCGAGGACGGCCGGGAGGAACTCCCCTGCAACCGCCTCATCGACGAGCATGGTCTCCATGGCGTTACAGGTGCCCGGTCTCTGCACCTTCGAGTTGAAGCATATATCCTCAGCCATGCGGAGGTCGGCATCCCTGTCGACGAAGACGTGGCAGACACCCTTGTAGTGTTTGAGGACGGGTATGCGCGAGTTCTCGGTGACGGCGCGTATCAGGCCCTCGCCTCCGCGGGGGATGATGAGGTCGACTATGCCCTCGAGCTTGAGCATCTCCATCACGGCTTCCCTGTCGGGCGTATCGATGAAGGTTATGGCGCCCTCGTGTATGCCCTCGGAAGAGGCGACGCTCCTGAGGATGTCGACTATCGCGAGGTTGGAGTTTATCGCCTCTGAGCCGCCCCTCAGCAGCACGGCGTTTCCAGCCTTCAGGCAGAGGCTTGTGGCGTCGGCCGTGACATTGGGCCTTGATTCATATATTATGCCTATGACGCCGATGGGCACACGCATCCTCCCCACGGTCATGCCGTTGGGCCTCTGCCACATCCTCGTGACCTCTCCGACCGGATCGGGCAGTGCGGCGACATCCCTCAGACCGTCGGCCATCTCTTTTATACGCTTGTCGGTCAGGGTCAGCCTGTCGACGAGGGCGGTACTCAGGCCCTTCTCCTTTGCAAAGGCGATGTCCTTGCTGTTTTCCCGCTTGAGGAGATCGCTCTTTTCGACTATCGCCTCGGCCATCCTGAGCAGCACCCTGTTCTTCTGTGCCGCGGTCGCCTTGAGGAGCGCCCTCGCCCCCTCCCTCGCCTCGATGGCCTTCTGAAGAACGAGACCGTGTATGTCCATGTGCAGCACCTCCAGCTGTCGATATTTGCGGGATGCGGAATCGCCCCGGCTGTCCGGACCCGTGACGTCATCTCGGTAGCGGGCCGGGTCATCCATTATAGCAAAATTCTACGGAAACATTAAACAGCGGACGGCGGGTCGTTGCGGTCACGGCCGGATTCCCCATGCGTTGAGCTGAGTCGGCGGATAAGGTTAAAATGTTAAAATTAACCATGCCGGAGATTGTGGTCCTATCGGAGGGGTTGCAGAACCGTATAGCCGCCGGCGAGGTCATCGAGCGGCCAGCCTCTGTTGTGAAGGAGCTGGTGGAGAACTCGATCGACGCCGGTGCTGCGGAGATAGCGGTCGAGGTGTTAGACGGCGGCAGGCGCCTCATCCTCGTCTCCGACGACGGCAGGGGCATGGATCGCGAGGACGCACTCATATGCTTCCATCCGCATGCCACGAGCAAGATATCGAAAGAGGATGACCTCTTCGATATCAGGACACTCGGGTTCCGGGGCGAGGCCCTCTCTTCCATAGCATCCGTTTCGAGGCTGAAGATCACGACCGCCCCTTCAGGCTCGACACTCGGTGTCTCGGTGGAGGTTCACGGCGGCGAACTGCGGGATGTGAGGGAGTCAGCCCACACCGGCACCACAATAGAGGTGAGGGACCTCTTCTTCAACACGCCGGCAAGGAAGAAGTTCCTGAAGAGCCAGCGGACCGAGGTGTACCACATAGTGGAGACCGTCACAGTGGCTGCGCTTTCACGCCCTGAGGTGGCGTTCTCGCTATCGGTGGACAGGGCGGAGACCCTCAGGCTGCCGGCTGCCGGCAGTATCAGGGAACGCATCCTCCAGGTATACGGCGAGGAGTTCCTCAGGGGACTCAGGGAGGTTGCCGGCGGCGAGGTGACGGCCCTGATATCAGAGGAGGGAAACTACCGTTCATCGAGGTCCACCCAGTATGTCTTCGTCAACCGGAGGCCCGTGAGGGATGCCTCGTTGAGGCATGCCCTCTACAGTGCATACGATGCCGCCCTTCCCAGGGACAGACACCCGATATTCTTTCTCTACCTCGATATAACGCCCTCTGAAGTGGACTTCAACGTCCATCCCGCAAAGAGGGAGGTCCGTTTCAGGGACAAGGAGGCGGTGTACAGGTCAGTATACAACGCGGTAAGGGGGGCCCTGAGAGGCTCGGCCGATGAGCCCTCGGGTTACGCAGAGGCCTCGGTAGATGCGCATGTCGAGCCGCAGCCCGGCGTCACCGCTGCCGATGCCGTGCCGGCCCATGCTTCTGCGGGCTCCATCGTCTCGGATTCTCTCGTGAAGTACGGCGGTGACCTCAAGTACATATACCTCGGCGACGTCTTCGTCGCCTATACCGACGGCCGCGGCATAACGCTCCTCGACCACCATGCCGCCCACGAGAGGATACTCTATGAGAGGCTCTTGAAGGGGGGGATGGGCCTCGAGGTGACACAGATGCTCTTCCCGAGGCAGGTGAAACTGCCGGCGAGGGAGTACAGGGTGCTCCTCCAGCATATCGAGGCGATAAGGGAGATGGGTATAGAGGCAGAGGACTTCGGACACGACACGCTGATGGTCAGGGCTGTCCCGCGGTTCCTCTTCGATGCAGACATACCCGCAATCCTCTCGGATATAGCCTTCTGCCTGACCGAGGGCAGGACCGGATCACCGGTCGAGGAGATGAAGAAAAGGATCGCGAAACGGATAGCCTGCCACGGTTCGGTCAGGGGTGCGGTCATGCTGAGCCACGCTGAGATCGCACGGCTCCTTGAAGACCTCTCTGCTGCGGAAGACCCCGAGCACTGCCCGCACGGCAGGCCGACGAGGATCAGGATGAG
>DRKX01000106.1 GCA_011051565.1 Nitrospirota bacterium | reverse complement strand
AGACCGGTGTGGCGTTTGAAGAGATAGAGGGCTCTGTCGAGAAGACGAAGGGGATCGTCTCCGAGATATTCCAGCTCTCACAGGTCCAGCGCGAGATGACGAACGATGTCGTCGTATCGATGGATTCCGTAAACGGTATCTCCCTTGAACTCCTGAGGCTCGTACAGGACTCGACGACCATATCCGAGAGGCTCACCGGCTCGTCCAAGGAACTGCTCAACTCGGTCGAGAAGTTCAGGATACCGGAAGAGGGGTAGTGCCTGCTGTCAGGGGGCGTGACGTTCAGGTGAGCTGAGTGCTCTCGAGGCACTCCCTTACGGTCTCGATCAGGGAATCTTCCTCGAAGGGCTTCACCAGGTACTTTCTCGCTCCGAGCGAGGCGGCCTTCTCCTTGTGTTTTTCGCTCCCCCTCGACGTCAGTATGACGACCGGTACGGTCTCGGAGACACCCTTCCTCTGTAACTCCCTCAGCAGCTCATAGCCGTGCATGACCGGCATCTCGAGGTCCGTGATGATGAGATCGACCGGGTGTTCGTCGACCACCGTGAGCGCCTCCATGCCGTTCGATGCGGTGAATACCCTGTATCCGCCCTGCTCGAGGATCATGCTGACGAACTTGCGGATGCTCAGGGAGTCGTCCACTATCAGGACAGTCCGTCTCAGCTCGACCTCTTTCGCCTCCGGCCTGGGCGGTACTGCATCGAGAGGCTGTTCGAGCAGGGCGACTGGATTGAGCACCGGCATGAGTTTCCCGCCGGCCGATATGCTCACACCAGAGTAATGCTTCAACCCTTCGAGGAACCTTCCGAGCGGCTTGATGACGGTCTCTTCCTGTCCGGCAATCGCGTCGACCAAGAGGGCCACCTGCTTGCCCGGCATGAGATTGAATACGATCGCCGGCGGCTTCTCTCCCCTCTCGCCGGGACTGAGCCCGAGCAGGCTGCATATGTCCTTTGCCTCGATGCGGGTGTCCCGCAGTGCGACGGTCCCGGCCTCGGGGTCGTACTCTTCGGGTTCGACCTCCATGAGTTCCTGGACGAGGCTCGACGGGACGGCGAACTCCATGCCCCCGGCTGAGAACCTCACGATGTTGACTATTATGAAGGTGAGCGGGAGCCTTATCCTGAATATGGTCCCTTTGCCCTCGGAAGTGGCGACGCTGATCCTGCCGTTCATCTCTGTGATGATCTCCCTCACCACGTCGAGCCCGACTCCGCGGCCTGACGTCATGTCCGTCTCCTCGAGGGTCGAGAACCCGGGGCTGAAGAGTATGCCGAGGAGTCTTCCCTTGCCGACGCGTTCGTCCTTCTTCAGCAGGCCTCTTCTCACGGCCTTTCTGTACACGGCCTTGAGGTCGATCCCCCTCCCGTCGTCCTTTACGTCTATCACGACGCTGTTGCCCTCGCGCTTTGCAGCGAGGGATATCCTTCCCTCCCTCGGCTTGCCCCTCGATAGCCGCTCTTCAGGGGACTCTATGCCGTGCGAGATGGCGTTGCGGATTATGTGGAGGAGGGGCTCGAACAGGCGCTCGAATATCACCCTGTCGATGCGGGTATCCGTGCCGCTCACGGTGAATCTCACCTTCTTGCCCGAACGGTGAGCGAGGTCCCGTATCGTCCTTGTAAACCTGTGGAAGAGCCTGCCTGCCTCAACCATCCTCGAGCTGGATATCAGGTCCCTCATCTCGGTGTTGATCCTGTCGATCGTCCTGATATGCTCCGAGAGTCTGGCGAGGAACCCGGCGGAGTCCTTGAGGGCCTCTGTTATGTCGTCCATTATCTCATGGAGCTTGTGAGTGAAGAGGTTCAGCTCGTCGTATCTGTCGAACTCGAGCTCCCTGAAGTCCTCGAGGAGGGAGTCCACGTAGGTTATCTTGTCGGGGATCGAGTAGGAGTACCTGCTGCTGAAGTCGCTTATCTCCCTCATCAGCCTGCCGCCGGCATACTCGATCTCGTCCTTGAGGTCGAGGATATCCCTCGTCTCCGTCATGAGGGAGTTCTTGAGCACGGTCAGTTCCCCGACGAGGTTCATCATCCGCTCGATGTTGTCTACGTGGACCCTTACGTAGCTCGACAGGACATCGGCCTCTTCTCTCTTTCTGGGGAGCAGGGGCCTCTTCTCCCTGGCGGGACTCTCCGCCTCTGCCGCGGCAGCCTTGGCACCCTCCTCTGTCGAGAGTATCTCCTTGAGGCCCTTCTCGACCTCGTCGGCGATCTCGCTTGTTTCAGGCTCTCCCCTCGTTATCTCTGAGACCAGTAGCTTGATGGCGTCGAGCGTATGGAGGAGCCAGTCGACGACCGGCTTGGTGACCGGGGTCTTGCCGTCCCTTATGGATTCGAGGACGTCTTCGAGGTTGTGCGCGACCCTGTTTATGGTGTCGAGCTTGACGAGGGCTGCAGAGCCCTTGAGCGTATGCGCGGCCCTGAAGAGTTCCTGTATGCCGGCGAGCTCGTAGGGGTTCCTTTCGAGCTCGAGAAATCCCTTCTCGAGGACGACCAGGTGCTCTTCGGCCTCAGCAAGGAAGAAGTCCCGCAAACCCTTTTCCGCCATCACCTCACCCTGTATGTTTCGAAGAATTCGGGCACATCGATGAATTCGCCCTTGTAGTCCTCGGAGAGGTCCGGCATCTCGTTCACGGCGATCCCGAGGAACTCCCTCTCCACCTCCAGCACTATCAGCCACCTCTCGGGCGCCTTCTCCTCAGGTGTCTCCTTCAGGACGGCGAGGTTCACGACCGGCACCGCCGACCCCCTCAGAGGTGCAATACCCTCCACGTAGGCGGGACTCAGCGGGAGCGGGACGACCTCGGTGAGCTCAGCCACGCCCCTGAGGTATTCCATGTCCACGGAGTACACCCTCTCTCCGACCGAGAAGGTGCAGGCCCTCAGGTCGGGCGTTGCGTACTCTTCTTCGGGAGTCTCCCGGTTCCCTTCCGGAGTGTCTGTCTCTTCAACCATGGTGCAGGAGTATTCCTCGAAAATAACCGGGCTTCACCTTTAAACGCCCGGGAGGTGTTTTCTTACGGCATGCAGGAGGTCCGTCGCCTCGAAAGGCTTCGTGACATACTCGTCCGCCCCCTGTTTCAATCCCCAGAACCTGTCACTGTCCTGTGTCTTGGACGTGATCATTATGATCGGGATGTGTCTGTACTTCTCGTCCCTCTTCAGAGACCTGCACACCTGGAAGCCGTTCTTCTTGGGCATTACCACGTCGAGTATTATGAGATCAACGGATTCGGTCCTCACCTTCTGCTCGGCCTCGTCACCGTCCGACGCGGTCAGTATCTCGTAACCTGTATCCTTCAGTGCGTTCTTTATGAACTGAAGGTCGGTCATGCTGTCCTCTGCTACGAGAATCCTCGGCATTTGAGCTCACCTCCTGTCGTCCTTGATCTTCAACAGCCCGATCTTTTGCAGGGAATAACAAATCCTCTTTGCTTCCAGCTCGTCAAGTCTGCTTTTCATTATAATATCCTTCAACCTCGTTTTTCCATCGATGAGGGCGAAGACGCGGAGTTCCTTTTCATCGAGGCTGATCCCATCGAGCGCGTCTTCGTTCGTGATCAGCCTCAGGGGTATCATGTCGTCGCTCCTGAATATCTCGGCAGCGAGCCTCCCTTCATCGAGCTTCCTGAGACCGTCGAGTATGGTCGCGCTCGTCGAGAGCCGGAACTTTATGTCACTCAGGTTCAGCGGCAGGGGGGCCTCTTCGAGGTAGAACTGTCCCGAGGTGGCTGCGAGCGTATGGAATATGGCGTCTTCGGTCATGCGTTTGAGATACCCCATGAGTTCGTCGTCGGTGATCGAGCCTTTCTGGACGAGGACCCTGCCCACGGGCAGGTTCAGCTTCTTTGCCTCGGCTATTATGCTCTTCAGGTCCTTCTTCTTGAGCCTCTTCTCTTCAACGAGGAGGTCAGTGAGAAACGTCCTGTAGCCGGGCTTGCTTATGGTGGAGAAAACGATCTGGCCCCTCTCGAAGTATATCTCGGAGTTGAGATTGGTCGAGACCACGGACAGCCTTCCCGAGAGGTTGAGCATTCCCACGAACTGGAGTACGTCCGCAACCGTCAGGTAGCCGAGTTCACCGGAGAGTATCAGGCCGGTTGACCGTGCGACCTCGGTCTCCTTGAGGACCTCGACCATCAGGGTCTTCAGGAGGACCCTGAACTCCTTCTCGAAGTAATAACGGAGCAGCTTGTCGATACCCTCGATCAGCTCGCCGTGCGTCTCAACCGGTGCGGCGGCAGGAGCCTCGGCAGGCACGCCTCTCTGGACTCCGAGCACCTCGTTTATCTTCGCTATCAGCTCGTCGGGCTCGAAGGGCTTCTGGAAATAGTGGTGGACGCAGAACTTCTCCTCGAACGACTGCCCCACGTCCTCGCCCTTCGAGGTTATCAGTATCAGCGGTATATCCTTGAGCTTCGGGTCGGATCGTATGAGTTTGCAGAGCTTGTAGCCGTTCATCCTCGGCATCACGAAGTCGACGAGAATGATCGAAGGGATGACCTTCCTTGCTATCTCGAGCCCCTCGTCACCGTCAGGCGCGGTGTAGACCTCGTAGCCCTCTCTCGAGAGGACCAGTTCGACCAGCCTCCTGACCGTGAGGGAGTCGTCAACGATGAGAATGGACTTCTTCTTACCCATGCCGCCTCCAAACGGGGTGTTATTCTTCAAAGATGAAGACGTATTCGTCAGGCCTCGAGAGGTTCATCTCTTCCCGGGCATGCTTCTCTATGTAGAAGGGGTCTTCCTTGAGCAGCATAATCTCTTTGTTCAGCTTGACGTTCTCCTTCTGGAGCTCGGCGATCTCTCCTATCACCTCAGCACGCTTCTTCTTGAGCTCCAAGAGCCTCGCTATCCCGTTGTCGTCTATCAGGAGTGCCCATGCAAGGTAGAGGACGAGTACCAGCAGGATCGTAAGGCAGACCGTCGCCTGCTTCTTCCTCTCGTTGACCACCTGTTTTCTCAGCAGGTTCTGGGGATACATTTCAGACTACATTATATCATAATCTCTTAAATATAGCATATATCCAGGGCTTCTTCCCGGCCTAAACAATCCTGGAGACCTTCTGTTAAAATATCCCGTGTTTGAAGAAAGGCTCGAAGCACTGCGGCGGGAGGGCCTGCTCAGGAGCATAAGCGACAGGGACTCCCCTCAGGGCAGGATCATAAGGGTGCGTGGAGGGGTACTGGTGAACTTCTCCTCCAACGACTACCTCGGACTGTGCGGTCACGACTCGCTCCGCAGGGCAGCGGCCAGGGCGGCCGAGGAGTACGGCACAGGCAGCGGTGCATCGAGGCTCCTCTCAGGAGGTACCGCGCTCCACCGGAGGCTCGAGCGCCTCCTGTCGGACCTCAAGGCCACTGAGGCCTCGGTCCTCTTCGGCTCTGGGTATGCCGCCAACACCGGGGCCATACCGGCGATAGCCGACCGTGACGCCACCATCTTCAGCGACGAGCTGAACCATGCCAGCCTCATAGACGGATGCCGCCTGAGCAGGGCCTCCACCGTCATCTACAGGCATGCGGACATGGATCACCTCGAGGAACTGCTGCGCACGGTGCGGCGGGGGAGGCCGGTGATAGTCACAGACTCCGTGTTCAGCATGGATGGGGACATAGCCCCCCTGAGAGACCTCACGCAACTGGCCGCAGCCCACGATGCACTGCTCTACATAGACGACGCACACGGCACGGGTGTGCTCGGCCGCGGCAGGGGTGCGCTAAGTCACTTCGGCATCCCACCCGAGTCCTTCGTTATACAGATGGGGACCCTGTCGAAGGCGGCAGGCTCCTACGGCGCCTTCATCGCCGCCGGGGGAGACCTGGTCAGGTGGCTGGTGAACACGGCACGGACACTCATCTATTCCACGGCACTGCCTGCCCACCTCGTTGCCGCCTCTGTCGAGGCAGTCAGGATAATGACGAGCGATGCCTTGCTGGTGGACCGGCTGTGGAGGAACAGGGAGAGCCTCGTCAGGGGGCTCCACTGCATCGGTGTGGATACCGGCCGGTCGGAGACGCCGATCGTGCCCATCCTGCTCGAGGACGACCAAGCCGCGCTGCGTCTCTCGGAGTTCCTGAGGGCACGGGGGATCCATGCCCCTGCAATCAGGAGGCCGACGGTCAGGACGCCGAGGCTGAGGCTCACGGTCTCGGCGGCTCACACCGAGGAAGACATCGCTCTTCTGATCACGAGTCTCAGGGAGGCGAGGGATTGCGGGTTGTTCTGATCTCAGGTGCCACGGGCGGGCTCGGAAGCAGGCTCGCCCATGCATTCGATGCAGAGGGCTACAGGGTCGTCGTCCACTGTTTCAGGTCCGAGGATGAGGCCTGGAGCCTCCTTGCCGGGCTGAAGAACTCTCCGTACCTCCTGAGGGGCGATGTCGGCGACTCCGGGCAGGTCCGGCGGATGGCCCTCTCCGTTGAGAGGGACGTCGGGAGGCTCGATGTGCTCGTCAACAATGCGGCCGTCACGAGGGACGCGCCCCTGCTCAGGTATCCCGAGTCCGCCTGGGACGAGGTCTTGAGGACGAACCTCAAGGGTGTTTTCAACTGCACGAGGAACTTCGTCCCTCTCATGATAGGTTCCGGTGGAGGGCACATCATCAATGTCTCGTCCTATTCAGGGCTGAGGGGAAAGGAGGGGCAGGCGGCCTACAGTGCGTCCAAGGCGGCGCTGCTCGGCCTGACGCGTTCACTCGCAAGGGAGCTCTCCCCGTACGGTATAAACGTGAACGCGGTCATCCCCGGATACCTGCCCGTGGGGATTGGAGCCGCGGCCCCGAAGGCGATGGAAGGGGCGGTGAAGGCGAGCATCAGGGGCTGCCTCGCGGTGCCGGCCGATGCGGTCGGCTTCATGACATGGCTCGCCCGTACAGAGGGCATAACCGGGCAGGTCTTCCCGCTTGAGAGCAGAACGTGATGAGGTGAGGGCGTGAAGCGCGGTGTGTTCATAACAGGTACCGACACCGGGGTGGGCAAGACCGTGATAGCCGGGGCTGTCACCCGCGCGCTCATGGCGAGGGGGTTGAGCGTCGGCGTGATGAAGCCGGTCGAGTCGGGCTGCACGGTGGTGGAGGGGGAGGGCCTGCTGCCTGCCGACGCCGCCTTCCTCAGGGAGATGGCCGAGTCGGCCGCACCGCTT
>DRKX01000105.1 GCA_011051565.1 Nitrospirota bacterium | reverse complement strand
TCCGTCCGGGGGTCATAGGCAGTGATCTCCCAGCCGTGTTCGATCAGCCTGAGAACCATGTTCTTGCCCATCTTTCCCAGGCCGATATATCCTAACTTCTTCATACCGTATAGTTTAGCAGAATCCTCCCGGATTAAGCAGCGGCCAGAGGCGCCGGCGGCTCTGCGGTCAAGAGTGCACCTGAGCCTTCAGCCTTTTTCTGTAATGTGATATAATGTTCATAGTCATGTTGGACATGCTGGGCATGAAACAGGCCTCCTTCACCCTGGTATCGCAGGGACCTTCGGCTGCACCGCACTCGATCGCAGGGCGTACCCTTTCGCACACATCAGAGGTTGGTCTTCTCCGTAAGGGGGAGCTCATCGGCCCGATGCGGTCGGGGGCCGGGCCAATGCATTATTGCAAGGAGCGCCCTGTATGGTGAAGAAGGGACCGGCGAAGAGGCTCTCCATATATGTCGACGAGTCCGACCGGTACGGTGAGAGACCCGTATACGAGGTGCTGATCGACATCTTCTCCAAGAAGGGCCTTGCCGGTGTCAGCGTATTCCGGGGCGTTGCAGGTTATGGCAGTGACGGAGTGTATCACACCTCGAAGATACTGGCCCTGTCGGGCAAGATGCCGATGAAGATCGAGGCGGTGGATTCCGAGGAGATGATAAACAGGGTGCTGCCAGATGTCTACCAGGTGGTGGAGAAGGGCCTGATAGACGTCACCGACACGGACGTGATCAAGTGTGGTGTGGCCGGGGAGAAGAAGGAAGAGGAGGAGTTTGAGCGGATGAAGCTTCAGGGAAAGGCGAAGATGCTCAGGGTCATCGTCAGGGAGGACCACAAGTGGGAGGGCGAGACACTGTATGAGGCGATCGTAAAGAGGTTCATCATGATGGATGTCGCCGGGGCCACGGTCTACAAGGCGGTGGCCGGTTATGGTCCCCGCCGGAGGTTCAGGAAGATGAAGTTCCTCAGCCGCGGCGGTGAGTTGCCGGTTCTCATAACGGTGATCGATACAGAGGAAAAGATAAAAGAGATACTGCCGGTACTCGATGAGATGGTGCAGGAGGGGATAGTCGTACTGTCGGATGTGGACGTGATAAAGTATACCACCATGGGTGCCGACCCTGAGATGATCTGAGCCCTTCAGCACAGTGCTTCAGGCCGAGCAGCAACTGAGCCTGGAGAGGTCCCGTTCGAATGACTGTGCTGCGAGTTTGATACCCTCAGAAAGGGTGAGATAAGGGTGTATCTGTGCTGCGAGCCGTGATACGGTGGTTTTGTATTCGATCGAGAGGGTCGCCTCCATGATCATCTCCCCTGCCTCTGAAGAGACGATCTGTGCACCTATGAGCCTGCCCGTATCCTTTTCCGCGACCAGCCTGACGAACCCCCTTGTGTCTCTTGCCGCAAGCGCGCGCGGCACGAGTTTCATCTCGATTCTCGACGTCATGTAGTCGATCCCCCTGGCCTCGGCCTGTTCCGCGGTCAGGCCCACGGAGGCGACCTGTGGATCGGTGAATGTCACCCACGGCAGGACCGAGAGGTCGAAGACTCGCCGGTTGCCAGACAGGGCATTCTCTGCCGCTACAGCGCCTGCATGGGCCGCGACATAGACGAACATGGGGTCTCCGGTCACGTCACCTGCTGCGTAGACATCAGGGTGTGATGTACGGAGGTGCTGATCCACCCTTATCTCTCCTTTGGCGCCGAGCTCGATCCCGCTTTCTTCGAGGCCGAACCCCTCTGTGTTGGCCCTCCTGCCTGTTGCAACGAGCAGTTGCTCCGCCTTTATGGAATGCGCACTGCCGTTCACCTCGATATCCACTGTGTATTCACCATCGTATCTGACCCTTTTGACCACCGAGCCCGTAAAGAACTCTATACCCTCCTTAGCGAGGCAGTCAGCCAAGGCATCGCCGGCCTCCCAGCCTTCGGGCGGCAGCACATGGGGCATCGCCTCGATGACGCGGACCTTCGAGCCGAACCTTGAGAATATCTGGGCAAACTCGAGGCCCACTGCACTGCCGCCGATTATTGTCAACTCCCGCGGCGGTTCTTCGAGAGAGAGGGCCTCGGTGCTCGTGAGGTATCCGGCTTTGTCAAGCCCCTCAACCGGCGGTATCCAAGGGTGTGCGCCGGTGGCGATTATCAGCTTGGCCGGCCTCAGGGTCTCCTCTCCTACATACACGTTTATCGCGCCTCTGTCGTCCGTTCCGATCATTGCGCGGCCCCTCATGTATCTCATCCCCTTGTACGAGGCTATGACCTCCTCGTACTTTTCCCTGCGCAGGGTGGAGACGAGGTCGTCCTTCTGGCGGATGACCCTCTTGAAGTCGAGGGGGCCTGCGTGGATATCCATTCCGTCAAAGTTGTGATGAGTACTCCGGTAGTATACCTGTGCGGCCCGTATGAGCGTCTTTGTCGGCACGCAACCGGTGTTTACGCATGTTCCGCCTATGGTCGACTGCTCGATAACGGTGACCCGTGCCCCGAGTTCCCATGCCCTTATGGCAGCGGCGAAACCGGCCGAACCCCCACCGATGATGACGACATCCAGTGCCTGACCTGATACTGCAGGGGAAGCGCCCATACCTGACGGCAGAGCTGCACCGTAGCCGGCATTCTCCACGGCCCTGACGAGTTCGCCCGTGCTTACGCCGGACTGTGCGTTCAGCCAAGCCTTGGCGTCTTCGAGGCTCACCACTACATCCGATACGCCGTTTACGGCCAGCAACGCCTCTCTGACCCTTG
>DRKX01000104.1 GCA_011051565.1 Nitrospirota bacterium | reverse complement strand
TTTAGGCACTGTGGCAACCATCCTGCAAACCTCCTTCCCGGGATTCTGGATGCTGAATCCTTTTGGTTTAAGGGATGGTTGCCCCATTTGTCAATTATGAGTAAACTACTCCCCTTCGTGTAGATTATTTTTGAGGAATGCCGGGTCCTTGACAGACAACCGAAAAAATTGTTAAATTATTAGCACTCTCCCATGGGGAGTGCTAAGCGGGTGTTTGCACCGCCTGTGGGAATGTTTTTATAATACCTCGATACAGGCGCCTCAACGCAGGGGCGAAGGTTTTCCGTTCTTCCCGAGGCGGTCTACGAGCGAGTCGAGTATGTATTGCAGGAAATCCCATACACAGAGGTGAAGCTCTAAAGATGCCTGACGATCGGGACATGCTTGACGAGAGGAGTATAAAGGTTCTCTGGGCCGTTATTCACAGCTACATAAACAACCCCGACCCAGTCGGTTCGAGGTATGTAACGAGGAAATACGCTTTCGACTTCTCGCCCGCCACCATAAGGAATATCATGGCGGACCTCGAGGACATGGGCTTTCTGAGCCAGCCCCACACATCTGCGGGCAGGATTCCCACGGACAAGGGCTACAGGTTCTATGTGGAGAACCTCATGGACGAGATGGAGGAGAACGTCTCTGTTCACGAGGAACTCATCGAGTCGTTGACCAAGAGGCTCGACGACCTGCGGGAGGACATCTACACGCTGCTGGACGAGACGACGAGGACCCTCTCGACCCACTCGCACTACCTTGGTATCGCGGTCTCTCCCGGGCCTGACGGCAGCACCCTGAGGCGCATTGAGCTCTTCCCTTACAGTGATGACAGGATAGCCGTGATTTTATTCACGAATGAGGGTATAATCAAACATAAGATACTCAAGAACAGTTTCTCTTTCTCACGGAACGACCTGAACAAGATCGCCCGTTATCTCAACCGCGAGTTCTCGGGCTATACCATTAAGGAGATAAGGCGGTGTCTCTTCGACGAGATGGCGAGGGACAAGGCACTGTGCGACTCTCTCATATCGAGGGCGCTCAGCCTCTGTGGAGACGTCGTCGCCTGTTACGGGTCCAACGTCTTCATCTCCGGCCTTTCCGAGATACTTGAACTGCCGGAGTTCTCCGATGTGGAGAAGGTGAAGGAGCTTTCGAGGACGATAGAGGACAAGCATGCGGTCATAAAGCTGATAGACAGTCTTGCCAATGAGGAGGGGGTTCAGGTTATAATCGGTACTGAGAACACCATCGAAGAGATGAAGGCGATGAGCATCATCGCGTCTACTTACAAGGAGGGGGACAAGCCGGCAGGTGTCGTCGGGATAATAGGGCCTACAAGGATGGACTACTCTTCCGCAATATCGCTCGTGGACGTGACGGCGAGATACCTGACTAAAATCTTGGACGAAGGAGGTAGGCAGTGGAGAAGAGAGAGATGAAAGACCTCGAGATAAAGGAAGAGCATCCCGTGGAGGAGAAGAAGGAAGAACCCGAAGAGGTGATGCCCGTTGAACAGCCGATCGAGGAGAGGGTCAGGGAGCTGGAGGCCGAGCTCTCCGAGAGCAAGGAGCGGTATCTGAGGCTCTATGCAGAGTTCGAGAACTACAAGAAGAGGGTCCAGAAGGACAAGGAGGAGATGCTCAAGTACGGCACCGAGCCGCTTCTGCAGGAGCTGCTCACGGTGCTGGACAACCTCGAGATGGCGGTTCAGCATGCAGAGAAGGACGTATCTGCAGAGAGCCTGCTTCAGGGTGTTGAACTCACCCTGAAGGAGTTCAGGAAGATTTTGAACAAGTACGGCATAAGCGAGATAGAGGCGGTCGGAAAGCCTTTCGACCCTGCGTATCATCATGCGATGAGTCAGGTGGAGAGGAGCGACGTGGAGGACAAGACCGTGGTGGAAGAGTACAGGAAGGGATACATGTTCAAGGACAGGACGATAAGGCCGTCGCTTGTGGCGGTCTCCAAGAAGACGGAGCCTGAAAAGAACTGACGCGGGTCTGCCGTGGAAGCGATCGGTAACGGTCGGGTGTCTGAATACACAGAAGAAGCAAAGGAGGAGTAGATATCATGGGCAAAGCGATTGGTATAGACCTTGGGACGACGAACTCCGTTGTCGCAGTTGTGCAGGGTGGAGAGCCGGTGGTGATTCCGAACCAGGAGGGGAGCCGTACGACCCCCTCGGTGGTCGCCTTTACCGAGAAGGGGGAGAGGCTGGTCGGCCAGATAGCGAAACGTCAGGCTATTACGAACCCTGAGAATACCATATTTTCTATAAAGAGGCTCATGGGACGCAAGTACGACTCGGCCGAGGTCAAGGAGGCCATGAAGAGGCTGCCGTACAAGATCGTCCCGGCTGCAAACGGGGATGCGCACGTGGAGGCCCGCGGCAAGAAGTACTCCCCGCCGGAGATATCCGCGATGATCCTTCAGAAACTGAAGCAGGCCGCTGAGGATTATCTCGGAGAGCCCGTGAGCGATGCAGTCATAACCGTGCCCGCCTATTTCGACGACAGCCAGAGGCAGGCGACGAAGGATGCGGGCAAGATCGCAGGCCTCAACGTCCTCAGGATAATCAACGAGCCAACGGCGGCGGCCCTTGCCTACGGGCTCGACAAGAAGGCCGAAGAGAAGGTCGCTGTATACGACCTCGGCGGTGGCACCTTCGACATCTCGATTCTCGAAATCGGAGAAGGGGTCATCGAGGTGCACTCCACAAGCGGCGACACATTCCTCGGCGGCGACGACTTCGACCTCAGGATCATAGACTGGCTGGTCGAGGAGTTCAAGAAGGACCAGGGGATCGACCTGAGGCAGGACAGGATGGCCCTGCAGAGGCTGAAAGAGGCGGCGGAAAAGGCGAAGATAGAGCTCTCCACCGCCGTGGAGACGGAGATCAACCTTCCGTTCATAACCGCGGATGCAACAGGTCCGAAACACCTCGTGATGAAGCTCACAAAGGCGAAGTTCGAGCAGCTCGTCTCCGACCTCATCGAGAAGACGTCCGGTCCTTGCAAGAGGGCGCTCGAAGACGCAAAGCTCACGGAGAAGGACATCGACGAGGTCCTTCTCATCGGCGGACAGACGAGGACGCCGAAGGTCCAGGAGGTCGTGAGGAAGATTTTCGGCAAGGACCCCAACAAGACGATCAACCCGGACGAGGCGGTTGCGATCGGAGCAGCCATCCAGGCGGCCGTGCTCAAGGGAGAGGTGAAGGAGGTGCTCCTCCTCGACGTGACCCCTCTGTCGCTCGGAATAGAGACTCTCGGCGGTGTGTTCACGAAGATAATCGAGAGAAACACCACTATTCCGACGAAGAAGAGCCAGATATTCTCGACGGCGACCGACAATCAGCCTGCAGTGACCATCAAGGTCTACCAGGGCGAGAGGGAGATGGCCGCGGATAACAAGCTGCTCGGTGTGTTCGAGCTCGTTGGCATTCCTCCTGCACCGAGAGGGGTGCCGCAGATCGAGGTCACCTTCGATATCGATGCAAACGGGATACTGCATGTCTCGGCCAAGGACCTCGGTACCGGCAAGGAGCAGTCCATAAGGATAACGGCGTCGAGCGGTCTCACAGAGGATGAGATAAAGAGGATGGCCCGTGACGCTGAAGAACATGCAGAAGAGGACAGGCGGAAGAGGGCGCTCGCAGAGGCCAAGAACGAGGCCGACAATCTCGTCTACAGCGTGGAGAAATCCCTGAAGGAGTACGGCGACAAGATCACCGAAGAGGAGAAGAAGGAGATCGAAGAGGCTCTCGAGAACTGCAGGAAGGTCAAGGAGACGAGCACGGACGTGTCAGAGATAAAGTCCGCGGTCGAGCGGTTGACCCAGTCGTCTTACAAACTCGCTGAGCACCTCTACAAGGGGGCACAGGCGCAGCAGGAGGCCGCGGGTGCAGGGGCATCCGCCGAAAAGAGCGACGACGGCAAGTCGGCCGAGGAGGAAGTGGTCGAGGCCGAGTTCGAAGACGTGGACAAGGACAAGTCGTGAACTGACTGTTGATGTCGGGTGAGGGACCGCTTCCGCCCCGCCCGATGTCTCAAGGAAAAGAAGAGAGAGGACGATTTCGTTCCATAACATAATGAAGGATTACTACAAGATACTGGGTGTGAACCGGGATGCCACCGAGGATGAGATGAAACGGGCCTTCAGAAGGCTCGCGATGAAGTATCATCCCGACAGGAATCCCGAGGATAAAGAGGCGGAAGACAAGTTCAAGGAGATCAACGAGGCCTACGCCTGCCTGAGTGACCCTGAGAAGAGGTCCAACTACGACCGCTACGGCTCTCCCGACGGCATGGGAGGCGCCGGCGCTGGTTTCGGGCCCTTCAGTGCGAATTTCTCGGATATATTCGAAGACTTCTTCGGAGACTTCTTCGGGACGTTCGCCGGTCACGGAAGGCAGAGGGCGACGAGGGGGGCTGACCTGCGCTATGACCTCACGGTCAGCCTCGAGGAGGCCGTAAAGGGGGTTGAGAAGGAACTCAAGCTGCCGAGCTGGCAGACCTGCGGCCTCTGCAGGGGCAGCGGAGCCAAGCCCGGTCATGAGCCCGTCACCTGCCCCGACTGCAATGGATCGGGGCAGAGGAGGTTCCAGCAGGGATTCTTCTCGGTGACGAGGACTTGCAGCAGATGCGGTGGGAGCGGCCGCTTCATCACGACCCCGTGTCCGGAGTGCGGCGGAGACGGCAGGGTGAGGAAGTTCAGGACCCTCTCGGTCAAAGTACCTGCAGGAGTCGACACAGGGTCGCGCCTCAGGATGTCCGGAGAGGGCGAGCCCGGCTCGAACGGCGGTCCTCCCGGCGACCTTTACATAGTCGTGACCGTAAAGCCGCACAAGTTCTTCAAGCGTGAAGGGTTGAACCTGTACTGCGACGTGCCGGTCAGCTTCACCCAGGCCGTGCTCGGTGCAGAGATCGAGGTGCCGACCCTGTACGGCAGCGAGAAGCTAAGAATACCCCCGGGCACACAGTCCGGCAAGGAGTTCGTCATCAAGGGCTGCGGTGTGCCGAGGCTCGGCGGTCACTCGCGGGGCAACCTGATCGTCAGGATATACATCGACGTACCCAAGAAGATAACCCGCCGACAGAGGGAACTGCTCGAGGAGTTCGCAAGCTTGAGCGGTGACGAGGTGCAGAGGGGATTCGTGGAGAAGCTGAAGGAGTTTTTCTCGTAATCAACCTCGTTCTTTTTACGGGTGCTGATCATCACCTGTTCACATCCGGTCATCTGACAGCGGGTCGCCTTCACTGCAACAGCAGATTCCAGGAAGAGGGGTTGTCATGCCGCCTCGCATAGTCCTCACCTCCATAGGGCCTGACGACAGGGAACTGACCGTCACGGGCCGGAACCTCAGGTACCTCAGGGATGTGCTCAGGCTCGCCCCGGGCGAGGAGGTCACGGTCCTCGACGGCAGGGGGCTTGCCCTGAAGACGGTTGTGAGAAGGGCGGGCAGGAAACACCTCGTGCTTGATGTCATGGGCATATGCTCCTTGGAGACCGAGTCTCCGCTCCGCCTCGTACTGATACAGGGACTCCTGAAGGGCGACAAGATGGACCTCGTGATTCAGAAGACGACTGAACTCGGCATAAACGAGATATTCCCTGTTGTGACCGGCAGGTCACAGGTGCGGTTCAGCAGAAAGCTCGATCACTGGAGACGGGTGGCTGAGGAGGCGACGAGACAGTCCGGGAGGCTGAGCGTGCCCGAGGTTCACGATGTCTGCAGGCTGGAGGATGTCTTCGGCTGTATCGGGGATGGGGCCCTGAAGGTCCTCTTTCACGAGGGTGAAGAGAAGGGGCTTGACCTTCCAGTACAGGTCAAGTGCCCGGTTGCATACTACATGGTTGGGCCTGAAGGCGGCTTCACGGCCGATGAGGTGCAGCAGGCAGAGGCAGAGGGTTTTGTGACCGGAGGGCTCGGCAGGCGGATATTGCGGGCCGAGACAGCCTCGATAGCCGGGGCTGCAATACTGCAGTTCGTCTTCGGAGACCTCGCCCCGACTGCTTCAGCCCTCTCCACAGGATCAACCGCTGGCCGCCGTTCCGAGGCCGCAGGGTGATCACTCCAGTATCACGTCTCCGTCCACTTCCTCCCTTATATCGACCACGTGGTCGGTAGGAAGCGTGACCCAACCGAGTTCGGTCTCGAGGTGCACCTCGGTCTCACCTACCTCCACGAGCCTGCCCCTGTAGGTTATGCCGTTGGCCTCCACAACCACTCTCTTGCCGATCAGTCCCATCATGACCCGTACTTTAACATATTACAGCCGGATATGGGACCGTGTCAAGGATGAGGCGTCGACACCCGCATCTTGCTTTTTTTTATGAACTTTATTTAATATGTTGTATGATCTACGGAAAATCAGTGTTATCTGAAAACAACCCTCATATATTCTATCAAACAAATGTGAAGAAAGTATGAATATCTTGGGGGTGTCGGCCTTCTACCATGACAGCGCAGCTTCACTGGTGCAGGACGGCCGGATAACGGCCGCGGCCCAGGAAGAGCGCTTCACGCGCAAGAAGCACGACCCTTCTTTTCCGGGCAATGCAATCAACTACTGCCTTCAGGCAGGAGGGATAAGCGGTGAAGGGATAGACATCGTAGCCTTCTATGAAAAGCCCTTCGTCAAGTTCGAGCGCATATTAGAGACCTACATAGCATATGCCCCTGTGGGGATAAAGTCCTTCATCAAGTCCATCCCCTTGTGGATAAAGCAGAAGCTCTGGATGAAAGAGCTCATCAGGAAGGAACTCGGCGGGTTCAGCGGAAAGATCATTTTTCCGGAGCATCACTATTCACATGCGGCTTCTGCGTTCTTCCCGTCACCATTTCAGGAGGCCGCCTTCCTAACCGTGGACGGCGTCGGTGAATGGACGACGACGAGTTATGGGGTGGGCAGGGGCAACAGGATAGAGATACTCTCCGAGATCCATTTTCCGCACTCACTCGGACTCCTTTACTCGGCGTTCACATACTACACCGGTTTCAAGGTCAACTCGGGCGAGTACAAGGTCATGGGACTGGCGCCTTATGGAGAGCCTAAGTACAAGGACGTAATCCTCTCGGAGCTGATCGACCTGAAAGAGGACGGCTCCTTCAGGCTGAACATGGAGTATTTCAACTACTGTGCCGGCCTCACAATGACGAACGGCAGGTTTGACAGGCTGTTCGGCGGTCCTCCAAGGAGGCCCGAGTCCGACCTCGAGCAGCGGCACATGGACCTGGCGAGATCCGTCCAGGAGGTTACCGAGGAGGTCATGCTCAGGATGTCGAGGCATATACACAGGGAGACCGGTCTCAAGAGGCTGTGCTTGGCCGGCGGTGTGGCGCTCAACTGTGTTGCCAACGGGAGGATACTCAACGAGGGACCTTTCGACGAGATATGGATTCAGCCTGCAGCCGGCGATTCCGGGGGTGCCCTCGGTGCAGCGCTTTTTGCCTGGTACCAGTATCTCGACAACCCGCGGGTGGCCGACGGAAAGAAGGACTTTCAGCACGGGACCTACCTCGGTCCCCACTTTGAAAACAGCTACATAGCCGAGTACCTGAAGAGCAGGGACATCCCGTATACGGAACTCGAAGGGGAGGACGACATTGCCGAGAAGATAGCGGATCTGATTGCCGGAGAGAACGTGGTCGGCTGGTTCCAGGGGCGGATGGAGTTCGGGCCGCGGGCCCTGGGAAGCCGGTCGATCATCGGGGATGCCCGGTCTCCGAAGATGCAGGAGACGATGAACCTGAAGATCAAGTTCCGCGAGAGTTTCCGTCCTTTCGCCCCCTCGGTGCTGAGGGAGAGGGTATCGGACTTCTTCGAGTTCGACGGCGAGAGTCCATACATGCTCCTGGTCGCCCCGGTCAGGAAGGAAATACGCCGCGAGATGACGGACGATGAGAAGAGACTCTTCGGTATCGACAAGCTGAACGTCGTACGCTCCAGCATTCCGGCGGTCACTCATGTGGATTATTCCGCCAGGCTGCAGACAGTGGATCCGGAGACAAACCCCCTGTACTACCGTATGATAAAGAGGTTCGACGAGAAGTACGGTTGCCCGGTGATCATTAACACCTCGTTCAATGTCAGGGGTGAGCCGATCGTATGTACTCCGGAGGATGCGTACCTGTGTTTCATGCGGACCAACATGGACTACTTGATAATGGGGAACTTCCTGCTTGACAAGAAGAGGCAGAGACCCCTGGAGGACGATATAGACTGGCGCAAGGAGTTCGAGCTTGATTGAGGGAGAGCACATTGCTTCTTGAAGAGATCAGGAATATCAAGAGTCGGAGGAGCGACCTGCGAAGCTTCGGCCTGACGATGGGGGCCGTCACAGGGCTGATCGGCGTTGTGCTCCTTTGGCGCGGCAGAGACCTCTATCCGTATTTCCTTTCTGTATCAGGCGTCTTTCTCGCTTTCGGACTCCTTCTTCCCGGAGTTTTGAAGCCCTTCCACAAGGCGTGGATGACCCTCGCATTGATGATGGGGTGGGTCATGACGAGGGTCATTCTATTCGTGCTCTTCTTCTTGGTGGTCACTCCTCTGGGGCTTACTGCACGGATACTGGGGCGCGATGTGCTCGGACTGAAGATAGACCGTGACGCCCGCAGCAGTTACTGGATCGAGAGAACGAGGGAGGAGGTAAAGAAGAAGGATTATGAGAGACAGTTTTAGCCGTACTGAGAAGGCGGCCGTCGCCGCAGGCGGAGTCCTTGTTATTTCAGGCCTGCTCTTAAACGAGTGGCTGCTTGCAATGCTGTTCAGCCCGGACGGTAACCTCAGGCTCCTTTCGAGGATCATCATATGGGGCTTCGACATACTCGCCGTAGCCGGGGGGCTCTCGCTGATATACTTCGGCCGGACACACCAGTTGAAGAACCTTCTGGTTCTGGTCGTTACACTGCTTGTATGTGCCGTACTCGCTGAAATAGTCCTCAGGGTTGTCGAGCCGAAGCGCGTGGAGAACCTCTATTTCGAACTCCCGGGCGGAGAATCTTTCAAGTTGAGACCCAACTTGAATCTCGATACCAAGTACGGTTTAATTAGGACCAATTCGTACGGTATGAGCTGGAAGGAGGTCTCTCCTGAAAAACCTCTGAACAAGATCAGGATAGCATTCGTGGGGGACTCCTTCGCCTTCGGCCTGTGGGCCGACAGCGTGGAGAAGAGCGCCGTGGGTATCGTTGCGTCTCTCCTCGACCCCGAAAGGTTCGAGGTCCTGAATTTCGGGGTGCCTGGCTACGGTCCTCCGGACACGGAGCTGCAGATAAAGAGAGAGGTGCTCGCCTTCAGGCCCGACTATGTCGTCCTGCTGTTTTACAACGGCAACGACTTCAGAGACGCATACTTTGGTGTAAAGAAATACAAGATCATAAAGGGAGCCCAGGTGTGGGACAGGGAGAACGAACGCAGGAAGATTCCCCCTGCATACAGACCGACGTCTCTCATGTATTGTCTCGAGCGCCTCGCCATTTTCAGGAGTCTCGAGAGGCTCACATCCTTCATCTCATCCCGCGGCAATGCCGATAAGAGGGGCGGTTTCAGGGCGAGCAGGATATTCAGTTCCCAGTCGTTCTGGAGCCGCAAGGTATATCCGGACGTCGCCATCAAGGCGAAGGACAAGGTCTTGGAGTCGCTTGAGAACATAAGGAGGACCCTATCGAAGAACGGTATCCAACTGGTGATCGTGACGATTCCGTACGAGGATCAGGTCTATACGCCGTCGCTGACCGGTAAAGACTACGACCTCAACCTGCCTCAAAGGTATGTCCGGCAGTATGCCGAGGCACATGACGTCCCGTACCTCGACCTGTTGCCTATACTGCGGTCTCACGTGAAGGAAGGAGCGGGGCGCATTTATGCACCCAATGACATCCACTTCAACAACAAAGGACACGCTATCGTAGGCAGGGCGATCGCCGACTTCTTAAAAGGGAGGGTGGTTCAATGAGCAAGCTGTCCGTTTTGATGGAGGTATGGGCCTTTCTCAAAGAGCGCAAGAAGTGGTGGATAGCGCCAATAATAGTCTTCCTCATACTTCTGGGCACACTGATAGTGTTCACTCAGGGCTCGGCCGTGGCGCCTTTCATCTACGCGCTCTTCTGAGTGAACGGCCCTCGTTCCGGCCTGCCGGTCTTCTCAGACGCCGTAGGTTCGTGTCTCGGTGTCTCCTCCGGCAGGCTTCACCGGCGGGATGAGAGCGACGGTCTGAGCACGGCGGAACCGAGACGTTCTCAGCCCTGCCTGCTCCTCTGCCGGATGAAGACCCGTATAGGGGTGCCCTTGAACGTATACTTCCGGCGGATGAGCCTCTCTATGAACCTGATGTGTTCAGGCTTGAAGACCTGCGGGTGGTTCACGAAGAGGACGAACTCGGGCGGCTCGACACCGGTCTGCGTCATGTAGAATATCTTGGTCTTCTTTCCCTTGTGCGCCGGCAACAGGGGCGTGATCTCCGGGACGAACCTGTTGAGGGCCGATGTGGATATGCGCTTTCTCCGCTCGCTTATGATCTCGTCGACAAGGGAGAAGACCTTGGTGATCCTCTTTCGCGAGAGTCCCGACACGGTGAGCACAGGCGCATACTCGACGAAGCGGAGCCTCCAGTGGACCTCGTTGAGTAGCTCCCTGTATCTCTTCTCCGGCTCCTCAACGAGGTCCCACTTGTTGAAGAGGATGACGAGCCCCTTGCCGTACCTGTCGACGAGGGCCGCTATCTTCTGGTCCTGCTCCGATATCCCCTCGCGCGCGTCCACGAGCAGCAGGACGACGTCGGCCCGTTCGATGCTCCTGACCGCACGGATGGCCGTGAACTTCTCTATGGACCGGTCCGCGATCCTCGCCTTCCTGCGCAGTCCCGCCGTGTCGATGATAAGGTATTCCCTGCCGTAGTACCTGCATATACTGTCTACGGAGTCCCGCGTCGTACCCGGTACAGGGCTTACGATCATCCGTTCCTTCCCGAGCAGTGAGTTGACGAAGGTGGACTTTCCCACGTTCGGTTTTCCCACGACTGCGATTCCGGGCAGGTCCTTCCCGGTCTTCCCGTCCTCCTCCTTTTCAGGCAGGGCCTCGACGAGCCTCTCCATGAACTCGACAAAGCCGTATCCGGTGGCCGCTGATACGGGTATGAGTTCATCCACGCCGAGTGCGTAGAATTCGTAAAGCCTCTCCTCGCGGTTGCGTGCGTCTATCTTGTTGACCACGTAGAGGACCTTCTTGCCGACCGGTCTCAGTATGTCGACGATCTGGCGGTCCACCTCGGTGAGGCCTTCCCGTCCATCGAGGAGCAGGACGATCACGTCTGCTTCATCCACGGCGAACATGGCCTGCTGACGGGTCTGAAGGAGTATCACCTCGCCGGTCTCGGGAAAGAGGCCGCCGGTATCTATGACGACGAAGTCCCTGTCGTCATAGGCCGCCTCGCCGTAGAGCCGGTCCCTCGTGACACCCGGGATGTCCTCGACGATCGCCTTGCGCGTGCGCGTCATCCTGTTGAACAGGGTGGACTTGCCGACGTTCGGCCTTCCGATTATTGCAACTACAGGGTTGGGCATGAGGGGATTATTATAACAGAAGGGGCCGGAACGAGGCTTGACTGCATGAGGCCGCCGCTGCTCGGCCTTGTTGGGGACACCGGCGGGGATCAGTCCACTTCGAAGATGAAGTCCAGTTCCACGGGTGAGTTCATCGGCAGGGCTGAGACTCCGACCGCCGTCCTCGTGTGAATTCCCGACTCCCCGAATATCTCCCTGATGAGGTCGGATGCAGCATTCATAACCGCCGGCTGTTCATGGAAGTCAGCCGCGGATGCCACGTAACCGTTCAGCCTTATGCACCTGCTGACGGCCTCGAGGTCCCATGTGTCCCTGATGATCGACAACGCGTTTATGACCGCCTGCCGGGCGGCCTCTCCCGCAGTGTCGATGCCGATATCCCTGCCGACTATTCCCTCGGCAACGAGTGAGCCGTCCTTGAGAGGGAGTATTCCACTCAGGAAGAGGAGGTTGCCGGTCCTGAGCGCAGGCGTGTAGGAGCCGACCGGAGAGGGTGCCGGTGGCAGCTCTATTCCGAGTTCCTTGAGTCGTTGTTCAATGAACATCTCTTTGCTCCCGCCTCATTCGGCCTGAATCCTGACAAGTTCGTACTGCCTGCTGCCGAGCCCGAGCCTCTCCGCCTCCGAGACCTGCAGCTCGTAGGGCTTGTTGTGTATCCCCTTGAATACGTCGCGACCCTCCTCAACCCCCTCCGCCATGGATGACGGCAGGTGCTCTTCCTTGAGTATGAGGTCTATGGATGCCTGTTCCACGGCGACTATGTCGTCACTGAGGAGTATTCCAATATCCTGCACCACGGGTACGTCGGCGGCGGGCATGCAGTCGCACTCGGGCTGTATCTCCGTCAGGAAGTTTATGTAGAGCAGCTTGCCCGGTTTGAACGTGCCGGCCACGGCAGCAGCGGCCTCTGCAAGCGACTTCATGAAGCGCTCGTCGTCACCGGGCAGGTGTATGGCCCCTGACTGGCAGCCCCGTTCGCACCGGCCGCACCTCCAGCACTCATCGGCGTTCCATTTCAGTCTCTCCCCGTTGAACGTGATGGCGTCGAGGGGGCATATCTCCACGCACTGCATGCAGAGGTCGCAGAGCGCGGCATCCCAGGCGAGTTCCCCCTCTCCGATGGTGTGCATGGAGCCCCTGCCGCACTTCCAGCCGCACTCCCTGTGTGCCGAGCTCACGCCCCCCATAGCCATGTTCTTCAACGCCCCGGCATAGCCGGCATTGATGTGTCCCTTCACGTGGGAGCAGACGATCATGGCTGTTACGTCGTGTATCACCGAGGCCACGGCGATGCTGCCGAGGATCTCACCGGCAGGGATCAGTATGTTGTCGTTTCCGAACAGCCCGTCGGCGAGCACCACGGGGGCGCCTACCGAGAGGTGGTTTATACCGTTTGCATTCGCCACCTTGAGGTACTCGAGTCCCTTGATTCTCACCGTATCGGTGACGAACGGGTTTGCACCAGCCCTCTCGACGGCCTCGACGATCCTGTTCAGAAAGACGGGCCTGACTATCCGGTGCGCGCCGTGGGAGCCGAAATGCGTCTTTACCGCCACCCACTCGTCACGCTCGAATACCGACGAGAGGTCCATGCTCTCCAGGAGGCGCTGGAGCTTGCCCGGCATGCTGTCGTCGTATCTCCACTTCGTCACCCTTGCAGGTGCAAAGAAGACCTTTGATGGCACCGTCTCTTTCCCTCCTTCCACTCCGTCTTTCCATTCCGAAGGGCAGGCTGGCTTTTCAGAACCTCATCTGACAGTACTCGGCCTCGTAGTCGTGAAGCTCCCTTATCGTGGGGTCGTCTCCGCAGACTGGGCACTTGGGATTCTTCGGTATCTTGACCTTCCTGAAGGAGGCCTTCAGCGCGTCATAGATGAGGAGCCGGTTCTTGAGCGGCTCACCCTTTCCGAGTATCAGCTTTAGCACCTCCATGGCCTGCAGCCCTCCTATGACACCGGGGAGGGCGCCGAGGACCCCCGCCTCCTGGCAGGAAGGCACGAGACCCGGAGGAGGGGGCTCCTCGAAGAGACACCTGTAACAGTGGCCCTCTCCGGGCAGGATCGTGGTCACCTGTCCCTCGAATCTCAGTATGGCACCGCTCACCAGCGGCTTGCCCGACAGGACGCAGGCGTCGTTAACGAGGTATCTCGTGGGAAAGTTGTCGCTGCCGTCGACCACGATGTCGTAGTCCTTTATGAGGTCGAGGATGTTGTCCTTTGATATCCGCTCCTTTATGGCGATCACGTTGACGTCCGGGTTGAGTGCCTCGAATGTCTTCTTTGCAGAGTCGGCCTTGTGCATGCCCACGCGCTCCGTGCTGTGGGCGATCTGGCGCTGCAGGTTGCTCAGCTCGATCGTGTCGTTGTCTATGACGCCCAGTGTGCCGACACCCGCGGCGGCGAGGTAATAGCCCACGGGACAGCCGAGCCCGCCGGCCCCGACCATAATGACCCGTGCAGAGAGGAGTCTCTTCTGTCCCTTGCCGCCGACCTCTGGCAGTATGATATGCCTGCTGTAGCGATGTATCTGTTCGTCGTTGAGTTCCATCAGTCTCTCTCCTTTCTTATGACGATTACCCAGTCCGTGTCATTGACCTTCTCGACCTTCAGCACCTTGTGTCCGTGGTCTTCCATGGACTTCGGTATGCTCCTGGAGGCCTCGGGGTAGTCGAGGACGATCTCGAGCACCTCCCCGACCTCCATGTCCTCGATGGCGAGCTTGGACTTAACAAAGGTGTAAGGACAGACAAGGCCCTTTATGTTTATGGTCTTGTCCGGCTTGATCTCTTCCATGATTACCTCCCCCCTTCAAGAATTGGAGATTAGCAGATTGAATCAACCTTCGTCAATCGTTTTTATCATGGGGCTTCCTCGCCCTCGACACGTATGAAGGCCGTCCTGTCGGCTACGACGTCGAGCCTGTCTATCTCCTGGAGGGCCGCCCGGACATCTCGTTCCCTCGCCCTGTGTGTCAGTACCACGAGCGGAACCGCTGCTCCAACCTGTCTGCCCTTCTGAATTACGGCGGCTATGCTGATGTTGTAGTCGCCGAGGATGCCGGATATCCGCGATAGCACGCCCGGCCGGTCTAAGGCCGTGAACCTGAAGTAGTACATGGACTCTATGTCGCCCATGGCCTTTACCTTGAGATCCCTCCTCTTCCCGATATATTCCATGCCGGAGGATACGGTCCCATCCCGCGCTATGTCCACGATGTCGCTCACCACCGCGCTTCCCGTCGGCATGTCGCCGGCCCCCCTGCCGTAGTAGAGTGTTTCACCCACTGCGTCGCCTACCACGTAGACGGCGTTCAGGACACCGTCGACCTTTGATATGAGGTAACTCTCCGGTATCATGGTGGGATGCACCCTCAGTTCGACCTCGCCGTTTACTGACTTTGCTATCGCAAGGAGCTTTATCTTGTAACCGAGTTCTCCGGCGAACTCTATGTCCTGAGGCGTGAGAGTCGTGATGCCCTCTATGTGTATCTTGTCGTAAGAGAGGGGGATGCCGAAGCTCAGTGAGGCCATTATCGCGAGCTTGTGCGCTGTGTCGACCCCCTCGATGTCGAGTGCCGGGTTCGCCTCTGCATAGCCGAGGACCTGTGCTTCACTGAGTGCGTCCGAGAAGTCCATGCCGCTCTCGGTCATCTTCGTGAGTATGAAGTTGGACGTGCCGTTTATGATGCCGTATATCGAGAGTACCTTGTTGGCTACGAGGCCCTCCTTCAGGACCTTTATGATCGGTATGCCGCCTGCAACCGCGGCCTCGAACCCAACCGAGACGGAGTTCCTCGCCGCTGTCTCGAATATCTCTCCGCCCTCCGTGGCAAGGAGGGCCTTGTTTGCGGTCACCACGTGCTTGCCGTTGTTCAGAGCCCTGAGGATGAAGTCCTTTGCAGGCTGGATGCCGCCGATAAGTTCCACGACGACATCTATGTCGGGGTTGTCAAGCACGTCAGACACCTCCCGGGTGAGGACGCCATGAGGAATGTCTATGCCCCTGTCCCTTTCGATGTCGCGGTCGACGATGCCCAGAAGGTTTAAGCGGATGCCCGTCTTCTCTTCTATGACGTCTCCGTTTTCTATCAGTATCCTTGCAGTGCCCGTTCCCACTGTACCGAAACCGATGATACCGACATTGACCATTACTTGAACAACCTCCTGAGTCCTTTGACCGCCTGCCTTATGCGGTGTTCGTTCTCCACCAGGGCGAACCTGACGTATTCGTCGCCGCCCTCTCCGAAGCCTATGCCCGGCGAGACCGCCACCTTAGCCTCCTTGAGCACGAACTTCGAAAACTCCAGCGAACCCATCTTGACATAGGGCTCCGGTATCCTCGTCCAGACGAACATCGTGGCCTTCGGAGGCGTCACATCCCAGCCGAGCCGGTTCAGTCCCCTGCAGAGCGTGTTGCGCCTCTTCTCGTAGGTCTTCCTTATCTCCTCCACGCACTCCTGAGGTCCGCGCAGTGCAACGATGCTTGCGATCTGTATGGGCTGAAACATCCCGTAGTCGAGGTAGCTCTTCATCTTCACGAGTGCACCTACGAGTTCGCGGTTTCCCACGCAGAACCCGACCCTCCAGCCGGCCATCGAATAGCTCTTCGTCAGGGAGAAGAACTCCACGCCGACGTCCCTCGCTCCCGGGACCTGCAGAAAACTCGACGCCTTGTAGTTGTCGAAGACGAGGTCTGCATAGGCGAAGTCGTGTATGACTATCAGCTTGTTCTCCTTTGCAAAATCGACGACCGACCTGAAAAAGTCGAGGTCCACAACCTCTGTGGTCGGGTTGTGGGGGAAGTTGATTATGAGCAGCTTCGGCCTCGGCCACGTGTTCTTGTATGCCTTGTCGAGTTCCTCGAGGAAGTCTACCCCCGGGCCGATGGGCACGCTCCTGACCTCTCCGCCAGCGATTATCACACTGTAGGGATGGATCGGATACGCAGGGGTCGGTGTAAGCGCGACGTCACCGGGTTCCACTATAGAGAGGGCCAGATGGCTCAGGCCTTCCTTGGACCCGATGGTCACGACCGCCTCAGACTCGGGATCGAGGTCTACGTCGAACCTCCTCTTGTACCACTCACATATGGCCATCCTGAGCTGGGTGATCCCCTTCGATGCGGAGTACCTGTGGTTCTTCGGGTTCCGCGACGCCTCGCAGAGCTTCTCGACTATATGCTTCGGGGCCGGCAGGTCCGGGTTTCCCATGCCGAGGTCTATGATATCCTCTCCCTGCCGCCTCGCTTCGTGTTTCAGGGCGTTCACGATGGCAAAGACATAGGGAGGCAGTCTTTTTATCCTGTTGAAACTGTACATCTCCCTCTCGCATCCTTCGCTCATTGTACTCTCCATAAGATCGTTTGGTTGATCTGGTTATTTTAACTCTTACGTGCGTGTAAAGACAACTTCATCAGGCATCGGCCACAACGGCTTTCCGAACCCCTCACCTTGTACGCCACGGAGTGGCTACCGTCTTCGCCGTTGTATACCATCGATACTTCGACCGGAGCAGCAACAGTACGAAAGGTGATCATTGCCTCAAGCAAAAATCCCGGCGTTTGCAGGTCGTGTCACGGACCTCGGTGTTGACGCCGCATTTAGTCCTGTATACGGTGAATCGGTTATATTATTCGTATGAAGCCCACTTTTCATCACAGGATGGTCAACGGTCCGTTCGAAGACCCTGTGGTGTATCTCAGGCTGCTGAGGGAGAAGAAGGCCCTGCTGTTCGATGCCGGGGACGTAAGCGCCCTGTCTGCCGGTGAGATACACAAGATAACGGACGTCTTCGTGACCCACACCCACATAGACCACTTCATCGGTTTCGACAGGCTCCTCAGGGTGATGCTCAGGAGGGAGAGGCCGCTCAGGGTTTACGGTCCCGAGGGCATTACCGGCAGTGTCGAGGGGAAGCTGAGGGGGTATGCATGGAATCTGATCGAGGAGTATCCGGTAAGCCTCGTCGTTCATGAGGTGACGGACGCCTCGGTCTCCGTTGCGTCGTTCTCTGCAAGGGACGGCTTCAGAAAACGGCTGATGGGCGACACGGAATGGACCGGGGTCCTGCTGAACGATCCGCTCTTTTCCGTGAGGGCGGCATGCCTCAGTCACGACATTGCGGTCCTCGGCTTCTGCATCGAGGAGAACATGCACATAAACATAGACAAGGCGGCACTGGCCGGGAGGGGGCTTCCGGTCGGGCCGTGGCTATCCGGGTTCAAGCAGGCCGTGAGGGAGGGCAGGGACGACTTCATGGCGGTTGTCGAGGGCCGCGAGTATCCGATGGGGGAACTTCGGGATATCGTCAGGATCACCGAGGGTCAGAAGGTCTCCTATGTCATGGACGTAACTCCCTCAAGGGAAAACATGGAGAAGGTGGTGGAACTCGTCAGGGGATCCCACGTGCTCTATATAGAGACGTACTTCCTCGATGAGGAGAGGGAGAGGGCGTTCCAGCGGAACCACCTGACCGCGAGGATGGCGGGAGAGATAGCGAGAGAGGCCGGTGTGAAGGAACTCGTCCCCATGCACATCTCGCCGAAGTACAGGGGCTCTCCGGAGATGATCACCGGGGAGGCCCTGCGTGCGTTCAGGGGAGGGGGCTGAAACACGGCGGCGGTTCATACATTGAACCTGAAGTTTACGATGTCACCGTCCCGCACCACGTAGTTCTTCCCTTCGAGCCTCACGAGCCCCTTCTCCCTCGCTGCTGCCATCGAACCGGCCTGGATGAAATCACGGTAGGAGACGACCTCAGCCCTTATGAAACCCCGTTCGATGTCGGTGTGTATCTTGCCCGCCGCTTTCTGAGCTGTCGTGCCCTTCTTTATCGTCCATGCCCTGACCTCGTCCTTACCCACCGTAAGGAACGATATGAGGCCGAGGTGCTCGTAGCAGAGGCTGATGAGCCTCGACATGGCGGGCTCCTCTATTCCGAGGTCTTTCAGGAACTCCTCTGCCTCTTCCCGCCCCAACTGGGCTATCTCCATCTCTATCTTGCCCGAGAGTGCCACCACCGGGAGTCCGAACCTCTCCTGCAGTTCTCCCGCTGCTGAGGCGGCCTCTTCTGTGCCCATGTCGTCTTCGTGAAGGTTGAGGAGCATGACCTCGGGTTTTATGGAGATGAACTGGAGGTGCCTCAGGGAGAGGAGTTCGTCCTCGTTGAAGTCGAGCTTTCTGAGTGGTATCTCCTCCTCGAGCGCCTCCTTGCACCTGAGGAGCACCCGCCGCTCCTTCTCGTCAGGCTTCTTCCCCTTCTTTGCGCCTTCCTCCATCCGCTCGAGCCGCTTCTCCACGAGCTCGAGGTCCGAGAATATCAGCTCGAGCTCAAGGGTCTCTGCGTCCCTCAAGGGATCGACGCTGCCTGCCGGGTGGACCACCGCCTCGTCTTCGAACGCCCTGATCACGTGCACCACCGCGTCGACGTCCTTGATCATCTCCAGGGCCTTGCGGTTCTGCTGGGGGTCTCCCTTTGTTATCCCGAGGTAGTCTGTATACTCGACGGTCGCAAGGGTGACCTTCTTGGGCCTATATATCTCGGCAAGCCTATCCACACGTTCGTCGGGCACCTTCACTACCCCGACGTTCGGCTCTACCTCTGTGGTGGGATAGACCGTTGCAGGGATGTTCTGGCCGGTAAGGGCGTTGAACACCGTGGTCTTGCCCGAGTTTGCAAGTCCTACGATACCTGTCTTCATGAGCTCCGTCTCCTTATGATCTCTTTGGTTGAAAGGTGCGGCCGCTGATCCGCGAGGTGAGCGGCGGTCTTCGGAAAAGACGCCGTGTCTTCCTGTAAGGGCTGCGGCCTGAGTCAACCCTCTGCCTTGAGTTCCGCCTCTGACCTCCTGAGGTACACGGGCGCGAGCGTCACGGGGTCTGAAAACTCCCCGTGTTCGGCCTTGTGGAGCCCGGCGACGGCGACTGCCGAGGGCAGCGGGTACATGAGGCCTTCATGGGGGAAGCGCGCCTTCTCACCAAGAATATCTATGATAACATCTCTGTAGAGAGCGGCGCCACTGCCAGCGAACACGGCCTCTTCGCTTATCAGGGAGAGCATGCTCCTTATGTCGAGTGCAGACTCAGGTGCTTCTCTCTTCAGCCCACCCTCGGTCCACCTGAAGAGGCCGCCGTAGACCTCCTTCTTTCTTGCGTCAAGCAGCGGGCATATGAGTTTCCCGGTGAAGGCGAGGGAGGAGGCGAAGGCCTCGAGCGTGGACACGGCGGCAACCGGCCTGCGTGTCGCATAGGAGAGGCCCTTGACGGTGCTCAGCCCTACGCGCAGTCCCGTGAAGGAGCCGGGGCCTATGGCGATCGTGTAGAAGTCTACATCGCCGATCCCGGTCCTCGAACTGTCGAGCAGGAAGTCGAGGGCTTTCAATATCTGCTCGGAGTGGGTCCGCCTGATCCCGAGACGCACCTCTCCAATGAGGCCGGAGTCGCTGTCGTAGAGGCAGATCCCGCCTGCAGGGGTGGAAGTATCGATGGCGAGGGTAAGCATGACAGGAATAAGTTAAACCTATCGACGTGATTATTTCAAGGATTCTTCCGGGGCGTCTACCTGAGCTTGAGTCTCGTGAGTATGATCCCGGGATACTTGTTCAGCGGGTGGCTCCTCGACAGCGAAGGAAATATCGGTCTCTTCCTCATGCCGAGCCTCTTCAGTTCAGAGACGATATCCCGGTTGCGGGGGTCGAAGGAGAGGCCCTTCTGGAATGATTCGACCGCGTCTTTCTTCATGTTCGCCTTCAGATACGCCCTGCCGATGTTCAGGTGGAAGAGCGGATAGGGGAAGTCAAAGGCTGTCGCGCCGGACTCTTTCAGCCTCTTCACCGCCTCCCTGCAGAGCTCGACAGCCCTGTCGTAATCATTGTCGACCGTGGCCGTCAGGTACGCGTGATAGGAGGTCATGAGCGGATCCTCGGGAAACTCCTCAAGGGCCTTCCGGGTTGCATCGAGTGCGCGGGGACCATATCCTGTCCTTACTAAGTGCTTGATCTCCCTGAAGTAGGCGATACGAGTCTTGTTTGCTGTCTCCTCTTCGGTTATCTTCCTGACGGCCCTGTCGTGCTGGCGGTCAACGAGTGCCGACAGCTCGTTCTCATCCTTCACCGGCGTGGTAAGCTTTAGGGTCTCTATGTGGGCTCCCTCGAGGTATATGGTCGTGCTTATGGTTACCGGCTCACCTCCGTGAATCTCTGTGATTATGTAGAAGAGCTTGCCCTGATGCTCTATCTTGGTAGAGAAGTCAGAGGATTTCCTGGAGACGATGTTTATAACGTCCCGCTTCTCCATAACTAAATAGTACAACCATCTCGTTGCTTTGTCAAGAGACCGTGCACTCCATGGAAAAAACCCGACTCTTTATAGTAGAATTGCGTATGAGGTGTTTCATCTTTCCCGTCTTTCTTGTGGTCCTGCTGCTTCTCGGCTCCGGCATCGCCCGTGCCGAGCCGGCAGTATCGTTTGAGGAGAAGACCGTCGATTTCGGGGATGTCGAACAGGGTGAGCTCCTCGAACACACGTTCGTCTTCAGCAACGACGGAACCGATGTGCTCGTGATTGAGAAGGTGACGGCATCGTGAGGCTGCACGGCCGCGGTGGTCAGTTCAGACCGCCTCGCACCCGGAGAGCAGGGCCGCATAAGGGTGACGGTGAGGACCGACAGGAAGAAGGGCGTTATAGCGAGGACCGTACAGGTCAGGACGAACGACCCGCTGAACCCGCTCGTGATACTGAATCTGAGGGCGAACGTGACCGATCCCTTTCACGGAAAGAAGCTCGATCCGAAGGAGATGTTCCGCACGCCGTGCCGGAAGTGTCATGTTGACAGGGGCCGAGGCAGGTTTGGTGCAGACCTCTTCAGGGCAGACTGTATCATGTGCCACATGCGCGGCAAGAACGCCGCGCCCTTGGGAGCCCTGAGGAAACTGCCACGGGAGAGGCTCCAGGCAGCGGTTGAAAAGGGTGTCCCGGGGACCGTAATGCCCGGCTTCTCATGGAAGGCCGGCGGCCCGCTGACCGATTCCCAGGTCAGGTCTCTGATAACATATATCAAGGGCAGGTGACGTCGGGACGATACAGCTTTACGGCTGAATGCTCTTTTAGTGCGGCTGTCAGGACTCGATGATCTTCTCTTCTTCTTCCTGTTCAGTCTTGCACTCTATGCACATCGTGGTCACCGGCCTCGCCTCGAGCCTTTTTATCCCGATCTCGCAACCGCAGATTTCACAGATGCCGTAAGTGCCGTTGTCTATCCTCTCCATGGCGAGTTCTATCTTCTTTAGAAGGCGCTGTTCGCGTCCCCGGAGGCGGAGCATGAAGTTTCTGTCGATCTCTGCAGTGGCCTGATCACCCATGTCGGGAAATGCATTCTCGTCAGGCAGTGTGTTGAGCGCTGAACCTGCCTCTTGCAGCAGCTGTTCCTTCTGCTGGGCAAGGCTTTTTCTGATCTCGAGAATGCGCTGCTGTCTTTCGGATATCTCCTTATTGGTCGATGCCTTTTTACACTTCTTTTTCTTTGTGGCTGTGGTGGAACCTGAAGTGTTTCGTTTGCTCTGTCTCTTTTTCTCGGGCATGTCAAGCTCCTTGCATTTCTCGATGATTGAGGCTCTGGTGCTAAAGTTAAGAGTAACAAATGCTCTCAATATTAGTCAAGTCTGTGCTATAATACCAGTCAGTTGTTCCGGTGTTGACGCGCCCCGGATGTCCGGTGCAGTGACAGCGGGTGATAGGTTGCCGGAGCGCTGGTTGAGTAGTATTGCTTAATATCCGTCAGGTGATACCAGCTGATAATCCGTTGCCTAATATCCTTGAAGACCTCTGTTTTTTTCTGGAGTGTAGAGAGCCTCGGGGAGTGATGGAGAATACGATCGAGACACCAGGGAGCATGGGGATGATGAAGATGCGCAAAGCGTCTTGTAAAGCTTGTACAGGCAGGTCGGTGCTGACAGGAGGCGTCCTCTGCCTGGTGTTCATCCTTTCGGTCCTTCCCGTGCGTGCAGATGCTGACGACTCGCCGCTGACTCCGCTCATAGAGAGGACCCTCGCACTGGTGAGGCCCGTCTCGGGAGACGTCGTATCCGTGACCGGGGACGGGCTGGCCAGGATAGGCCTCGGCAGCAAGGACGGCCTGATCGAGGGGATGCGCCTGAGGGTATTCAGGAAGGGAGAGTATTACTATCATCCTGTAACCAAAGAGCCCATTGTAAGGGCCGAGAAACCGGTGGGCACTTTAGAGGTCCTTGAGGTGGGCTTGTCGGACGCCCTCTGCTCGGTGATCGAGGGCGAGGCTAAGGCCGGAGACATCGCAAGGATATCGGCCTCCAAGAAGAAACTCCTCTTTTATCAGAATGACACGGTTGATTACTACCTTGGTGACGCCTACTACAAGGGGCTCGAGGCCACCGGCAGGTTCAGTATCATAGATGCGCCGGTCGGACGTCTCGACACCGAGGGACTCCTCGGCGTAGCAGCATCCGCTGGGGCTGATCTCGTGCTTGTGCTCGACTCCTACAGGGAAGATGGCAAGACGTTCCTGAAGCAGAGACTGTCATGGCCTGACGGAGCAGTGCTCTCGGAGGACTCCCTCTACGTGCCGCCCGCATTCCTGAGCGAGATCAGCTTCGGCTCGGAACTCCTCTCGGATGTGCGCAACGACCCTCTCATGACACACGACCTCCCCTTCGCCGCGGGCCGCATAGAGGCGGCAGACATTGATGGAGACGGGAGGACGGACCTGCTGATCAGTACGGATGACGGCGTGTACGTTTACAACTATGACGTCGAGATGGACTTCCTGTACAGGCTGAAAATGCAGACCGGTGAAACGGTTGTCTGGATGGATACGTTCGATGTCGACTCGGACGGAAAGGACGAACTCTTCCTGACCGCCGTCTCTTCCGGCATGGATTCGGTCAGTTCCTACGTGTACAGACTCAAGCAGGGAAAGTTCGAGCTCGTCTGGAAGACGGACGGCTTCGTAAGGGTCCTGGACGGAGAGATACTCCACCAGGGATACTCTGCCGCTGAAGGATATTCGGGGCCCGTGAGCGTGGTGGATTACAACAACGGCTTCAGGTTGAAGGGGGCCTACTCCGGGCCGAAAGGCGTGAACATCTATGACTTCGTTACGCTCAAGGACAGCAAGGGGCGGACCGTGTACCTTTCGGTGGACGACGAAAACCGCCTCGAGCTCACAGGCGGTGATGGCGCGATAATATGGCGAAGCTCGGGGGACCTCGGGGGATTCGTGAGGAAGTTCGTCTCCGACGGCATCCTCTGGCATGTGAACGACAGGATGGTGCGGAGGAACAACGAGGCCGTTGTGGTCAGGCGGAAGCCCTTGATTGGAAGGGCCCTCGGTTACAGGAGTTCCCAGTTGCGCGCGTACCGTTACTCCGGGAATGATGTCCACGAATCGACACTATTGGACGGGATAAGCGGAAAGGTGATCGACTTCTCGATCTTCGACGACAAGGCTGCCGTCCTGAGCAGGCCCCTTCTGGGTATAAGGGCTGCAAACATACTGAAAGGGGAGACCCCCATGGTGACGATTCTGCGGATATATTCAATAAAGGGGAGGTAGAGATTGTGCTGACAAATATTCCAAGGCATGTAGGCGTGATAATGGACGGCAACGGAAGGTGGGCACAGTTGAGAGGTCTGCCCAGGGTGGAGGGGCACAGGAAGGGGGCTGAGCGTACGAAGGAACTTATAAAGGCCGCGCAGGAAGTCGGTGTAGACGTGCTCACCCTCTATGCCTTCTCCCTGGAGAACTGGCAGAGGCCGGACACCGAGGTCTCCACGCTCATGGAGCTTCTGCACCTCTACCTGACGAAGGAACTGAAGGAGATGATAATGGAGGGCATCCGTTTCAGGGTCATCGGTGACAGGGAAAAGCTTCCCGCGGTGATCCAGGGTATCATCGCGGATATAGAGGAGAGGACGTCTTCAAACGAGGGATTGACGCTTGTCACCGCGTTGAGCTACGGCGGCAGGGACGAGATACTGAGGGCCGTCAAGAAGGCGCTGTCAGAGGGACTGAATCCCGAGGATATAGACGAGGAGAGGTTCGAGACATTGCTCGATACGTCCGGACTGCCGGCCGTCGACCTGATCATCAGGACGAGCGGCGAGAAGAGGTTGAGCAACTTTCTCCTCTGGCAGGGCGCCTATGCCGAGTTCTACTTTACGGAGACGCTCTGGCCGGACTTCACCAGGGAGGAGTTCCTCTGTGCCATACAGGACTACCAGCGCAGGGAGAGGAGATTCGGGGGGATCATGTCCCCTTCGGAATCATGACCGGCCGTATGAAGAAAAAGAGAGAGATAGTCGCCCTTGCACTGCTTCCCCTGATTTACCTCTACATCATGAAGCTTCCTCCGTTCTTCTTCCTGCTTCTGCTGCTCTTCATATCCGGAGCGGCACAGATGGAGTTCTACTCCATGTACGGGGTGAAGAGATCCCTCGGCATTACAGGCGCGTCAGCGGGCTGTCTTCTGCTTTACTCCGTGTATGCAGGCTGGGAAGACTTCAGCCTGCTCCTGGTGTTGATCTTTCTCGCCTTCGTGCTGTTGAGGCTCTTCGACAGGGAGGCCGGCCCCGGACACGCACTCGCCGACATCGCCCCCGTGGTGGTCGGGCTCTTTTACATACCGCTGATACTCAGCCTCCAGATAGCCATAAGGAAAGCAGGTCCCGAGTGGATCATATTCATCGGAGCGACGGTGTGGGCCTCCGACAGTTTTGCCTATTACATAGGCAAGAACTTCGGCAGGAGAAAGCTCTACCCCTCGGTAAGCCCGAAGAAGACGGTCGAGGGAGCCCTCGGGTCCATGGCAGGAGGTGCGCTGGCCGGGCTCTTGACGAAGCTGCTGCTCATAGACGGCATCTCGATCCGCCAGATCCTGGTCGTGGGGTTCTTCATAGGGTGCATCGCCGTGCTCGGTGACCTGACGGAATCGATGTTCAAGCGTGACTCGGGGGTGAAGGATTCGAGCTCCCTGATACCGGGTCACGGCGGCGTGCTCGACAAGATAGACGGCATGCTGTATGTGACTCCGGTGGTCTACATTGTGGTGAGATTCCTTGTCCGGTGAGTTTCGGTTGCGGCAGTTTCTTCATCCTTAGAGAGGCATAAGATGAAAAATATAACGATTCTCGGATCAACAGGCTCGATCGGCACCGCCGCCCTCGAGGTCGTGAGGATGTATCCCGACAGGTTCAGGGTGGTCGGCCTTGCAGCCGGGCGCAATATAGGACTCTTCAGGAAGCAGCTCAAGGAGTTCAGGCCGCGTGTCGCGGCGGTGGCAGAAGTGAGCGCGGCGGAGAGGTTGAGAGACCTCGCCGGTCCGGTCGATATCCTGTACGGTCCTGAAGGAATAAGGGAGGTCGCCGCCTATGGAGATGCGGACTTCGTCCTCTCTGCCATCTCCGGCTCTGCGGGACTGATGCCTACGCTGTCTGCTGTGACGGTGGGCAAGACCATCGGCCTTGCAAACAAGGAGACCCTCGTCATGGCCGGGCCCCTCGTGAACAAGGCGGTGGCGGAGCACGGTGCGACCATAATCCCTGTCGACAGCGAGCACAGCGCCATCTTTCAGTGCATGAAGGGGCACGGCGGCTCCGACGTGCGGAGGCTGATATTGACGGCCTCGGGTGGTCCGTTCCACGGGAGGAAGGACGCCGACCTCTGTGACGTGAGGCCCGAGGATGCCCTCAATCACCCGACGTGGCAGATGGGAAAGAAGATCAGCATCGACTCTGCAACACTGATGAACAAGGGGCTCGAGGTGATCGAGGCGCACTACCTCTTCGGGTTCTCCCCGCGGGACATAGACGTCATCATACACCCTCAGAGCATAGTACACTCCTTCGTGGAGTTCATTGACGGCACCCTCATCGCACACCTCTCACTGCCCGACATGAAGGGCCCGATCGCCTATGCACTCTCCTACCCTGAACGGCTCGACGGCGTTCTCGCCCCCTGTCGTCTTCACGAGCTGGGGACTCTCACCTTCGAGAGGCCCGACATGGAGAGGTTTCCCTGCCTCAGGCATGCCTATGACGCCCTGAAGGCCGGCGGTACGGCCACGGCAGTCCTCAATGCTGCGAATGAGATGGCGGTGGATGCATTCATGGAGGGCCGTATAACTTTCCACCAGATACCTGTTATAATAAAAAAGATGCTCGATGCCCACCGGCCGGAGCCCCTTGACGACATCGAGACCGTCCTGTCGGCTGACGCCTGGGCAAGGAGGATGTTCAGGGAATTCGCTGAGGACTTTTGAGTGGTTGACGTCGTGGGAGAGAGTGTGCGGCAGGACGTCCGCTCGAGGGAACAGTGATCCGTCTCATCGTGACGTGCAACATTCATAAGGGAGGTCAGTCATTCTATTAGCGGTAATACTATTAGGCATACTCATATTCGTGCATGAACTCGGGCACTTCCTCGTGGCCAAGGCCTCGGGTGTCAAGGTCCTGAAGTTTTCTCTCGGCTTCGGCCCAAAGGTGGTGGGCAGGCGGATCGGAGAGACGGAGTACATGCTCTCTGCCATCCCGCTCGGCGGGTACGTAAAGATGCTCGGCGAGGAGCCGGGCGAGGAACTGGCGGCTGCAGAGAAGGAGAGGGCCTTCAACCAGCAGAGTGTCCTCAAGAGGATACTGATAGTCCTCGCCGGCCCCATGTTCAATATATTCCTCACATACGCGATATTCACGGCCGTGCTGTCGGCCGGCCTACCCGTCAATGTGCCGGTGCTCGGCAACATACTGCCTGTGGTGGACGAGGTGGAGGCAGGCTATCCGGCTGCCGAGGCGGGCCTGAGGCCCGGGGACGTCATAGTGAAGATCGACGGCGTGAGGATCGACACGTGGTTCGATATGGTCAATGTCGTCGTCAAGAACCCCGGCAGGGCACTCGACTTCGTCATAAAGAGGGACGGAGAGTTGTTGACCCTGAGAATAACCCCTCGGTCAGTGGAGGAGGTCGATCCCGAGGGGAAAAAGGTGCTCATAGGTAGGATAGGCGTCAAGAAGCTCGGAGGAGGATTCTTCGAGCCGATCCAGAGTGATTCGCTCCTTGATGCGCCTGCCAAGGGCGCAGTGGCGACCTACAAGATGGGTTTCTTCGTCATCGACTCGCTGGAGATGCTGATAACGAGGAAGGTCTCCCTGAAGAATATAAGCGGTCCGGTGACCATACTGCAGGAGTCCGGGAAGGCTGCCTCTGCCGGGCCGGTGGCGTATTTCATGTTCATGGCCCTGCTGAGCGTCAACCTCGGGGTGCTGAACCTCCTGCCTGTTCCCATACTCGACGGCGGCCACATAGTCATGTTCCTGATAGAGGGGATCAAGGGGGGGCCCCTGAACGAGAGGACGGTCGCGATCACACAGAGGATCGGCTTGGCACTGATCCTCCTACTGATGGCCTTCGCGCTCTACAATGACTTCGTGAGACTGTTCTCCGCCAATAACACGCCGTGACCGAAGACCGGATTGAAGTCAAGGTGTATTACGAAGATACGGACTGCGGCGGCGTGGTCTACTATGCCAACTACTTCAGGTACTTCGAGCGTGCGAGGACCGAATACCTGGAGCAGCGCGGGGTGTCCCTGAGGGACCTGATGGATAAGGGTATCCTATTTGTTGTGGTCGATGCATCCGCACACTACCGCCAGCCCGGAAGATACGGAGATGTACTGGTGATAGAGACCGCGGTGGCTGACAGGAGTGCGGCCAGTATCACGTTTTCACACCAGGTGAAGAGGAAGCAGACCGGAGAGCTCCTCGTATCCGGAGTCGTCAAGATAGCGTCTGTGTCGGGGCGTTTGAAGCCGACGAGGCTTCCCGACACCGTTCTGAAGGTTCTGGTGTGACAGCGTGCTTCAGGAATTCAGCGCCTGCCGGTGGACCGGCATGAGACCCGCCAGGCTGAAGAGGCAGGTCTCAGCCGGCGGAGTCGTCTTCAGGAGGGACGCCGACGGGATAAAGGTCATCCTCGTCTCTGTTAAGGACGGCTCGGTATGGACCCTCCCGAAGGGACTGATAGAGAAGGGTGAGCCGCCCGACGTTGCCGCCGTCAGGGAAGTGCAGGAGGAGACGGGACTTGAGGGCCGCATTGTGGACGGCCTCGGCACCATATCCTACTGGTACTTCCTCAAGGATGAGAATACGAAGTACCACAAGACGGTCCATTTCTATCTGATGGAGTATGCGGGAGGGACGACCGAGGACCATGACTGGGAGGTTAACGAGGCGAGTTGGTTCAGGATAGACGATGCCTTGAAGATGGTAAAATACAAGGGTGACAGGGAGGTTCTCGAAAGGGCGAGGGAGAGGCTCTTGACTGGAGATGCGAAGTAGAAAGGTCCTGCAAAGGGAGGAACTGGGTGAAACGTTCGATCGGTTGAGGGCGGAAGGCAAGAGGGTCGTGTTCACGAACGGCTGTTTCGACCTCATCCATGCAGGGCATGTTCAGTATCTGAGGGAGGCGAGTGCCCTCGGAGACGTGCTCGTGGTCGGCGTCAACTCGGATGCCTCCGTCGGGAGGCTGAAGAGGAACAGGCCCATAGTGCCCGAGGGACAGAGGGTCGAGGTCCTCTCGGCCTTAGAGATGGTGGACTACGTCACCGTGTTCGAAGAGGATACGCCTTACGAGGTCATAAGGCTGATCAGGCCGGACGTGCTCGTCAAGGGAGGGGACTGGAGGGTTGAGGATATCGTCGGTGCGGAACTCGTCGGGGATGTCCGCAGCCTTCCATACAGGCAGGGTCTCTCCACAACCGGCATAATCGAGCTGATCATAGAGAGGTTCTGCCGGGCACGATGAAGTCGCTCCTGCTCTCTTCTTTCGGTCACCTCGTGGAGACCCTCTCACACTCCCCCGCCTCCGGTGAAAGGGCCGGACACGAGGTCTTCAACCTGAGGGATTCCTCCTCAGCCCTTCTTGCAGCCCTCATGTGGAGCCGGAACAGGACGTGCATCCACCTGCTCGTTACCGGTACAGAGGATGAAGCCATGGCTCTCAGGGACGACGTCTACTTCTACCGGCGGGTCCTCGGCGATGCTGGCCGGAGTCCGTTTTTTGTGCCGGATCCGGGAGACCTCGACTCGACAGGCATACGGCTTGTCAGCGTGCTGGGACTCGAAAGGGGAGGGCTCGTCGTCGGTTCCGTGGATGCGCTGCTCAGCCCCACGTGGAGACGTGACGAACTTTTACGCTCCATGTTGAAGCTTTCAAAGGGGATGGCGATTACGAGGGAGGAACTCGCTGCACGGCTTGAGGCCGGCGGCTACAGGCGCGTTCCCCTGGTTTCGGGCAAGGGGGAGTTCAGCGAGAGGGGCTGGATATTCGATCTCTACCCGCCGGACATGGACAGGCCCGTCAGGGTGGAGTTCTTCGGGGACGAGATCGACGCCTTAAGGACCTTCGAGGTCGACACGCAGCGCTCCGACGGAGGGCTGGCCGAGGTTGAAGTCCTTCCAGCCGTAGAGAGGACGGAGGCCCCTCTTGTCGAGTCCTTGGGCGGAGAGACCGCCTTCTACGTAACCGAGACCGCCCTCAGGCGTGAAGACCTGCTTGCATCCATTCAGGAACGCCTCGGCCCGCACCAGCGGCCTCTCCTTGTCGTACTCCATTCACTGCCGATGGACGGCGGGACGAAGGCCCAGGTGCTCTCGCTTGCAGGGCTCGGGCTCCTTCACGGAGAGAGGAAAGACATATACGGGATCGCCGCTGCATTGAACGAGCTCGAGGAGAGGGTCGTCTTCGTGCTCTCATCAGAGTCACAGGCCAGGAGGATGAGCGAGGTCTTGACAGAGGGCGGTGTGGTGGCCCCACTGATCCCGGTCGAGAGGATCGGCGACTACACCGGCAGGTGCTCCATCACCGTCGGAACGCTCTCGCGCGGTCTCAGGATTCCCGGACTGATGATCCTCACGGAGAGGGAGGTCTTCGGCAGGAGACCTCTGTTGAGGCCTCACAGGGCTTCGCGTGTCAAGAGGCTGCTCGAGAGCATGGAAGACCTGAGACCGGGCGACTTTGTGGTCCACCGTGAACACGGCGTGGGGAGGTTCGCCGGGCTCGAACACCTACATACCTCTGCATACGGGGGGGAGGCCATGGTGATAGAGTATGCAGAGGGCGCGAAACTGTATCTTCCCATGCAGAACATCGGCCTCGTACAGAAGTACAGGGCGGCCGACTGTGTCGTCCCCCCGCTCGACACGCTCGGCGGGAGCCGCTGGAAGAGGAAGAAGGCGAGGGCGAGAAAGAAGGTCCGAGAACTCGCCGGCAAGCTGATATCCATCTATGCCCAGAGAGAGGTCGTGAAGGGCCATCCCTTCAGCCCTGATACTGACCTCCACAGGGAGTTCGAGTCCTTCTTCCCCTTCGAAGAGACGGCGGATCAGCTCAGGGCTTGGGAAGAGATAAAGATGGACATGGAGTCGCCGAGCCCCATGGACAGGCTCCTCTGCGGTGACGTGGGCTATGGAAAGACCGAGATGGCGATGCGTGCCGCCTTCAAGGCGGTCTACGACGGCAAGCAGGTTGCTGTGCTCGTGCCGACCACTATACTCTGCGAGCAGCACTACAGGAACTTCCGGGCGAGGTTCTCGGCCTTCCCCATAAGGATAGACTTCCTGAGCCGGTTCAAATCCCCCTCTGAGACGAAAAAGACCTTCGCGGCCCTCGGGCGCGGGGATATCGATATCATAATAGGCACGCACGGTCTCCTGAGCCGGAAGGTCATGTTCTACGACCTCGGCCTCCTGATAATAGACGAGGAACACCGCTTCGGTGTGGTACACAAGGAGAGGATCAAGGAGCTGAAACGGGGGCTCGACTGCCTCTCTATGAGCGCGACCCCCATACCGAGGACCCTCGAGATGTCGCTTTCAGGGATCAGGGAGATGAGCCTGATAGAGACTCCTCCTGAGGAGAGGATTGCGGTCAGGAGCGTGATAACCACGTTCTGCGATTCCGTCATTAAGGAGGCGGTCTCGAGGGAGCTTGACAGGGGAGGCCAGGTGTTCTTCGTACACAACAGGGTGAAGGATATCCACCGGATGGCCGATCACCTGAAGCGGCTCGTCCCCCGGGCAAGGCTCGCCGTCGCGCACGGACAGATGGAGGTGCGGGAGCTCGAGGACGTCATGCTCGGGTTCATGGAGGGGGAGACGGACCTGCTGCTTGCAACGGCCATAATCGGTTCGGGCATAGATATACCATCGGCGAATACGATAATCATAAACAGGGCGGACAGGCTGGGCCTGGCCGATCTCTACCAGCTGAAAGGGAGGGTCGGGAGGGGCAATCAGAGGGCCTATGCATACTTCCTCATGCCGCCGCCCGACAGGCTCACCGATGACGCCAGGAAGAGGATTGAGGCGATCGAGGAGCTGAGCTACCTCGGAGCAGGGCTCAGGCTCGCGATGAAGGACCTGGAGATACGGGGGGCTGGAAACCTGCTCGGGGCCGAGCAGTCCGGACACATCCATGCCGTCGGGTTCGAGATGTACATGGAGATGCTCAAGCAGGAGGTTGCTGCCCTCAAGGGCGTGCCCCTCGAGGAGGAGGTCGATCCCTCGGTGGACCTCGGGCTGAGTGCCTACATACCGGAGGATTACATACCGGATATCGGCCTTAGGCTGGGCATGTACCGGAGGCTGAGCATCTGCCGTCGCAGTGAGGAGGCCGACTCGATCGCCGAGGAGATGAGGGACCGGTTCGGTGCGCCGCCGGAACCGGTGACGGTCCTTGTAGAGCTGATAAAGCTGAAGATACTGGCACGGACGCTGAGGGTCGCATCCATCAGGTCGTCCGGCGGCACTGCAAGGGTGAGGTTCTCCGCCGATACACCCGTCAAGGTTGAATCCTTGATCGAGTGTGAGCGGTCCTTCAGCGGCCGCCTGCGCCTGCACGAGGACGGATTCTCAATAAGCGGAGGAGCGGAGAATGAGTTGCTGGACGCCTTGAAGGATGTCTTTTCGGTGATCCGCGAGCCGCCTTAGGCTGGAGAAGTCGTTGTATATTTCTTCCGTTTACTGCTATAATGTCTATTAAGCTCAGCTCGATTGCCACGGTCGTACCGGTCGTTTCTGCCTGCCTGCCGGTGTGTGTGAAGGCTGAAACGCTCAAGCTCAAGTGCCATGACCGTGAACCTCCAAGTATCACGGTCTATTCGAGCCTTTGCTTGCAAGGGGCGGGTTCTCTGATAGAGGGGGCTGGGACCTTCGATTGCAAGGATTTTGAAAATCCGTCGTGACCAGTTGTCAACTCTGATTTTTTCTGCCGGGGGGATGATTTGACCAAGAGGAGACACAACAGGATACCGCTTAAACTCGCTGTGGAGTGCACCATGACGGTGAAGAAACAGTCTGCGGTGAAGAGCATTCAGATTACCGGCGTCGTGAGGGACGTATCAGCAGGGGGAGTGGGGCTTGTAACAGACTATCCATTGATGCAGGGCAA
>DRKX01000103.1 GCA_011051565.1 Nitrospirota bacterium | reverse complement strand
GTATGGGCAAGATGGTTAAGATCAGTATAAACGGTACGGAGTACAAGGTGCCTGCCGGCATGAACCTCATAGACGCTGCGGAGAGCGTGGGGGTTCACATACCGAACTTCTGTTACCTGAAGGGAATGAGGGGGATCGGTGCCTGTAGGATGTGCATGGTCGAGATCGGCGGCAGGATGACCACCGGATGCATCATGAAGACGAAGGAGGGAATGGATGTCGTCACCGAGAACGAGAAGATCAGGGAGCTCAGGAAGTTCGTTGTAGACCTGATCCTGTCGATGCACCCGCTCGACTGCATGACGTGCACGAAGGCCGGTGTGTGTGAACTCCAGAGGTACGCCTATGAGTTCGAGATAAAGGAGTCGTCGTTCACGAGAAAGAAGTTCGGTTTCCCTGTAGACGACAAGAACCCGTTCATAAACCGCGATCCGGACTACTGCATCCTCTGTGCCCGCTGCGTGAGGGTATGCAAGGAGCAGGGCACGGCGGTCCTCGACTTCTACGGCCGCGGCGTCGGCTCGAGGGTCGTCACCGCCGAGGACAGGCCCCTCCACGAGGGAGGGTGCACGTTCTGCGGCAGCTGCGTCGATGCCTGCCCGGTCAATGCACTGCTCGAGGCCGACCGCTGGCGCAAGGGCAGGGAGTGGGAGTATGAGAGGTTCAACTCCGTCTGTCTCTCATGCGGCAATGCCTGTGATACGGTCGTAAGCGTTCACGGCAGGGACGTGGCGAAGGTGAACGCCGGCGGTGATGAAGGCAGGGCCGGACACTACATCTGTGCATACGGGAGGTTCGGCTTCGACTACATAAATGCGGACACGAGGGTGATGAGCCCTCTGAAGAGGACCGGCGGCGGGCTTGAGCCGGTAAGCTGGGAGGAGGCCCTGGAGGCGGCTGCGGCAAAGCTCGGCAACCCTTCCGAGGCCGGTATCGTGACGACCGGCGGCCTGCTCAACGAGGACGTCCTCACACTGAAGAACTTCGCCGAGGCCGCCGGGATAAAGGATGTAGACTCCACGGTCAGTCTCTATGCGGATGCACCTTCACTCCTTGGTGACGAGGTCGACGTCGAGGGGGCTGACGTCGTGGTGCTCGCCGGCGTCAATCCATCGCAGTGGCAGAGGGTCCTGCCCGCGCTCGATGCCACGCTGAGGAGGATGGTGTCGAGGGGTTCGAAGCTCGTGGTCATAAACTCCGGACAGATAAAGATTTCCGACGTCGCCGTAAAGACACTGAGTGGTGACGAGGCTGAAGTGCTCGGAGGCCTGGCAAGGGCACTCACCGAGCTCGGCCTCAAGGCCCCGGAGGGGCTCGACATACCCGCTGCGGCACCTGCTGAGGACGTGAAGACAGCGGCTGAGCTCTACTCCGCGGCGAACGCCCCCCTGATCATAACTTCACCGAGGCTCTACGAGGCTGCGGCCAACGTCGCCCTCATCAAGGGTGACGCCCTCGCCGTGCCGATCGAGGCGAATGCAAAGGGCACCCTCCTCATGGGACTCAAGGGCGACGGTGCGACATACACTGAGATGACATCCTCGGGGGCAAAGAAGGTTCTCTTCGCAGTGGGCGAGGTGCCGTCAGGGAGGCCTTCGGGCGTTGATTTCCTCATAGTGCAGCATTCGCACCTGAGCGGACTGGCGAAAGAGGCTGACCTCGTCCTCCCGGCTGCCACTCATTTTGAGGCCGAGGGGTCGGTGGTCGACTACATGGGAAGGCTCAAGAGCATCGACAGGGCCGTCGAGCCCTTTGGTGAGGCGAGGCCCCACAGGGAGATACTCAGGGGGATTGCAAAGAAGATGAACATCGAGCTGAAGGCGGCCAGGACCGCTGACGTGAAGAGGGAGAGGAAGTCCGCCGCCAGGGCCGCGGCTCCTGCGCCGTTCAGGAAGCGGGATGACCTCGCCTTCAACCCCGAGGAACTGGTGGACGCACTGAACACCACGATGATAAACGGATCGAGGCTCCTCTGGCTCAAGGAGGTCGAGCAGGCGGTTGCATCATGAGGCTCCGGCCCTCGATCTCGTGATATATCCGGACGAAAGGGGTCTGCAGGGGGTTCTGCAGACCCCTTTTTTCGTACCTGATCCGGTATCATAGAGATTATATACTCTGGCCGTGGGACGGGCAAGGCTCATAAGGTACGCGCTCTTCATCGCCCTGTTTGTTGCAGGCGTCGTCATAGGCCTGCTGCTCTGGGAGAGGATCGAGCTGCCGTTTCAGAACCCCTGGGGTGTCAAGGGGAGGCTTACGGAGATACGGTACAATCCGTCCAACGACGTGCTCAGGTTCGCCGTCCTCCTCTTCTCTCCCCTGATCCTTCTTTTCGGGTGTCGCCTTGCAGCCGGGCGCCGGCTCGATGACCTTCTCTTCCCGGAGGGGGCCTCGAGGGCTCTGGCGGTGGATCAGCCGGCAGCAGGCCTTTCCCCTCTTCAGCGGTCGTTGCTTGCGGTCCTCCTCGTCGCCTCATCCGTGGTCGTCGCCCTCAACATACCGACTTTCCATTCATCGGGGGCCTTCGATTCGTTCCACGAGGGTGAAACCCTCGGCCCTGCTGTCTCGTACATGGCGGGAGAAACGCCGTACAAGGATTTCATATTCCTTCACGGCCTGTACGAGAATCCGCTCCGTTCAGTGGCGGCGTTCCGCCTCTTCGGCCGCTCGATAGCATCGGTCAGGACCCTCGAGTCCATCATGAAGACACTGATGTTCGTGTCGCTCTCGTGGCTCCTGCTCGTGCTCTTCCGATCGAGACCACTGCAGTCCTTCATTACGCTCGCCGTGCTCTCAGTACTGCATCTGTCCGGGAGCCTCGGCCTGCCCGGCTTGATGCTGATCAAGACGAGGGACATCACCGTATTCCTCTTCCTGGTGGCGGCGGTCGTGCTGAGAGATGCGGGCAGGGCAGGGCAGGGGAGGCCAGGCAGGCTCTTCTTAGCAGGGTTCGCCTTCTCGTTCATCCCGCCGGCCTCCTTCGGGTACGCGGTGGACAGGGGGGTCTTTCTTTCAGCCGCATACCTGATACTCTTCCCGATCCTTTACTTCCTCTACTTCAGCCGACCCGGCGTGCGCGGGCGCTTTCTCTCTTCCTCGTTCGTGGGGCTTGTGTCCGCCGGAGTGCTGCTCGCCGTCCTGCTCAGGGGCGGGTTCACCGAGTTTGTCAGGTATGCACTGCTGACCATGCCGAGGTACAGGGAGCTGATGAGCGGCTATGTCTATCCCGTCTTCAACAAGCTCTTTCTTGCAGCCGTGGTCCTGGTGGCGGCTAATGCGTTCTGGGTCGCAACCCGGTACATGCGGGAGCT
>DRKX01000102.1 GCA_011051565.1 Nitrospirota bacterium | reverse complement strand
GAGCTTTCCGGGGTGGCCGCCCAAGACAATGCCGCTCACACCCTTCTCCCTGGCATACTCGAGGGCGACACCGGCGAAGTTGCTCATCTGCACGACCCGTATGTCACCGAAGAGCCTCTTCAGGGCGTCTTCCCCGATCCTGCCGGGTGCGAGAAAGAGTGGAGAACGTGAGTGCCTGATCTCCTCCCATGCCACGTCGATCTCGCACCTGATGGTCGCCTTCAGGGCCTCGATGCTCATTGGCTCGACGATCCCGGTCGTACCGATTATCGATATGCCGCCGACGATGCCGAGCCTCTGGTTGAAGGTCTTTGCAGCGATCCTCCGGCCCTCCGGGACCGATATCTCGACCTCGACCCCGGCCTCGGGCAACACCTCCCTGACCGCCTCTCTTATCATCTCTCTCGGCACCGGGTTGATCGCCGGTTCACCCACCGGGATCTGAAGTCCCGGCCTTGTCACCACCCCGACACCCTCACCGCCTCTTATCTCAATGTCTCCGGTGCTGCCGAGCCTCTTCACCCTTGCTACTATCTCCAGCCCGTCCGTGACGTCGGGGTCGCCGCCGGCGTCCTTGACCACCGACGCCGTGGCGAGCGGAGCCGGTCCCTGATCGAGGAGCCGCGCGCTGTGAACCCTGACGCGGAGCCTCTTGTTGCCCGGGATCGGAATCTCGACGTAACCCGCAGGGCACCGCTTTCTGCCCCGGGCAAGGAGCATCGCCGCCGCCTTTGCCGCTGCAGCAGCGGCCGTCCCGGTTGTAAAACCCTTTTTCATGTCGTCTTCACAACGACTCTTCCCCGATGGATTCCGCTCGTAGGCCCGGGGCAGCCGTAAACCCATTTTCAAGTCATCTTCACAACAGCCGAATCGTCCTGTATCCTGCACGATTCTATCCAGCAGGCCGTCCCCTCCTGATCACCGCAACCGAGAGGTACGCGGCCTCTGGCGGGGGCGAGCAGTTGAGCATGTCGTAGAAGACCTCATCGTCGAGCCCTATCCTGCGGGCGAGGTACGCCCTTTCGGGTGCTGCCTTCCTGACCGCCTCGACGAGCACGGGCAGCTTCCTGTTCACCTTCATGAAGACCGTGGTCGGATGCCTCCTGATCAGGCTCACTGCCTCGCCGACATCGCCGGGCATCTCGTAGACGCCGAAGTGCTCCCCCTTTACGCAGAGGGGGAGGCCCAGCATGGTGGAGGCGGCGTTTATGGAGCTTATCCCCGGGACGTGCATCACCTCGAGGCCCACGGCCCTCAGTTTTTCCGTGATGTAGTTCGACGTGCTGAAAATGGTCGGGTCCCCCATCGTCACGTAGGAGACCATCTTGCCGTCCTCCACGAGGTCCCTGACCCTCCGGGCGAGGTCGGTGTATCTCCTGTCGAGCTCCTCCCTGTCGTTGTTCATGGGGAAGTAGTACATGAGTATCTTTGAAGGCTCTATGTAGTGCAGGATGATATCCCTCGCCACGCTCCTGCCGGTCTCGTCCGACTGGGGGACGACCACGACGTCCGACTCCTCGAGCAGCCTCCTTGCCCTGACCGTCAGGAGCTCGGGGTCGCCGGGACCGAGTCCTATCGAGTAGACTGTATTGTTCATCAGTATTCTCCGTTGAATATCTTGTTTAGGTCCACTACGGCATCGAATGCATTGATGCCGGGCCTTGCGAACTCGAACTCCGGAACCTCGACCACCTTGCTGCGGAGAGACCTGAAGAAGGGCCGCTTCAGCGGGGGCTCGGGGTTCTTGTTCATGGGGCCCACCTGGTAGACGTAGAAGTCCGGGTTAAGCTCCAGGACCCTTTCCGGGGAGAGCAGGACGTGTTTCTTGTCGACCTTTACGGCGTTCTCACCGCCGGCGGCCTCTATGATGGAGGTGATGATGCTCCTTGCGCCGGCCACCCTGAGCGATTTCGCGCTTATCTCGTATACGACCGTGGGCCTTGAGGGCAGGGGCCTCACAGAGGCCAGCTTGCGCCTGAGCCTCCCGGCGAGGGCCGCGGCCTCCTCCTCATTACCGAGGAGCCTTCCGAGGTCGGCCACCTTACTGAGTATCTCCTCGAGGGTCCTCGGGTCGTAGTAGAAGACGTCGGCCCTGACCCTCTCGGCCATCTCCCTGGGGAAGGCCCTCTTCGAGCCCGCCACTATCAGGTCCGGCCTCAGTGCGTTAATCATCTCGATGTTCGGCTTCAGGTGGGAGCCGACCTTGACCGCGTCACTGAAGACGTGGTCGGTCCTGGTGATGCCGACCACCCTGTTGCCGGCACCGAGTTCCTTGATTATGGGGCTTGCAGCGGCATATAGCACCACGACCCTGTCGTATGCGTCTGCCGCTCGGGGCGCTTTCAAGGAGAACAGCGGTGCAAGCAGCACCAGGACGGTTATGAAGAGACGTGTCGGGAATCTCGAATACAGTGTCATGGTCATCTTCCCTCCGTGTATACCAGTATGCCCTTGTCGTGTCTCAGGAAGTTGACGCGCACGCCGAATATCTCGGAGAGCCTCTCCTCTTCGAGCTCGTGTTTGCCGGCCACGTAGGAGAGCGTGCCGCCGGTGAAGAAGAGGAACCTCTCGAACTCCCTGAGTGCAAGCGACAGGTCGTGTATCACTACCATCACGAGTTTCTTCCTGCTCAGATCCTTGAGGAGCCTTATGGAGTCGTGCTGATGCAGGATGTCTATGCCGCTGAGCGGTTCATCGAGCAGTATGACGCTCGTGTCCTTGTTTATGGTCCTTGCGAGGAGGACGCGCTGCTTCTCGCCGCCCGAGAGCTCGTTGAACTGCCGTTTCCTCAGGTGAGTGATGTCGAGTGCCTCCATGGCCTGCTCGGTCGCCTCGATGTCAGCCTCGGTGTAGTTCAGGCCGTTCGTGTGGATGAACCTGCCGGTGAGGACCACGTAGAAGACGTCGAAGGGCATGTTCAGTGTGGTCATCTGCGGAAGCAGGCTGATCCGGCCGTGCCTCTCCGGCGGCGGCAGCTCCCGGAAGTCCCTGCCGTCTAAGAGGTAGCCGCCCTCGTAATTCCTGAGCCCTGCAAGGACCGAGAGGAAGGTCGACTTGCCGCTTCCGTTGTTTCCGAGCACGGCCACGAACTCTCCCTGCTTCAGCGTGACTCCCTCCACGCTGAGCGTGAACCCTCCCTGTCTCGCCTTTATCCCTCGGAGTTCAATCAAAGTAGTAGAGCTCCTTCTTTCTCTTTATCAGCAGGTAGAGGAAGAAGACCCCGCCGATCGACGAGGTGATTATCCCGACCGGGAGTTCCTGGCCCTCAGAGAGCACGGTCCTTGCCACGAGGTCGTTCAGTATCATGAACAACGCCCCGCAGAGGAGGCTCAGCGGTATCAGCTCCGCGGCCTTCACATACCTGAGGAGCCTCACGACATGGGGCACTACGAGGCCCACGAAGCCGATGATCCCCGCGTATCCGACGCTGAAGGCGGTGAGCAGCGCGGCGATGAAGAACGCCTTCCGCCTCAGGCGTGCGACGTCCACACCGCTCGACGATGCCGTCGTGTCGTCGAAACAGATGATGTCGAGGCTGAGGTAGTCCCTCCGTATGACGGCGAACGATGCGGCGAGGACCCCGGCGAGTGTCGCCACCTTGCCCATGGAGGCGGACTGGAAGCCGCCCATGAGCCAGAAGATGATGGAACTGACCGCATCGTCGCTCAGGAACTTCATGAGGCTGATCGTTGCCGAGGCGAAGGTGCTTATGACGATGCCTGCAAGGAGCATGGTTATGGGCTGAACCCTTCCCCTGACGGACGATATCTTGTAGACGGCCGCCAGTCCCGTGAGGCCGCCGGCAAGGGCGAACACCGGCAGGACCGGGCCCAGCCCGAGCATGATCGCCACAACCGCACCCATGGCCGATGAGGCGGAGACCCCTGTGGTGAACGAGTCGGCGAGCGGATTCTTCATGACATACTGAAAGAGGGTCCCGCTCAGCACCAGAGAGGCACCCACCAGCCCTGCAAGCAGTACGCGGGGTATCCTCACGTAGAGGAGGATGTCCCTCTGCACCTCGGTCATGCCGAGCAGGTGTATCTCCACGGCACCCTTCGATACGGCGATGACCGTGATGACCGCGAGCAGGGATGCGCTGACGGCCATGGCCAGGTTGGTTCTCTTCAGGCTGATCATGTCACACCCCGCACCCCTTCGAGACGGCCGCTTCCCACCTGCCGGGGCCTCATGCCTCAACCCTCCGTACGGCCCAGAGCGCCGAGGTGAAGAACAGCACGGCGAAGATCACCAGCAGGAGTACAAAGAAGAGGTTGACCGCCCCGCCCGTGAGAGAGGCCCTTATCACCTTCGTTGAGTATGTGAGCGGCAGCGCGTATACGAGCACCTTGAAGATGTAGGGCAGCTTGTCGACCGGGAAGAACGTCCCGGAGAGGAATATCATCGGCGTTATCACGAATGTGTTCACCGTCGCCTGTGTCCCGTGGTCGCGCACGAGCATGGCGACCGTAATGCCGAGTGCGGCAAAGAGGAACGTGTGCAGCAGTATCGCCACGAAGAAGACCGGTGTCAGGATGAGCTTGACGCCGAAGAGCACGGCGTAGACGAATATGAGCACCGTGCTCAACAGTCCCTTGAACATGCCGTAGGCTGCCTCGCCGAGAACGATCTCGGCGTGCGAGATGGGGGCTATCAGGTACTCGTCGAAGACGTGGAAGTAGAACCTCGTTATGTTCAGCTCCTGGGCGATCCCGTAGCTCTGGTTGAGGCTGCTCATGGTTATCAGTCCGGGTATGAGGAAGCTTATGTACGGGAGCCCGTCCACGCTCACCCCCCTGCCGAGGCTCCAGCCGAAGGCTATCAGGTACAGAAGCGGCGAGAGGGAGGATGCCAGTATCTGCTTCCTCGCCCTCTTGCGGTAGACGCTCAGTTCCCTGTACAGTACACCCTTGAACCCGTTAAACATTGATCCTCCTGCCCGTGAGCCGAAGGAAGACGTCCTCGAGCGTGACCTCCCTGACCTTGCACGAGTGGTCGCACTCCTTGAGCCTCTCCAGAGCCTCGTCCCTCGAAGGGAAGAACTCTTCCTCTATCCTGTCCTCGAGGAATATCTCGAGCACGTACCTGCCTATCTCCCTCTTGAGGTCATCCGGCGGGCCTTCGGCGATGATCCTGCCCTTGTTGATGATCAGGACCCTGCCGCAGAGCTTCTCTGCCTCCTCGATGTAATGGGTGGTCAGGAGTATGGCCGTCCCCTTCACCTGGTTCACCTTCAGTATGAGGTCCCAGAGAGTGCGCCTTATCTGCGGGTCGAGACCGACGGTGGGTTCGTCGAGGAAGAGTATCCTCGGCTCGTGCAGCAGTGCCCTCACGATGACGAGCCTCCTGCGCATGCCTCCTGAGAAGGTCTTGACCTGGCGGTCCCTGTACTCGGTGAGTCCTGCAAACTCGAGTGCCTCCTCGATCCTCTCCTTCCTCGCGGGCTTGGGTATCCCGTGCAGTATGGTGTGGAGGTAGAGGTTTTCATACGCCGTGAGGTCCCTGTCGAGGTTGCTCTGCTGCGGAACCATGCCGATGAACCTCTTGGCCTCGCGCGGATGCGCGGCGAAGTCCCTACCGTAGTAGCGGACTCCTCCTTCTGTGGGCTTTATGAGGCCCGTCAGTATCTTTATGGTCGTGGTCTTCCCAGCACCGTTGGGACCGAGGAGGCCGATGAAGTCTCCGCCCTCCACCCTGAAGCTGATGCCCCTGAGGGCCTTCCTCTTGCCGAACCTCTTGACGAGCCCTTCCACGCTCAATGCCGCCGCACCCTCTGACATCGAAGCCTTCATCACGACAGGAGCGCTCCCGCCGCCAGTATCAGTACGCCGGCGAACAGCATGATATAGTCAACCATACGGTACCTCATAATTACCAGACCCGTTATCGTCACCACCACGATGACCGCGGAGGCGAGGTCGGAGAGCAGTATCCAGAGCGTACCGGTCTTGAACGCCTTGTGCAGGTTGTTCAGCCAGTAGAGGGGCTGCCGCGGCTCCTTCTCGATCTTCCTCATGGTCCCCTCCTCCGGGTTGATGATGTAAGTCGTCTTTCCGTGCGAGCCGTAGAGGAACTCGATGGTCTTGCCCTCCCGTATCCTTATGACGACCGGGTCGTCGCTGCGGTTTATCTGCTTCTTGTAGAACTCGACGAACGACTTCATCAGCCCTATGTCGGATGCCGGAACCCGTGAATCGGTCTTCTTCCTGAAGACGAAGTAGTCGAAGAAACTCCTGTGGTTGAGCAGGATGCCGGTGACGCAGTAGAAGATGATGAAGGCGGCCAGAAGCAGGCCGCCCCATCTGTGTATCTTGCGCATGAGCCGCGTAGTCTTCGAGTCGAGCGACGGCATGTCAGAACTCGAACTTCTTCAACAGCCTGACGATGCTCTTGATGAATATCCTGTTGATCTCGGGGTAGAACCCGAGGCCCTTGTAATACTCCTTCCCCTTGTAGACCACGGTCGTGGCCTCGGTCTCGAAACCCTCCTTCTTCATCTCGAGGGACCACGAGAGCCCTCCTTCCTCGTCCGGCTCTGCACCCATGATGTCGTTCATCACATGGTCGCCTGCAACGTACATGAAGGGGATGAACCTCACCTTCTTGGCCTTGCAGGCCTTCGCCTTTGCAAGGGCTGAGGCCCTCGACGTTATGCCCTCGACGCTTCCGAGAAACGCGTTGTCGTACATCTGCGACAGCGTCCTCTCGAGGCCGAGATAGGTGATGTTGCTGCCCACTGCGGTCTCGCCCGTACCGTGAGAGGCGAGCACGTTACAGCCCTCTCCTGATGCAAGCATGTCCTTCCCGAGCACCTCGGCCACGGTCTCGAGGTCCCACCAGTACTGCAGCAGCGGTTCTCCGACCTCTATCCTGAGGTTGAAGTCGGTGAACGCATCCCTCAGACCCTCGACCATGCGCAGGACGCTCTCGTACTCTATGCCGGGAAAGATATGGAGCGGCTGGACCACGATCTTCCTGTACCCCTCGTCTTCGAGGTTGGAGACCACCTGGGCGAGGCTGCGGTACCTCTTGTCGATGCCCGCCTTCTTGAACTTCTTGTTCGCCCTTTCGCGCACTATCTCGGATGTGAACGCCCAGCGTATCTCGTAGTTCCTGTATTTTTCAGGAAGCTCCTTCCTCAGCTGCTCCTCGAAGAAGTCGTAGGTCGCCTGCGCCCTCGTTGTGGTGCCGAACGCTGCGATTACTATTGCTGGTTCTTTCTTGAGCGTCATGGTCTTGAGCATGGCGAACACGTTGCCTGCAAGTGCAAAAAGGATGAAAGCCGTCAGGGATGCTACTGTAAAGATCGTGTATCTCGTACTCATGGTCGTTTTACCTCCGTTTCGTGTTTTGGTGAATGTCAGAAGTTGATGCCCATCTTTGCATAGAATTCGTCGTTTTTACCGGCGGCCCTCGTGCCCGTGTGCCTGTACTCGACTGCGGCGAAGGCGATCAGTCCGGACGGCTCGTCGTTGTAGAAGCTGTATCTCGCCCCGGTGCTGAAGCGGTACTTCACGCTCCATGCGCCGGTATCGGCTGTGAGACCGCCGTCGTCGAAGTACTCGTACCTGAGAGAGACCTCGAGGGGTTCGGAGACTATGTGCGCCCTCCTCTCCTCGAAGAGCCCGCCGCCGATTATCTCCCTCTCCCTCAGTATGAGCTCGTAGGCTGCCGCCACCGATATCACTCCCTCCCTGAACTCCCTGCCTGCGCCGTCGTATCTCTCGCGCCTCAGCGCCTTCATGTACTCGGCGTCGAGCCTCAGGCTTTCAAGGAAGGGCGGGACGAGATTGAACCCTGCGTTCAGTGTCTCGTTTCTGCCGCCTGAACCCGGCTCGGAGAGGTACGCGGCAAAGATCGTCAGCGTATCCTCGAGCGGCGATGCAGAGGCTGATACGATGAAGGAGCCGACGTCGTTCGTCTCCCCGCCGGTCCTGCTTATGCTCTCGGTATCGAAGAGGCCCGACTCGAAGAGGTGGTTCATCTGCTCCTCACCCTTGTACACGGTCACCGAGAGGTCGGTGCCCGCCGGGCCCGTGAGGCCAGCTGTCAGGCCCACCCTCTTGGTCTCGTAGCCGTCCTGGGTCATCGGGTCGGTGATGAGGTGACTCTCGAAGAGGCCGAACGGCTGCGTCCTCTTTCCGGTGACCAGGTAGAGGGGGAAGCCCTCGTCCTGGAGGGTGATGAATGCCTCGTCGACCGTGAGCATCTCGTCTCCGGCATTCAGTTCATCCCCGATCCACTCGGAGATGAGCACCGATGAGGCCGATATCCACTCGTTGAGCCTTATCCCCGTGCTGAGTTCCAAGGACCTCAGGTACAGGTCTGATGCGGAATCTCCGGCACTCGACCCGCCGTGCCGCATCCACCTGTATTCGCCCTCGAGCGCACCCTCGACCTTGACCCTGTCGGGCAGTTCCGTGCCGGCTGAAGCCACCGCCTCCTCTCTTTCCGCCGTCTCCCTGCCGGCAGCGAGTTCATCGTACTCCTGCTTGCTGATCAGTCCCTTCTTCAGCAGGATGTCAAGCAGTGCTCCCGGTTCACCTGCAAAGGCCGGTGAGGACGTCAAGAGCAGTGCCGCTGTAACGATTGTGCAGAGCAACACGCAACAGGCAGAGAGGACCCTTTTCTGCATGCCTTCCTCCATGTGCAGTTTGATTAGACCACTACTGTGAGTACCTCAGCGTCATGCGGCCTGCTCTACGGCGGATCATAAGGTAAGATACCGGATGAGGACAGGGCTGTCTTCATAATGCTCACCTCCCGCGAGGTATTTGCAGATGGAAGGGTATTCCGGCTCAGGGCGTTCAAGCGTCAGTCGGCAGGCTGCAGGTGACGGGAAAGAACCCTGTCGCCTGCCGGCCGTCTGCCGCCTGCATTCCTACTCGCCCGCCTTCCCAGGAGGCCGTCCCGACGGCACTCTCCCAGTGGCTTTTGCAGAGGCTCGGCGCCTGCTGCACGGGCTTTCGTTCCCTTTACGGCTGCGGGGCAGCGGGGGAATCGCCGGTCTTCCGGAGATGCGGCACTCCGGTACGGCTGCACCCCTCTTCCACACATCCATCCGTGCCAGCGAAGAAAAATTCATGCACTGGCAGGCCTATATTTAAGCAGATCAGTCTCGGCGCAGTCAAGCGGCGGCCTGTGGAAGCCGCATATCCCGGCAGGGCCGGTGTCGGATGGCCGGATCACGAGTGTCACGCACCCTCGATGGCCATCCTGAGGAGGGCGTTGATCACTGCCGCGGCAACCGGACTTCCCCCTTTTCTGCCCCTGCAGCTGATGAAGGGATAGTCCCTCTTCATGAGTTCAGCCTTCGACTCTTCGGCCATGATGAACCCCACCGGCACGCCGACTATCAGGTCCGGATTGAAGGAGCCGCTGTCGGCCAGTTCCATCGCCTTCATGAGTGCCGTCGGCGCGTTCCCGATGGCGACGATGCCGATGCCCTTGGCCGATGCCGCTGCCTTCTCCATGGCGGCCTCGGCCCTCGTCTTGCCCTCGGCCTTTGCAGTCTCGATCACGTCGCCGTCTGATATCAGGCAGACGGTCCTTCCGCCGAAACGCTCCAGCATGCTCCTGCTTATGCCCGCCTCCACCATCTTGACGTCGACGAGTATGTCGCGTCCCTCCCTGATGGACCTGAGCGCAGTCTCAACCGCCGCCGGGTGAAACTCCATCAGCTCTTCATACAGGGGGTCTCCGGTTGCGTGGATGACGCGCATGACCACCGGCAGTTCCTCTGCTGAGAAGTGCCTGCCCTTCAAGAGCCCCCTGATGACCTCAAAGCTGTCCGTCTCGATCGAACGCCCCTTGGAAGAGAGATTTTCGGTCATCTCCAGCCCCCCGTTGCCGTGGTGTTTGATTGGAAAAAACGCCGGGTTACCACCGCCTAAGCCCCTCTTAACGAATCGGTCAGGTTAAAATAGTCGACCGCTGCTGCAAAAGTCAAATACAGGCGGGACTGTGTTATAATAACCCTTATCCATAAATATCCGGTATGTGCGGGGACATGATGAAAGAGACGGCGCAGAGCTGTATTCCACGAGGCCGACATCGATTCAGGGAGATAACACGGGCATGGGGAGGATAGAGAGTCTCTTCAATGAGCTGAAGGTGAGGGGCCGTAAGGCCTTCATCCCGTATATAATGACGGGGTATCCGTCGCTGAAGAAGACGGAAGAGCTCGTGCTTTTGCTCGAGGACTGTGGTGCCGACGTCATAGAGCTCGGTGTCCCCTTCACCGACCCCCTTGCAGACGGGCCCACCATACAGGCGGCTGCGGAGCGAGCGGTAAGGAGGGGAGTGACGCTCAGGAAGGTCCTCGGAGCCGTCGGGAGGCTGAGGAGGAAGACGTCCGTACCCATAGTCCTGATGACCTACTTCAACCCCGTGTTCAAGTACGGGCTCGAGTCCTTCGTGGATGACGCCTCAGGCGCAGGTGTCGACGGGCTGATAGTGCCTGACCTGCCCCCTGACGAGGCCGGAGACCTGATAAGGCTTGCACGGCCGCGGGATCTCTCGACCGTCTTTCTCCTTGCACCGACCTCGACCGATGAGAGGATACGGCTGGTCAGCCGTGCGTCGACCGGTTTCATATACTATGTCTCCCTGACGGGGATCACCGGTGCGGCCCTGACCATCGACGGTGTCATGGAGAGGATGATCAGGAAGATAAGGACCGCATCCGCAAAGCCGGTTGCAGTAGGGTTCGGCGTGAAGAGCCCCGAGGACGCAAGGGCGGTTGCGGAGATATCGGACGGCGTGATAGTAGGGAGCTCGATCGTCAGGATGATAAGCGACAACTACAGGGGACTCGAGCGATACCTCACGTCGCTGAGAAGGGCGATATAGAAGACCGTCCATGGCGTGGTTCAAGCGGACAAAGGAACAGAAGGCGGACAGGAGGGTGAAGATTCCCGAGGGTCTCTGGGTCAAGTGCGACAACTGCAAGGAGATCGTGTACCGGAAGGAGGTCGAGAGGAACCTCAAGGTATGTCCCAAGTGTAATTACCACTTCCGCATAAGCGCAGCCGAGAGGTTGAAGCTCCTCATAGACCCCGGCTCTTTCCGGGAACTGGACCCTGATCTCGCCTCAACCGACCCCCTGAGGTTCAGGGACAGCATCCCCTACAGCGAGAGGCTGGCTGAGAACCGGAAGAAAAGCGGGCTCAGCGATGCGATCATCAGCGGCGAGGTCCTGATCAGGGGGATCCCTGCGGCCGTGGCTGTCATGGACTTCTCCTTCATGGGCGGCAGCATGGGCTCTGTGGTCGGTGAGAAGGTGACCAGGACCGCTGAGCTCGCCCTTGCAAAGCGGATACCCCTGATAGCGGTCTCGGCCTCGGGCGGGGCGAGGATGCAGGAGGGCATGTTCTCGCTGATGCAGATGGCGAAGGTCTCCGCCGCCGTCGGCAGGCTCAAGGACGGGGGGGTGCCGTACATATCGGTCCTGACAGACCCTACATTCGGCGGGGTGAGTGCGAGCTTCGCAATGCTCGGCGACATCATAATAGCCGAACCGAGGAGCCTGATCGGGTTTGCCGGTCCGAGGGTGATCGAGCAGACGATAAAGCAGCAGCTTCCGCCCGATTTCCAGCGGGCGGAGTTCCTCTTGAGTCACGGCCTCATAGACATGATCGTCAGCAGGAAGGACTTGAGAGAGACGATCTCCAGGATTCTCACTCTTCTGAAATGAACTACGGCGAGACCCTCGGCTACCTCTACAACCTCAGGCACCACGGGATAAAGCTGGGGCTTGAGAACACCGCGAGGCTCCTCTCCCTCTCAGGCGATCCCCAGACCTCGTACCGCTGCATCCACGTCGCCGGCACGAACGGCAAGGGCTCGACGGTATCGATGATCGCCTCCGTGCTGAGGGAGGCCGGCATCAGGACCGGGACCTTCACGTCTCCCCACCTCGTCAGCTTCACCGAGAGGATCGCGGTCGACGGCGAGCGGATTGCAGAGGACGACGTGATAAGGCTCGCCCGTCTGATCAGGGGCCGTGTGGAGGCTGCTGCGGACCTGACACCCACGTTCTTCGAGTTCGTCACGGCCATGGCCCTCGTCTACTTCAGGGAGCAGGGGGTCGAGTGGGCCGTGTTGGAGACCGGCATGGGCGGCAGATTCGATGCCACCAACGTGATAAGCCCTCACGTCACGGTCATCACACCCGTGGGGCTCGACCACAGGGAGTTCCTCGGTGAGACGATCGAGGAGATCGCCTTCGAGAAGGCTGGAATCATAAAGGAGGGCGTCCCCCTCGTGCTCGCTCCTCAGGTTCCGGAGGCGCTGAGTGTCATACTGAGGGTTGCTGGCGGGAGGAGTGCGCCGGTATACAGGTACGGCGATGATTTCAGGGCGGACCTGCAGGAGATGACGGCGGCGGGGGTCAGGTTCGACTATACGGCGCTGTCCCAGGGCGGCCGGATGCGGGGTCTCTTCATCCCGCTCACGGGCGCCTACCAGGCGGTGAACGGCGCCGTGGCGGTCAAGACGGCGGAACTCGTGCTCGGCTCCTGCGGCTTTGGGACCGACGTGCTCCCCCGACTGATACGTTCGGGGCTGTCGAGAACATGCTGGCCCGGCAGGTGCGAACTTGCTGAGTTCAGGGGGATGCCCGTGCTTCTGGACGGTGCGCACAACCCAGAGGCGGCCCGGGCACTGTCGGAGACGCTGCGGAAAGTCTTCCTCTCCTCTTCAGGCGGCTCGGCCGGCTATGAGGGCCTGATACTGATATTCGGCGCCATGGCCGACAAGGATATCGGGGAGATACTCGGCCCCCTGCTTCCGCTTGCCCGCGCCGTCGTATTCACCGCCCCGTCATACGGACGGTCCGAGTCCCCTGAGAGGCTGATCGGGCTGGCCGGCGAGATACTCGACAGAGGCGGGACAGGAGGCGGTCCATCCCTCCACGCGGCGCCTTCAGTGGAAGAGGCCCTCGATCTCGCCGCAAGTCTCCTCCGCAGGGACGAGATTGTCGTCGTGTCGGGTTCCTTCTATACAGTCGGAGAGGCAAAGGAGGCCTTGGGAGAGAGGGCTGTCCTCTCCAGACTGAGGGAGCATGGATAGGGCCTGATGCACGGACGCGGACTCCTGAAGAGGCGGGCCCTGCTGTTTGCGGCTGTAGTCGTCCTGTCGGTCTTCATCCCTTCAATCTTTCCCTCCACGGGCGGTGCCGAGGAGGCCGAGACCGTCATCGAGGCGGAGAGCCTGACATACGATTCCGCGCGGCAGGTCTATCACCTGAGGGGTGATGTGCGCATAAGGAGGCTCGATTCCCTCTTGAGGGCCGATGAGGCGGATTTCATCGAAAAGACCCGGGAGGCGAGGGCGTCCGGAGACGTGAGGTATGAAGACGGGCTGGTCGTCATCGAGGCCGATAAGCTCAGGATCAACATAGCGACGAAGAGGGGCCTGGCCTACAACGCGCGCCTCTTTGTAAAGAAGGACAACTACCGCATCAGGGCTGAAGAGATCGAGCGGCTCGGAGAGAGGGACTACGTTATAAGGAAGGCCACGTTCACCACGTGTGATGCGCCCCTGCCTGCGTGGTGCTTCAGCTCGAGGAAGACGGACGTCAGGATAGGCGACAGGCTGAAGGCGAGAAACGTGCTCTTCAGGATCAAGGGCCTCCCGGTCCTCTACAGCCCGCTCCTCTGGGCCCCTATCTATACAGAACGCAAGAGCGGCCTCCTACTGCCCGAACCGGGCTTCAGGAGCGACAAGGGCTTCTTCTACCGCCAGCCCCTCTTCCTGGTGCTTGCCGGCAACAGGGATGCGACCCTCTACTTCGACCTCTACACGAGGAGGGGGATCGGAGAGGGGCTCGAGTACCGTTATATCGAGAGGAGTGCCGGGGCCGGCAAGTGGTGGCTCTATCACCTGAGAGACCGGGAACTCGGAAAGGATTTCTTCGAGTTCAGGGGAGAGCACGCACTCAGCACGAAGGTGGGGGCCTCGGGCTTCCTGAACATTCATTATATCAGCGACAGGAGCTTTTACCGGGAATACAGCCAGATGGTGCAGTTGAGGACCCGCAGGTTCCTCGAGTCCACGGCAGAGGCCTCCTACTCCTTCGGGAAGGGGAGGGCCTTTCTCTTCGGAAGGGCGTGGCAGGACCTCAAGGAGTCCTCCGGCGGAGTACTTCAGAAGGTCCCCGAGGCAGGCCTCTCGCTGTATCCGTCGAAGAAGGGGCCCCTCTACGTGTCGCTGCAGGCCAGGTTCAGCAACTTCTACTCAAAGGACTTCGAACGGGTCAGGAGGCTCGACATCCGGCCCACGATCTACCATACGGCGGGTGACGCCGTGCAGTTGAGCCAGGTCGTCAGTCTGCGCGAGACCCTTTACAGCATCGACAACTCCGGTGACTTTCCAGACAACATGAACCGCGGGGTCTTAGACTACAGAGTGAGGCTCCACGCAAGGCTCCGGAGGAGATACCCCGCCTTCACCCATGTCGTGGAGCCGGAGGTCGGCTACAGGTTTGTCCCCCCTGTCGAGGCGGATGTCCCCCTGCTCGACAGCAAGGAACTCGATCTGAGGAGTTCGGTGTTCGATTTCGGCCTCAGGAGTCACTTCTTCGACGACAAGGGCCGCTTGGCCTCTGTGCGGCTCACCGGAAGTTACGACACCCACGCTGCTGGCGCTGCATTCGGCGGCATACGGCTCGAGGCCGCCCTCTTCCGCCCCCTGTCTTTCAGGCTGGATACCTCTTACGACCCGGAATCCGGCCTCTTCGAGCAGGTCAACTACAGTGCCTCGTGGAGGAGGGGCAGGGCGGGAGTCTCGTTCGGGCAGAGGTATTCGAGGGATGACGGCATACTCTTTTACAGCGGGGGGGTCTCCCTGCCGGTAACGAGGAACCTGGCCTTGAGTTCCTCACTCTGGTACGATGCCGAGGCCGGGAGGCTCGAGGACCTGAGGCTCGTTGCAGACTATTCAGCCCAGTGCTGGGGGATGAACGTCACATTCAACAGGAGGCCGGACGACTACAGCATCCTCTTTCTCGTCGAGCTGAAAGGCCTCGGCACCGTGAGCTTCAGCGGTATCTGAGTGCCTCTTCGATGATCCCGACCGCGGCCTCGACGTCCGTGACCTCTGTGTCGATCACCACCTCGGGCTCGATCGGCTCCTCGTAGGGGACGGTCACGCCGGGGACGGGCCAGCCCTTCTCACCCTTTTCATATATGCGTCGCGGGGCGGCGTGGGTTTCACGCCTGAGTTCCTCCCGCCTGCGGCACTCCGCCGGGGAGCACTTCAAGTAGACCTCGGCAAAGCCCGGTATCTCCTTTCTTGCAAGCTCGCGCCACCTCCTCCTGTTTCCGGTGGCGTCGATGATGACGTCGTGTCCGAGTTCCGAGAGTATCTTTGCGGTATAGACTATGCAGCGGTAGACCAGTTCCCGTTCGGCATCCGAGTAGGAGGGCCTCGGGGTGACCATCCTCCTCAGTTCGTCCATCCTCAGTACCACGAACTCAGGATGCCTCTTCCTCAAGGCCTCGGCCACAGTGCTCTTGCCGCTTCCGGGCAGGCCGGTTATCCATATGGTCTTGGGCATGCTGTGAAGGCCTCTTCCATGGCGCTGCATCCGTTGAGGATGTCAGCTCTTCAGATAGTCTATTATCGCCTGTATCTCCTTGTCCGACAGGTCTT
>DRKX01000101.1 GCA_011051565.1 Nitrospirota bacterium | reverse complement strand
TTGCCTGCAAAGAGCTCAAAGCCAGGCTCTGCCACATAAGCACCGACTATGTCTTCAGCGGCAGAGCCGAAAGACCGTATACACCCTTTGACGACGCCTCGGCCGTGAACGCCTACGGAGAGACCAAGCTCGCCGGAGAACGGTACATACTCTGGCTGATGCAGGAGTTCTACATAATCAGGACGAGCTGGCTCTACGGCCTGCACGGCGACAACTTCGTCAAGACCATCCTGCGCCTCTCTGAAGATCAAGACGAGATAAGGGTCGTCTCCGACCAGAGGGGCTCGCCCACCTGGACCGTCACACTCTCGGAAGGAATAATCAGGGTCATCGAGTCGGGTGTCTTCGGGATACACCACATTACCGACAGGACAGGAGGCGGTATCAGCAGGTTTGAGCTTGCAGCCGAGATCATTCGGCTCTCGGGTGCCTCCGTAAGGGTCGTCCCCATACTGTCAGGCGAATATCCAACCCGGGCGATACGCCCACCCTGTTCGGTGCTCGATACGTTCTACACCGAGGTCTCGACTGGATTCTCCCCTCCAGACTGGAGGACGTCCCTTGAGCGCTTCATTCATACCCTCAGGAACCACTCGGACGTCTCCTCATCCTGGTAGACCAGGTACTCGAACCCACTGGTGTCCAGAAGCCTGAAGTGCCGCCGCCGTCTTCTCGTGTTGAAGTCCTCAGAGACCCACTTCTCCACAACTTCGACCTCTACGGCGCGGCCGTCTATGAATATGACGACGGGCCTCTCGTCGGCCCTGCCGCCGGAATACGCTGATACGCCGATTCTCCTGTACATACGGGTATTGTACCTTATTACTTCCCGGAAAATGAGACAGGGCTGATTGACGGCCGTTTTTCCCCGTTTTTTCACTCTTTCCCGATATTGACAAAGCACCGGGCTTATGTTATTTTAATTTAAATTTGAAACACCCAAAGCAAACCGGAGGTAACACATTTTATGAACACGTTCAAGACATTCATGCTGCTGACCATAATGACGCTCTTTTTCGTCTGGGTGGGCGGCTTCTTGGGCGGCAGGACGGGGATGACCTTCGCCATCGTCTTTGCCGCCGCAATGAACTTCTTCGCATACTGGTTCAGCGACAAGGTCGTCCTCAAGATGTACAGGGCGCGAGAAGTGACCGAGGCGGAGGCACCTGAGCTGTACTCCATCGTGAGGAGGCTCGCACAGAAGGCGTCCATGCCCATGCCGAAGGTCTACATCATCAATGGAGAGCAGCCGAACGCCTTCGCCACAGGGCGGAACCCCAAGCATGCAGCCGTGGCTGTAACGACCAGCATAATGAGGCTCCTCAGCCCTGAAGAGCTGGAAGGGGTGATAGGCCACGAACTCGCGCACATAAAGCACAGGGACATACTCGTAAGCAGCATTGCGGCAACCATCGCAGGCGCCATCAGCTATCTCGCGCAGATGGCCCAGTGGGCGCTGATATTCGGCGGCTTCGGCCGCAGCGACGATGACAACGGAAATCCCTTCGTTGCGCTGATAATGATGATCGTGGCACCGATTGCCGCAATGATCGTGCAGATGGCCATATCGAGGTCGAGGGAGTTCGCAGCTGACGCAGGCGGTGCAAGGATAACAGGCAACCCGCGCTATCTCGCGAGTGCACTTAGAAAACTCCAGACGGCTTCCGAGCGGATTCCAATGAATACGAATCCGGCCACCTCGCACCTCTTCATCGTGAATCCGCTTTCCGGGAGGCAGGTTGCCAAGCTCTTCAGCACCCATCCGCCGGTCGAGGAGAGGATCGCGCGGCTTGAGTCGATGAGTCTCTGATCGTTCGATACCCGAGGCGGCCAGTAAGGCCATGAGCTTGAGTCGACGGGTCTTTGTTCGATATCGAGTCTCGCAGGAGGACTTAAAACCAATGCGTACGGTTTCTGATGCCGGATTTTTCAAGTCAGGCTTCGGCTGAAGAAGGACCGAAGACCCGGTGCGGGTCCCCGGCTGATGAAACCGTGATTCCTCCGTCTCCACGTTCCATGCCTCAGTCGCAGAATCACGCGTTCCACGCCCCTTTCGTTTCAGGCCGGTAGCACCCGCTGTCTCTGTAACCGCTCATACTGATCACATCCGCTCGGTCATACGTCACGAGGGGTATGGAACCGGCTGTTCCACCTGGTCTGCAAAACCAGTGTCGGGGCCGATGAAGACGCCCCGGTGGGTTCGACTCCCACTACCCCTCTCCATGCCCTCTGTTGTATTCACCGGATGGCTTGATTTAAAATAAGAAAAGAGAAATCAGCACGGGCTGCGAGACGCTAAAAGCTGAAAAAATATTGAGATGTCGATCACCCGGGACTACAGAAGACAGCACGAGAAGATACTCGAATTGATGGCCGAGCTCTCCGCTTACCTCACCGAGGAGAGACTGAAGGGCGAAGCACACGAGGCAAAAAGCATCCTGTCGAGACTCGCCGGTGCCCTGAAGGTGCACCTCGCAATGGAGGACAACTCGTTGTACCCGAGGCTTCTGGAGAGCAAGGACGAGCAGGTCAGGGATACCGCAAGGCGGTTTATTGAAGAGATAGGCGGAATTGCTTCAGCGTTCAACGACTACGTCAACAGATGGCCCAAACCTCTCTCGATCGAGAACAACCCCGTGGAGTTCATAAACGAAAGCATCGAGTTCTTCAAGAAACTGAAGGACAGGATACACAGGGAAGACGATATCCTCTATCCCCTCGTGGACAGGACCCAAACCTCGTAAGGCCTCTATTAATAATCTCACCCGTGAACGGACCGGCGTGCCGTGCCCGCAACATTGACGCTGACCACACCTTTGCTTTAACCGGGACGGATTACGCTGGTGTCCGGGCTTATACCATCCTTCTGCCTGCAAATTCCGGCAACATGGTCCTTCCCGGAAAAGACCCGGCCCGAAGTTGCCGGCATCCTGCCTGGTCTGCACAGAGGCAAAACGAGTGTTTGACAGAAGCCGCCGGTCTGACTTAGTATATAGAATAACAACTGTACAATTGTTCAACTGTTAATGCCGTTTCATGAGCGGGATATGATGGTGACGCTCTATGGAGTAAAGTCACATGGTCCAACCGGTACTTCTGATAGAGGACGACCGCAAGATCGCGAGGGTAGTCAAGGTATACCTTGAAGGGGCGGGCTTCAGGGTGGAGCATGTCGAACGAGGCGGTGATGCAATAGAGTCCGCACTGAAGGAGATGCCGCTGCTTGCGGTACTCGATCTCATGCTGCCGGACACGACCGGCGAGGAAGTGATACAGGAACTCAAGGAGATCGGGGACTTTCCGGTAATCATCCTCACTTCAAAGGCCTCGGAAGAGGAAAGGATAGCCGGCTTCGCACTCGGAGCCGACGACTATGTCGTCAAGCCGTTCAGCCCGAGGGAGTTGTTGTACAGGGTGAAGGCAGTACTCAAAAGGGCACAGGGAGCGGACCGTACAGATGCCGTACCGATGAGCTTCGACAACGGCCTCCTGACGATCGACGGCCACCGATACGAGGTGCGCAAGAAAGGGACACTGGTGAAACTGACCCCTTCGGAATTCAGGATACTGTTCACACTTGCGTCGGCTTCACAGAAGATATTCACAAGAGACGAGCTTGTGGAGAAGGCCCTCGGGTATCAATTCGAAGGCTATGAACGGAGCATCGACGCCCACATAAAGAACATCCGGCACAAGATCGAAGACGACCCAAGGAAGCCCTCGTTCATACTCACCGTCTACGGAGTGGGTTACAAGTTCATCGGAAAAAGAGATGCTTAAGAGTCTCCGGATAAGGTTTCTCATCCTGTTGCTCTCGGTCTCCATCATTGCAGCGGCTGCCGCTTTCTTGCTCCGGGAACTGATGATAAAGGACTTCAAGGAGTACATGGAAGGCGAGCTTGAAGACAGGGTCTACTGGGTGACGGCTGACCTCGAAGCCATGTATGAGAAACACGGGGGATGGGCCGAGGGGTTCGTGAGTGAGGATGTGATCTGGGCCATGATGATAGGACTCGAAATCAGGGTCCTGGACGTGGACGGCTCACTGATAATGGACACGAAAAAGGCGCTCGGCTCTTTGTCCCCCCTCATAAAAAAGCGCGTAGTGCCGGTTTCGGAATTCAGGTCGGCCGGCGCTCGATCCAGCGGGTTCGTCCCGTATCCGCTCTTCCTGAGGGGAAAGGAGATAGGCCGTATCGAGGTGAAGTTCCTGAGGCCTGTCAAGGAGGACCTGTTCGTCGAGAGATCGAACCGGTTCCTGATCCTCTCCATGTCGGGGCTGGGCGGAATCGCTATCCTGCTCAGCATCGTATTCTCGAGAAGGCTGACGACACCCCTGAAACGGCTCGCCGCTGCCGCAGAATCCATAAGCAAGGGGGACCTGGGAGAGCGTGTCGAGGTCTCGGGAGATGACGAGCTGAGCAGTCTGACGAGGGCCTTCAACGCAATGGCGGAGGCCCTCGAGGTTCAGGAGTCGCTGAGAAAAAGGATCATCTCGAACGCAGCGCATGAGCTCAGGACTCCGCTGGGTGCAATAAGGGGGGAACTTGAAGGGATGATCGACGGACTGATCCCTGTGGACAGGAAACAGCTGCAGTCCCTGCATGAAGAGATAGGGAGACTCGGAAATATTCTTGCAGGGGTCGAGGAGCTTTCTCAGGCAGAGGCATGTGTGCTGTCCCTCAACAGAGAGCACATCGACATGAATGCCTTTCTGAAAAACATCTTCGAGAGGTTCAGGAAGCTCTTTCTTGATAAGGGTATCTCCGCCGAACTCCAATGCGACGATGAACTCCGGCTCAACGCCGATCCGGACAGGCTCAGCCAGGTCATCGTTAACCTGCTGGACAACGCTCTGAAGGCCACTGGGGAAAACGGTTACATCCGCCTCAAGGCCGCACAGGGTGAACACCACGTGACCATAGAGGTGGAGGATTCGGGGTGCGGCATAGAGGAAAAGGACCTCCCCTTCATATTCGAAAGGTTCTACCGGTCTTCCGGCGGAGGGCTCGGGCTCGGCCTTACGATCGTCAGAGAGATAGTCGAAGCACACGGAGGAAAGATAGAGGTCAGGAGTGAACCGGGAAGGGGGTCGGTCTTCACCGTGTACCTCCCCTCCTGACATTCACAATCATTCAGAATTCATTCACTGGTGCATCATAATCCCTTGATATACTACAGGCATGAAATCAAGAGAGAAAGGAGGTGGATCAGATGAAAAGAGGCTATGCAGCAGGTCTGGTGGTTGCGGTTGCCGTGCTTCTCACCGCTGTTGTCGCATATGCATGCTGGAACGATTATGGTACGGCCTACCCGATGGCCGGGACCGACGCGAGTCAGGTCGCTGAGTTTCAGTCGGAAACCCTCGAGCTGCGCGATGCACTGCTTGCCAAGCGCATTGAACTGCGGAACGAGTACGCTAAGCCGGTCCCGGACAGCAAGCGGGTCGCCTCACTCAGGAAGGATATAGTCGACTTGCAGACCCAGATCCGCACGGTTGCCGACAAGTACGGCCTTTCCGGCGGCGGCTGTCCGATGGACAGCGGAACAATGATGGCGGGCTCCATGATGGATACCTGCCCGATGGACTGGTAGGTTCGAGAACCTAAAACGGCGGGGGCCTCCCCCCGCCGAAAATCACCCTGTATGGAACGGATATGATAAAAAGAGCACTCTTACTACTCTGTTTCTCAGCATTGGTGTCGGTTGCTTTGCCGCCTGCCACTCGGGTTCTGGCAATGGATGGCTGCAGGTGGGAAATGTCCCCCTACGGCGGCTATGCAGAGGGCTCCAAGTGGGGGTGGTACGGTGCCAGGATAAGGGTCGGAACCGTCGAGGAAGCCAGAAGCATCCTCAACGACTTCTATTCGGACAAAAATGTGGCCATACGTGCAATCAAGGAGAGACGGTGGTATTTCGAAGCAGAGATCAGGGACGAAGACGACAACCTGCTCGACAGGGTTATTGTTGACAAGAGGACCGGGAGGATAAGATCCATATATTAGCCTGAAACCTGCCCGCCCCCTCCCCTCTGCAGACGATCCTTGAGGACTCCTGCCCGGAAGATGCTCGCATCCTCAAAAAAAGCTTGACTCCGTACCAACGTACAGGGTTTATAATACCAGGAGACTTCAGGAGGTGGCGAGATGGGAAACATGACCATCGGTCGATTGGCAAAGGAGGCAGGGGTGAATATCGAGACCATCCGATACTACGAACGGCGCGGACTGATACAGAGGCCCCCGCGAAGGGAATCGGGCTACCGTCAATATCCCCGCGAAACGCTCGCCCGCCTCCGGTTCATCAAGCGTGCCAAGCTCCTCGGCTTCTCTCTCAGAGAGATACAGGAGATCCTCTCGCTGAGACTCGCACCGGAGACGACATGCAGTGACGTCCGTATCCGGGTGGAGAGAAAGATAGCAGACATCGACGAGAGGATACAGGCCCTTCAGGAGATGAAGAAGGCCCTCACAACGCTTGCGAGACAATGCAGCGGCGATGCCCCGGCCGGTGAGTGCCCGATCATAGAGGCCCTGGACAGCGCCGAACATGAATACAACGATTCGCGGTAATCGGTGCTCGGCGTCGATCGAATGAGACTGTGACAGGCACGGCGGTCTGCCGCAAAGGAGGAGGCGAGATGAAAGAGGAACCGGACGGAGTCGCCGGAGACACACCCTATCCCGCGCCGGG
>DRKX01000100.1 GCA_011051565.1 Nitrospirota bacterium | reverse complement strand
GTTGCCCGTCCTGCAGCACGGCCGGAGATGAATCCGCTAAGAGCACATCCAAGGGCACCGGCCTCTCTCACTGGCCGATACAGATAAGGCTCATCGGCACGGTCGCCCCGTTTCTGAACAATGCCGACCTCCTCGTGGCCGCCGATTGCACTGCATTTGCAGCCGCAGACTTCCAGGGCAGGTTCCTCCGGGAGAGAAAGCTCCTGATAGGCTGCCCAAAGCTCGACGATGCGCGGTTCTACGTCGAGAAGTTCACCGAGATATTCTCAAACATACCGGTAAGGAGCGTCGCCTGCCTCAGGATGGAGGTGCCGTGCTGCGGAGGTCTGACCGTGATACTCAAAGAGGCGCTGAAGGCGTCGGGCAAGGAGATTCCGCTGAAGGAGACGGTTCTCGGCATAAAGGGTGATGTGATGAGGGAGGTAGAGATTGACTGAAAAGAAAGGCGATAGGGCGGGAGTGGTTCAGGGAAGGCTGAAGGACCGGGTGGTCCTCAGGATAAGGGCGTTCGAGCCCTACTCGTCCGAGTTCACCTCGGAACAGATCGGCGTAATAGCCGACATAGCGGAGAAGTACGGTTCAGGGGTCGTCCATGTCACACCGAGGCAGACGGTCGAGATTCCGGACATAGAGCGCTCAACACTCTCAGAGATAGAGAGTCTATTGGACGGACACGGGCTTGCGCCCGGTTCGACCGGCAGATACCTCAGAAACGTCATCGCATGCTCGAGGTGGTGCCTCTACAATGCAGTGCCTGTGAGCGACCTTGCGGCGAGACTCAACAACCTCCACGCAGGAAGTATCCTACCCGGCAAGACGGACATCTCGCTGTCGGGTTGCGACTTCTCGTGTGTACGGTCGAGGACGTCCGACATCGGCGTCATCGCAAGGGCCGAGATAGAGCTGACGGATAAAGAGTGCAAGAAGTGCTCGCTCTGTGTCAAGGCCCCGCTCGGGTGCCAGGTGGATGCCATAAGTCTCTCCGAGGGGGAACTGGCCATAGACGCAGACAAGTGCGTAAGGTGCGGCTTCTGCTCCAACGTGTGCAGGCCCGGGACCATAAGGGTGAAGTCGACGTCGTTCGATATATACGCAGGCGGCCGCGGCGGCATGAGGCCGAGGGAGGCCGTCTTCTACAAGAACGTCGGCTCTGAAGAGGCGCTCATCGAGGAGATCGGGGCGATGCTTCAGAGGTACGCCGAGTACGGCCGCGAAGGCGACAGGATGGCCGATATCATTGAAAAGGAAGGAACCGGGTTCCTGGAGGGATGAGCATGGAAAGAGAAGAGATGTCATTCGACCTCGAGATGCCCTCTGTAGGGGTGATCAAGGGCGTGCTCGCCAAGGACATCGAGGTCGTCGGCGAGAAGGTGGTGAACCTGAGGACGTGTGCGCGTCCATACAGGAACATCTATTCGGTTGCCCAGCTGAGGACCATAAAGAACGTCATCGAGCGGTACGGCTCCGGCAAGGTCCACCTCAGCCCCAGGCACAACCTCGAGATACCCGAGGTGAGGCAGAAGGACCTCGACAGGGCGCTCAAGGAACTCTATATCGCCGGACTCTTCCCCGGAGGGGCCGGCACGTCCGTAAGGAACATCTTCACGTGCCCGCACTGGTGCCCTAAGGCCGTAAGGCCCGTGCAGGAACTCGGCATGATGGTGAGCGCCAACTTCGCCGACAGGGACATGCCGAACAAGGTCACCGTGTCCTTCGCCGGTTGCTCCAACGCCTGCTCGCGTCCGCAAAACACGGACATTGGAGTGATAGCAGTCGGCAGGGTAGGCACCGGAAGCAGCGGATGCCCGGACGGATGCACCGAATGCGTTGAGGCGTGTCCGTTCGGCGCCATAGAGAGGGCCGGCCGCGGCGTGCGGATCAACGACAAGTGCATCTACTGCCTCAAGTGCGTCGATGCATGCACCGATGGTATGCTGACCGTCGAGGAGACCGGCTTCAGGGTCCTCATCGGCGGCAAGGAGGGCTCCACTGTCAGGTTCGGGGCCGAATACGCCGTCTTTGCCGGAGACTTCGAGGTGCTCGAGATCATAGAGAGGGCATTGAGCAGTTACCTCAAGAAGGCGGAGTTCAGGCCCGGAAGCGCGAAGAAGAAGGAGCGGCTCGGAGAGGTGGTCGAGAGGCTCGGGCTCGAAGAGTTCATGAAGGCACCGCCGGCGTGACGCGCACTCTACCGCTCCTCCTTGAAGCCCGCCAGGTAGTCGGCACCCTCGGCTCCGGGCATTGCGTCGACGTCGAACTCGGGGACATCCCTCACGATCCTTCTTATGTACATCCGCTCGGCCCTGTCGAGGGCCTGCATCCTCCTGAGCGAGAAGGCGAGGGAGGCGGCAAGGCCTGAAAACCCGCCGGCAGCCTCCAGCCAGCCGACCCCGGTGGCTGAAGAGGCGATGTAGCCGGCGAAGGTGCCCAGCGTCATGACGAAAAGCGGGAGGATGTAGATGATGAAGTAGCCCTTCAGGTGCACCCTCCTGCCGAGCCCTATCATGACCCTGTCCCCCTTGACGGCACCTACAGGGTTTTCGACCTCGAGGAGCATCCCAGCGCCTCCGGGCCTGCAGAGACCGAGCTTGGCCATGCCGCACCCCCTGCACGACCTGCCCTGCTCTATCCTGACCAAGGCGATGCCGTCACTCGTCTCAACCACCCTCCCGGTCTCCACGATGCTCTTCATGGTGCAAGTCTACCAGACCCGCGGCCCCGGAGGTTATGATATATGTCATGCAGCCTGCCGACGCTTCTGAAAAACGCCCCCTTTTTGGAGTATAATAGACGATCATGCTTTCACCCGAAGAACAGATCGAGACCATCAAGCGCGGCACCGTAGAGATAATCAAGGAGGAGGAACTCCTCGCGAAGCTGCGCGAGGGACGGCCCCTCAGGGTCAAGGCCGGGTTCGACCCCACGGCGCCGGACATTCACCTCGGCCACACGGTCCTGCTCGAGAAGATGAGGCAGTTTCAGCAGCTCGGCCACGAGGTGATATTCCTGATCGGCGACTTCACGGGAATGATCGGTGATCCCTCGGGGAAGTCCGAGACCAGAAAACCCCTGACAGAGGAAGAGGTCCTGAGGAATGCCGAGACCTACAAGGAACAGGTCTACAAGGTGCTCGACCCCGAGAAGACCCGCATAAGGTTCAACAGCGAGTGGTTCTCGAAGATGAGCGCGCTCGAGATCGTGCGCCTCGGCGCAATGCAGACCGTGGCGAGGATGCTCGAGAGGGACGACTTCAAGAAGAGGTTCGAGGCCAGGCAGGACATAACCATACTCGAGTTCTACTACCCTCTGTTTCAGGCATACGACTCCGTCCACCTGAAGGCCGACGTCGAGCTCGGCGGCACGGACCAGCGCTTCAATCTCCTCATGGGCAGGACATTCCAGAAGAGGTCGGGCCTCGACGAGCAGGTGGTCATCATGCTGCCGCTGCTTGAGGGCACGGACGGCGTGCAGAAGATGTCGAAGAGCCTCGGCAACTACATCGGCATCTCGGAGCCGCCCAGAGAGATGTACGGAAAGCTGATGTCGATCAGCGACGCCCTGATGATCAAGTACTACGAACTCCTGAGCCACATAAGCCTCGAAGAGCTCGATGCCCTCAAGAAGGGGATCGAGGACGGCACGGTCCACCCGAAGAAGGCGAAAGAGGCCCTTGCGCTCGAGATAGTCGGGCGCTACTGGGGCAGGGAGGAGGCCTTGAAGGCCCGGGAGGAGTTCGAACGGGTATTCAAGGAGAAACGCCTGCCTGACGACATCCCGGAGATCGAGACGGCGTGGGAGGACTCCGGCATTTGGGTGCCCCGCATACTGAAGGAAGGAGGGCTCTGCAAGAGCACCGGCGAGGCTATGAGGCTCATACAGCAGGGCGGCGTATGGGTGAACGACCGCCGGGTGACCGACCCGCAGGAGAGGTTGGCCGAGGGTGAATACGTCATCAAGGTGGGAAAGAGGCGCTTTCTGAAGCTCAAACCGAAGCGGTCCCATGATGACTGACTCAACAGAGACGATCCTCAGGCTCCTGCTCGGTGCCCTGCTCGGCGGCATCATCGGATTCGAACGCCAGAGCCACGGCCGGCCCGCGGGGTTCAGGACACACCTGATCGTCAGTCTCGCCTCGGTACTGATAATGATCGTCTCCGACAACTTCTACCGTACGAGCACGCTCGACCCCTCGATAATAAGGATCGACCCTGCAAGGATAGCCGCCGGCGCAATAACGGGCATCGGGTTCCTCGGTGCAGGGGTGATAATCAAGTCGGGCCTGACCATCCAGGGCCTCACCACGGCGGCATGCCTCTGGATCGTCTCGGTCATAGGGCTTGCCGTCGGAAGCGGCCTCTACGTTCCGGCCCTGACCGCCTTCCTCATCACGTTCATTGCGCTCTGGGTCCTGAGGCGGGTCGAGGTGAGGGTCCCCCGCCTGACTTACAAGATACTGACCCTGACCACAGAGCCCGCCGCGAAAGAGCAGGACGTGGCCGGCGTGCTCAGGGAGGCCGGCGCAAACATTGCAAACATCGAATACGAGATGGACCGTGTCAAAGACGAATTCACATACCACGTATCCCTGACTTTCAGGAAGAAAGAGGTCGTCGATGCGATCCTCGAGAGGATATGCAGGCTGCCCTACGTGAAGAGGTTCAGCATCAGAGGATGACGGCGAGGCAGGAGATGGTACAATGACCAAGACCGCGGACATAAGGAGACTGAAGGAGGCCCTCTGGGGGGACGTGAGGCACGTGCTGCTCGACATGGACGGCACCCTCCTCGACAGGTACTTCGACGACTACTTCTGGGAACACCTCGTACCCGAGAAGTACGCTGAAAAGCACGACATCACCTTCGGCAGGGCCAAGGAGGAACTGCTCAAGAAGTACAAGGTGCACGAGGGCACGCTCAACTGGACGGACATAGACTTCTGGTCGAGGGAGCTCGACCTCGACATACCTGCGCTCAAGGAACAGATAAGGCACCTGATTGAGGTTCACCCGCACGTCGAGGACTTCCTCTGCGCACTCAAGGATGCCGACAAGAAGGTCGTGCTCGTCACGAACGCCCACTACAAGACCCTCAAGATAAAGATGCGCAAGACGCAGATCGGCCGGTACTTCGACAGGGTGATCACCTCCTCCGAGATAGGCTGTCCCAAGGAGGAGACCGCCTTCTGGCAGAGGGTGGAGAGGATACTCCGCTTCGACAAGGAGAGGACCGTCTTCATCGATGACGTGAAGGAGAACCTCGAGGCAGCAGGGGAGTTCGGCATCAGGTACTTGGTGCTGAAGACGATGGCGAGCTCAAAGGAGACGGAACCTGCAGGCAACGGCGGCGGATTCCTCGCCGTGAGCGACTTCAAGCAACTCCTTCCCCGGCACCGATGAGCCTGCTGGAAGCGCCCATCGGCACGGGCTCCACCAGGATATCCCGCACCGGCCGGGTGTAGCCCATGCCTCAACCCTCAGCAGCCGGCTCCTCTCTTGCCGGCTGCCACAGCCGGCGTGACACGAGGCTGCCGTCACCCTCCATCCTCCACTCCACGTGGAAGCAGCAGCCCTCCTTCTGCGGAAAGTCCGACCTGTAATGCGCGCCGATGCTGCAGCGTCTCTGCAGGGCGGCCTCTGTGACGAGGGCGGCCGTCTGGATCATGTTCTTGAGCTCCAGTTCCTCCCTCGTCCTGTACTGGTGCCGGAGAATGTCCGCGAAGTTTGACAGCTCCTCCCTTGCAGCACCGAGGGATTCGGCGCACCGTATTATGCCCACGCGGTCCCACATGAGCCTCCTCAGCCGCGTCTTGATCTCCTCGTAGCCGTCGATCCTTCCGTATGCCGGAGGGGAGGCAACCGCGGGAAGGTCCGGTACGGCTCTGCCGGCGGAGGCTTCTGCAGCGGCCTCTCCAGCCTTGGCACCGAAGACGAGTCCCTCGAGGAGGCTGTTGCTCGCGAGGCGGTTTGCACCGTGCACGCCCGTACAGGCAACCTCGCCGGCGGCATAGAGGCCCTCTATGTTCGTACGCCCGTTCGTGTCCGTCCTGACCCCGCCCATCATGTAATGGGCGGCGGGCGAAACCGGTATCCTGTCCCTCGTTATGTCTATGTCGTACTGGAGGCAAGTCCTGTATATCCTCGGGAACCTCCTCTTCACGAACGCGGGATCGAGGTGCGTGAGGTCGAGATAGACGTACGGGCTGCTCGTCCTGACCATCTCGGATATTATCGCCCTCGAGACCACGTCCCTCGGCGCGAGTTCGGCGTCCGGATGGTAGTTCTTCATGAAGGGCTCACCGTAAATGTTCCTCAGGATGCCGCCCTCGCCCCTCATCGCCTCGCTCAGCAGGAACTGCGGCGCAGCCGGTGCAAAGAGCACCGTCGGATGGAACTGCACGAACTCCATGTCCTCCAGCACCGCGCCAGCCCTCAGTGCGATCGCCATTCCGTCGGACGTGGTCACCGGCGGATTCGTGGTCCTCGAGAACATCTGGCCGCCGCCTCCGGTCGCCAGCACCGTGGCACGTGCGAGCACCCTGTACATGCGGCCTTCCTTCAGCACGTACGCCCCGCGGCATTCACCGCCGTCGACGACGAGGTCCACGGTCATGGAGAAGGGAAACCTCCTGACACCCTCGAGGGAGACGACCTTGTTGATCAGCACACGCTCTATCTCCCTGCCGGTCGAGTCTCCGTGTGCGTGCAGCACCCTCCGCCGAGAGTGGGCCGCCTCGAGCGTGAAGTCGAGTTTCGTGCCCGCCCTGTCGAACTCGGCACCCCACTCGATCAGCTCGATTATACGCTCTGCACCCTCCTCGACCAGGACCCTCACCGCGTCTTCGCGGCAGAGGCCGTCACCCGCCTTGAGGGTGTCTTCGAAGTGTATTCCGACCCTGTCTTCGTCACTCATGGCAACCGCAACGCCGCCCTGGGCATACTCGGTGCTCGACTCCCGCATCACGTCCTTGGTCACCACGAGGACCTCGCCGTGAGACGCCAGCTCTATGGCCGCCCTCAGTCCGGCCACTCCGCTTCCTATGATCAGAAAATCCGTCTTCTCCGTCTCCATTCCGTCAACTCCACGTCCGCCACAGGGACGCCTCCCGTCGAGGCGCCGAATCGGGGCGACACAACGTCCCCTGCGTGAGGATCATCCTACATCGGACAGATCAGCCTGCCGAGCACCCCGGTCAGCCTGAGGTTTTCGCTGTAGTCGACCGGGCAGTCGATCAGCGCCGGACCTCCAGC
>DRKX01000099.1 GCA_011051565.1 Nitrospirota bacterium | reverse complement strand
TGAGAAGAGGAGGAATATCAGCATCAGCGCCGGCGTGTTCGCGTGAAACGGCAGGGCCGCCGCGTTGAACACCGCCACCAGCACCCATATGTACACCGACGTCTTCGGATTGCTCCTCGCCACCCTACGGTGGATCAGCATGTGAAAGTGAACCCTGTCCGGCTGAAACGCTGACAGACCCCTCTTGAACTTCTTCCTGTAGATCGAGAAGATCACCTCGAAGACCGGATAGGCCAGTATCACCAGCGAAAACCACGGGGATATCCCCTCGTTCCTCTTCACCAGCAGTATCGACAGCTCCGCCAGCACGAACCCTATGAAGTACGCACCCCCATCTCCCAGGAATATCTTCCCCTTCGGAAAGTTCCACACCAGAAAACCCGCTATCGCCACCGCCGCCACCACTATCATACCCAGAAGCTCCACGTCCCCGTACACTCTCGCCATCACTCCGAACGACAACAGGATTATCACCGACACTCCCGACGCAAGCCCGTTGAATCCGTCTATTATGTTCACCGCGTTCGACAGCCCCGTTATCGCCACTATCGTAAACGGCACCGCCACCCACACCGGCATCCTCATTATTCCCAGATCGTACACCACGCTGTCCAGCAGCACCATCCCCAGCACCGCACCGGCCGCTATCGTCAGAAGCCTCAGCCTCGGGCTTATGCTCGACGTCATGTCCTCATAAAACCCTATCACGAACGCCGGCAGCGCCGACACCGCCAGATACACCCCCTCCCTGCCGAACACGCTCAGTCCCACAATCAATGCGATCACTATCCCCAGCCCCCCTGCCCTCGGCGTCGGAACGTCGTGAAACCTGTGGGGCTTTTCGGTGTCGGCACGGTCCATGCAGAAGGAGCTGATGTAGGGATTCTTGATGACGATAAGCTGGATGATGAAGGATACAAGAAACGGCAGCGCGGTTTGCATCAGGAGACGGTTCATTATCTTCCGGTTTCAGGTTATGCCCGTGCTTGACACTCCGTTTGCACGTCCTGAACACTCCTCCGTAGATTCCGGCATAACAGGGAGGTCTCCCTTCATTACCGGCATGCTCACCGCCGGAAGAGAGGCGTCTGGAGCCGACCCTGGTTTATCCCGGTGAAAGGAGCTTTTGCGGGATGGGCCTGGGAGAAGACCGCCGTAGAGCATCTCAGCCGTACAGATCGCCTATAGGATGAGTTTATCACTTGGAAACCGTTAAAGTCAATTTTAGCTCGTGCTTCCGGAATGCGTGTGCGGGAGGGAGGCTGCCGAGCATGGTGCTGGAGGAGGCCTCCCGGGCGGGAGGCCTCTTCAGTGTCCCGCTCCATAACCGGCTTGTTGGAGGGCTCAGAGTGCAGCCTTCGTGTTTACGTACTGGAAAAGCTTCGACAGGGGCTTGAGTACGAAAGTGATCGGGTTGGGATTGAGATTGTTCACTTTCCAGGCCTTGTAGTTCTCGGCAACGGCCCTGACGGTATACAGCCCCGGGGTGCTCGTGCCGCCCGTCCTCATCTTGACGAGCACCCTCGGTATGTATGTCGTGCTCACCTCGTACCTGTACAGGAGGCGCAGCATCAGTTCGTAGTCGGCGGCAAGGGGGAAGTCGACGTTCAGGAATCCGTACTTGTCGTAGACGTCCCTCTTGACGAAGAACGTCGGATGCGGCGGCATCCAGCCGCTTCTGAACCTGTTCCTGACGAACTCTCCGGATTTCCAGTGCCTGACCGGTATGTTCGTGTTACGCCTGTCGACATATACCAGGTCCCCGTAGCAGGAGTCCACCCTCTTCTCTGAAAAGTGCTCGACGACGTTCTCGATCACCCGGTTGTCGGCATAGAGGTCGTCGGAGTTCAATATGCCCACTATGTCCCCCGAGGCCATCCCGAGCCCCTTGTTCATGGCATCGTAAATGCCGTTGTCAGGTTCCGAGACGATCTTCGTGATACCGTCTTCGTACCGCCTCAAGATATCGAGGGTTCCATCCGTCGATCCCCCGTCGATGACGAGATACTCGATATCCTTGTGCGTCTGGCCTATGACGCTCCTGACCGAGTCCTCGATGTTCTCAGCACCGTTGTAGACCACCGTAATGATCGAAACTCTCATCGCCCCCTCCTTTAGATGATCCTTATGGTTAACAATGACAGCCGGTCCGTGAACTCATGGCATTCGACGGCACGGCATTCCCTGAGAACCTGTCAAGAATCAACGAAAACACTCCCGTGTTCTTAACGGCTTATGAAAAAGCTTCCCAGCACAAGCAGGTCCATCCTTGTCCTGAGGAAGCAGTCGAGTGCCTCCCCGGGCCTACAGACGATCGGCTCGTTCTCGTTGAAGGACGTGTTGAGCACAACCGGCACGCCGCTTATCCTCCTGAATTCCTCTATCAGCCGCCAGTAGCGCGGATTGTCCTGACGCCTCACGGTCTGAATCCTGCCCGTACCGTCGACATGGGTGACGGCAGGAATGGTCTTTCTCTTTTCGGTCTTAATCATGTAAACCTTTAACATGAACGGGTCGGGGTAGTCTGTCTCGAAGTATTCACCCGTGTGTTCGAGCAGTATCGAGGGGGCAAATGGCCTGAAAGACTCCCGCCTCTTGATCTTCAGGTTAAGGATGTCCTTCATGTCGCCTCTGCGCGGGTCGCATACTATGCTCCTGTTGCCCAGGGCGCGGGCACCCCACTCCATGCGGCCCTGGAACCAGCCGACCACCTTGCCGTCGGCTATGTATTCCGCCGTCCTCCTACAGAGCACCTCCTCGTCGTCGATCCTCTCGATCCGGCAGCCGGCGCTCTCCAGCTCATCCTCCCTCGCGGCCAGTTCTCTCGAGATGTCCTCATCGCTGAAACCGGGGCCGAGGTAGGGGTTTTCGAGCACGTAGGAGCGCGGCATGCCGAGCACCTGGTTCCATACGTAGAACGCAGCGCCTATGGCTCCGCCCGCGTCTCCAGCCGCCGGCTGTATGAACACCTCCTGAAACGGCGTATCACGGAGTATCCTGCCGTTTGCCAGACTGTTCATCGCACAGCCCCCTGCGAGGGCGAGGTTGGGACACTTCGTCCGCCTGTACACATGATCAAGAATATGGAAAAAAGCTTCTTCGTACATTCTCTGCAGGGATGCGGCTATATTCCTGTGCCTTTCTTCGATGGGCCCGCTCTCGGCTCTTTCGGGTCCCAGCAGTCCAACGACGTCCTTCGAGAAGACAGGCCCCATCCTCGGCTCTCCCCCGTTCCATGTCATCGACACCCCTTCCGAGTGATGAACGAAGTATTCCAGGCCGAGTTCGAAGAGATTGCCGTTAGCGGAAGCCCCGTTACCGTCGTAAAGCCTGACTATCTTCTTCATCTCCCTCATGAACTCCGGCTCGCCGTAGGCTGCAAGGCCCATCACCTTGTACTCGTCTCCATACTTTAGGAACCCGAGGTACTGAGTGAACGCCAGGTAGAACAAGCCCAGCGAATGAGGGAAGAAGACACGCTCTCTGACCCTCAGAACGTTTCCCTCCCCCATTCCCCACATGCTCCCGACGAAGTCACCAAAGCCGTCGACGGACACCACAGCGGCCTTGTCGAATGGTGATACAAGGAAGGAACTCGCGAGATGGGCTACATGATGCTCCACATTGTGAACGCCGGCCTTGATCTCGGAAGCGTCGACCTCTAGCCCTGCCGCGAGTTCGTCCCGTATGTTGTTGACCCTGCCGGCGTTCTTGAGGCGATCCGCGATCGCATTGAAAGAGGGCCGCTTTGAAAAGACATAGAAGAGTTTCCTGAGCAGGTTTGCCCTCGGGTCACGGTTTATCGCTATGTGGTCGACCTCCCCTATGGATATTCCGGCCTCTTCAAGGCAGTAGCGTACGGCCTGTACCGGCAATCCGGCCCAATGCTTCACCCTCGTGAAACGTTCCTCCTCGACAGCGGCAACGAGCCTGCCGTCAGCCACGATACAGGCGGAGGAGTCGCCATGGTATGCGTTGAGTCCGAGAATGATCATTTCATAAACCCTAAACCTTTCAAGGACTGCCGTAACATATTGAGATTCCTTGTCTTGCAGATCATAAACTTGCTGCGCTCCTGTGACAATCCATCATCGGTCCGGAACGCGGTCCTTGTCGCCCAGCCTGTTATGTTCATCTCTCAACCTCTTCGTCTTTCGGTGCACACATACACCTAAATGGTTCGGCACAGGGCCTTGAGTCTTCTTCCAAAGGCCTCTGAACTCTTCCATCCGCAAAAGCCATTAATACTTCACCCAATAATAAACCAGCCCCATATACTCCTTCAAGACCAGTTTCCGGCCTATGTAGCTCTTCCACCACTTGTCCATTTGAAAGGCCTTGATCCTGGAGGCATGGAACATAAGGTTGACACGCCGACCTTTGAAGACTTCGTGGAATATAAATCCAGATCGCCGGAGATGATAAGGTGAGGTCACAATTATGACTGACCGAAAGTTGTTTTCCTCTGCGGCTTTGAGGACTACATTGGCATCATCATAAGTACTATAGGAAGGCCCTGGCGGCAGAATCGTTGCCTCTTCGGTTATCCCCTCACACTGATAGTCCTTTTTGTCCACGTCATTGCCCGTAAACATGACTCTGGGAGCAACACCCTCTCTTAAAAGCTCGACAGCATCCTGTCGTCGTTCTTTGCTTCCACCAAGAGCAACGATAATATCTGCCTTCTGTAAAGGTGTGGTGACCACCAGAAACTCTCCCATACCCGTCAGTACAGGAGCACGAAACATGTAGGCCGCCGCTGCAAGTGCAACGACAAGGGCAACCAAGGCAAGCAGGAAATGCTTTCGCTTCATTACGGTGCTTTCAGCCCGATTCCAGCAAGGCTGCAAATCAGCCAACCGTGTTTACCGGCCGTGTCAGCCGGTTGGTCGGCGCAAGCGTGACTCTTTACACGTCTGTCTCTCGTTTCTTTCATGACAATCCAGCGACCTCGGCAATCATCGGTTGCTAACCACTTATAGCGCTCAAAACGGCAAGTGTATGTCTAACCAAACATTCTCGGGGAGAGTGCCCTGCCGGCAACTTTCAACAGCTGTTTTTTGCTGAAAACTATACTGGCCGTCGTAAAGCATTCATGTGAACAGAAACAGTTTCCACTGATGATTTTGTTTTGAATGGACGCGGCCCTACTGCTTTGTAAGAGTCTTCTTATGTCCAGGTCATAGTCTCTTACGTTTCCGATTTCAAAATCCAGCGTTTCACAGGGATATACTTCCCCTTCAGCATACAAAACAACAATTTTACTTCCAGCAACACAAGGAATCTGAAATGTATCAGTCTCGATCATTTTCTGACGGATCTCATGGGCATAAAGTGTTTTTGCCTGACGCATGCGACTGAACAGATCACGGCGTTTCTTCACTCGAGTGTCGTTGTATTCATCGCATAAGTCGTTGAAGTGCTTGCTGCTATGCATGTTAAACTCTTTTTCTCCCCTGTCTCTGGTATCGCCGCGAACAATGTTGCAGGAAATACTGTCGGGCTCGAGCGCTTTTAAATACTCAAAAATCTCCACCAACCTCGTTTGATTACTTTTGACGGCAGTAGTAATAAATCCGATGCGTAGATTTCGGGTTCTCGATTGAATACGTTTTAATTCCTTGAATGTATTGATAGCGTTTTCGAAAGCAAGTCTTGATCCTCTGATTTTGTCATGATGTTCTCTCAAGTCATCTATCGAGACACCGATTTCTATGCGCGTATTAAACACTCCCGCTTTCTCTGCAAACCTTACGATCCTGTCGGTATAAAAACCGTTTGTTGGGATACCGACAAATGAGGGACTGCACTTCTCTACGAATACTCTTACCAAGTCAAACAGGTCTTGTCTTATGAACGGTTCGCCGCCGGACAATCTCAAGTATAGTAGCTTTCCCGTGCTGTCGGCTATTCTTTCAATCTCGTTAATCTTTAATTCATTCAAGTTGGTCTTGTTCAGGTCATCCCAATAAAAGCAGTGCATGCATTTGGCATTGCACCGCTTGGTCACAAAATAGATCATGGCCAGAGGTTGGTGTTTTGAAAAGTACTTTCTGCCAAGCTTGAAATAGTCAACAATACGGCTCATATCAGTGATTCCTCGTATTTATGCGATTGCCGATCATATTGGTCGTTACCGCTGCGGCAATCCCTATCGACGTTATAAGTCCATCATAAAAATAGATCATCACGGCTGCCAGGTTTACCTTCAGCGGAGCAACCCTGAGTAGATATAGACGAAAATTGTATTCAAACAAAAACGACGCCACGACACTTGATGCAAGTAACAGTCGGGGAAACAGCCCACCTCCGAATAATCCCCAGGACAAACTCAGCAAGAACAGCCAACTCACAAAGGGCCTGAGTATCCACAGCTTTTTATACAGGGGATTCTTGCTGGAATAAAACGGCTGTTCTTTTCTATCGCTCTTCCCCGCGAGAAACTGGGAAGCCATCTCCTTAGCGGAATTAAACTGGTAGCGGGTAAAGGAAGCAAAGGTATATTTCTTCTTGTGTCTGACCGTCAATTCACGATCCACGTAAATCAAAAAGCCCTTTTGAGCACAACGTTGACCAAAGTCCACGTCTTCGCCTCGGGTCAGGTCTTCGTTAAACCGAACTTCCTCGACAACTTCACGGAGCACGGCCACACAAGCAGTATGAACATAGTTTGCGTACTTCCCATCATCCATAGGGTTCAAACCGCGAAACGAAAATATAAAATGTTTATACTGACTGAAAGTATTCTTATAATAAGATGTGTCGTCATAGCGACCCTGAATGATGGAAACCTCTGGATTGCGTTCAAACGAATTCAGCATTTGACTTAACAATTGTTTCGGAATCAGAACGTCAGAGTCGATAAAAACAACAATATCGCCGTCCGTTTCATTGATACCGTGGTTACGTGCAGCCGAAACACCCTTGTTGACGGGATTCTTCAAGACTCTCACCAGAGGGTAGGCCTTTACTTTGTTGAGGGTCTCATCGGTTGAACAGTCATCGACTACGGTAACCTGGAAGTTATCATAGTCGGATGCATATATATGATCCAGGCATTCTTCAATATGTCCGGCAGCATTAAACGCAGGAATGATAATGTCAATTTTTCTTGTCTCTCGGGAGACCATGTTCAAGTTATTCGTAGATTGTTTACAAACCTTGAGTGCACCCACTCATCAAGTCGTATACTTAATGTGTACGAATGAACACCTTGGTAATTCCATATCATAACTATTATGCTTTGGTGTTGGGCTTTGTCAATATGTAAAGAAAGACACTGTCTAGAGTTGCCCTCGACAGTGGCAACGAGCCTGCCGTCAGCCACGATACAGGCAGAGGAGTCGCCATGGTATGCGTTGAGTCCGAGAATGATCATCGTTCTATTCTCCAGGAGGTGAAGTTATCATAAAGCGTCTTCTTAAGATAGCTCTTGTAAGTATTTATCTTTAGGATTAAGGTACTATATTTTCCTTCATAGTGCTTTTGATCGCCCGTTTAAAACCTCCAGGTACAAGTTTTCCAGTTTGTCAACATGTGTCTCCCAGGAAAAATGCTCCTGTAATAAAACACCAGAGTTTTTCTTGAAAGACTCCCTCAGGTTGCTGTCAGTTAGAAGTTTTTCCAATGCAAAAAACAACGCATCCACATCATATGGTATCGCAAGCCCCACCCTGTCTCTGATCAGGTGAGCGATACCACAATCCTGCGTAATAATAACAGGCACTTTACACAGGACAGCTTCGAGCACAGATTTCGGGTAATTTTCCTGTATTGCCGGAAGGACATAAATATCAGCATCCAGATATGCTTGAAACTTATCTCTTCCATAAAGAGGTCCGGTAATAATCACCTTGTCATTAATGTTCATCTCACACACCAACTTCAGCGTCTCTTTCAGGAAACCGTCATCGGGGCCTGTAATGACCAGCTTGACATTTGCTATTTTTATCATCGAGAAGGCTTTTATCAGAATATCCAATCCTTTACGTTTATGTATTCTCGCAAGAAATAGAATAACCTTATCATTTTCAGGGATATTAAATTTCTTTTTGAAGCCTCCCCGTTTCAAGTCTTCTGGCAACTCTGAAATGTCTATACCATTAGGAACCAACGCCGTTTTTCTTTCAGGAACATGCACTTCCAGGTACTGTTTTTTCTCCAGCGGAGACTTTGCAATCAATCTCTGCGCGTTTTCCAAGATTCGATAACCGAAAACATGGTCATAAACATACTTCTTTATCCGGCTTCTCACGAGTATAGGCACTGTTCCAAGGGCTTGCAAAACATATGGTACATCGTATTTCTTTGCATACCAACTCACCACCAGAGGCATAAATCCCCGGTAGGCATAAAAGTGGATTATGTCAAAATCTTTAAGTCTATTACGGCAGAGGGAAAATAAGGAAGGAGTGATGGCCGCCCAACGATAACGCAATGGGCTGTTCAAGTAAATCACTTCTATCCCTTCACGTTGATCTGTAAAAGTCTTACTGCTCATTCTACTATTAGCAGTCATAAGATTAGATGTCCAGATGGTCACTTCATGACCGCGCTCGATAAATCTTTTAGCAAAATTGTAAGCTACAGGAATCGGCCCCCCAGCCTCCTCGGCAGGATAAAAATAATCTATCAGTTTCAATATTTTCATGGTAACTACTTTTCTGTCAAGTCTTGCCTTATCACTCGGTCAAAGCAAGAAAACAAACATCGGCATGCATTTGTAAGCAAAGGTCCCACGGCTCAATTTGGGTTTCGATGCTGAAACCTTAATACTACTTTTAATGTTGACGCTCAGTCTCGGCGTATCGGTGATAGTTGGTACAGAACCATTCCCACGTCCTCCTCAGACCATCCTTAAGCTTTACCTTGGAATCGAATCCCAACGTCCTCTTGGCATTACTGATATCGGCGTAATTTTTACGGATTTCCCCCTTTCGAAAAGACTCATACTGCACATCAACATTATAATCTTTTCCCACAACTTCTTTTATTTCCTTGATAAGCTCATTAATGGATGTTTCCTTACCGGAACCCAACTGATAAACCTTGCCGCCGTGTTCACCTGAAAGAGAGAGGTAAATGGCCTCACAGATATCATCGACATATACATAATCCCGCGTCTGGGTTCCATCACCGTAAACAATTAAAGGCAGTCCGTTAATTATCCGCTTGTAAAAGGCTGCAACCACACTGCCCTTATGATATGAACGTGGACCATATACATTAGAGAATCTCAATGCAACCGTCCTCATATCATACGAACCGGCGAAGGCCGAGCAGTATCCCTCGGCAAAAAGCTTGCTTGCTCCATAAGGAGAAATAGGACGTGGAACAATACCCTCATGTACCGGCGGATCAATGTCACCAAGAATAGCCCCACCGGTTGAGGCAAAAACGAAGCGTTCAATGCCTTTATTCCTCGCGGCTCGTAACAAATTATAAGTGCCGACTACATTGACGTCAAAGTTGTAATCTGGATTCTCGATAGACTCCATAACACGGGTGTCGGCTGCAAGATGTATCACACTGTCTACTGAAGAGATAAGCTTTTCCACGAGTGTGGCGTCTCTTATGTCACCCTCGTGAAACTCTACATCAAACTCATGAAGATTCTCCTTTCTGCCTGTTGACAGATTATCTAACACAACTATGTCAGATACAGGTTTCTTCATCAGATATGCAATCAGGTTCAAGCCTATAAAACCGCATCCTCCGGTAATAAGAATTCTATTCATTCGCATTCACCTTAAGCACAATTTTTTGTTTTGCTGCAACACAAAAAAGCAAACGACCAAATTAACCTGAACAGATCATTTTCAGACTATCAACCTTGAATCTCGTGGACTGTTTCTGATTGATTGATTGGAGTAACGGAGCCTTCGACGTCAACCTCGATATCCTTTGTCCAGATGGATTTACAGATTATCTTGGATTTGTCGCATCGACTTTTATACTTTTTGGCGATATCCATAACTTCGGACAAGAGGCCCTTCTCCAGTGTTATAGGATTGAGTCCTAACCGCAAAAACCGTTCATTGATGACAGTAAGCTTATTTTCTGGTGCTTCCTTTCTCGGATTTTTGTAATAACGGATCTCGGCACCGCTTATCCTTGACACAAGTTCCGCCAAATCACGAACTGTATGTGTCTCTGTTGTCTGGTTGAATATCTGAACCCTGTCACCTTTTTGTGGAGGATTTTCTATTGCAATACGAATACACTTAACAGTGTCTCTTATATGAATGAAAGCTCTCGTCTGCCCCCCGGTTCCATGCACTGTAAGGGGATGGCCGATCGCAGCCTGCATCAAGAACCGGTTTAGCACCGTGCCGTAATCACCGTCATAGTCGAACCGGTTGATGAGCTTTTCGTCCATCATGGTTTCGGGCGTATTGGTCCCCCAGACCACACCCTGATGAAGGTCCGTGATTCGTATTCCGTCGTTCTTGTTGTAATAGTAGAACATCAGGGCATCCTGCGTCTTTGTGAGATGATACACGCTGCCAGGGTTCGCGGGATACAGTATCTCGAGGTCCTTCAACTCTCCGTTTCCACAGTCTACCTTTACGTTCAAGTAGCCTTCAGGGATGGCCATTCCAGCTGTGCCGTATCCGTAAACCCCCATGGTGCCGAGGTGAACGAGATGGACATCCAGTCCGCTCTCGGCAATGGCACAAAGTACGTTATGGGTTGCATTTATGTTGTTGTCCACGGTGTACCGCTTGTGAAACGGAGACTTCATTGAGTATGGTGCGGCACGTTGTTCGGCAAAGTGAACGATCGCCTCTGGCTTCAATTCTCTGATGAGTGTATACAGCTTGTGGTACTGGCGCGCAACATCAAGGTTTATGAACTTTATGTCTTTCCCTGAAACCTCCTTCCAGACCTTCAACCTGGTGCTGATGGGCTGAATGGGCGTAAGAGATTCGCACTCCAGCTCGATATCGATCTTCCTCCTTGAAAGATTGTCGACAATGGTAATATCATATCCTGCGTTAGACAGGCCAAGTGACGTAGGCCATCCACAAAAACCATCTCCACCAAGAACAAGAACTCTCATTTTATCCTCCTTAAGTCATTTTCACACAATAACCCTTGAATCTTATCATTCATCATTCAATACGAATCGTACGGCGTCGACTACAGTCCGTGCGGCTTTCTCAGGAGTATAGTCTTTAATTATCGAGAGCGAGGCCCTGCCCATTTCATCAAGCTTGCAGGCTCCGTTACTCACCCGACACATCAAGCTGTAGAGTTCCTCCTCGTCCAAGGGATTGAACGAAAATCCGTTCACACCGTCATGCACTATATCAGGATAACAACCGCACTTCCTTGAGACAATAACAGGCAGTCCCGAAGCCATCGCTTCACTCACAACCAGTCCCCACGGTTCCGACACGCTCGGGAGAACAAACACGTCGCTTACTGCATAGTAACGAATGAGTTCTTCCTGTTGCATGAATCCCGGAAGCGACACGCCCCTCACACCGTTGGCATCAATGAAATCGACTATCTCGTCTCGCAGGGGCCCGTTTCCAGCAAGGATCAGCCCCCAGTTACTCGCCCCCTGCTCCTTCAGCCTCTTGTAGGCATTCAGCAGTGTAATGATGTTCTTTTCCGGGGCAAACCTCCCTACAAAAAGAAAATTCTTGGATGGCAGCCCGAGTTCTTTACATACTTCCTGCTTCCGACTTCTAATCTGCAACACCTCTCTCTGATACCAAGAAACATCAACTGGACCTGTGCCTCCCTTTACGAATATTCTCTCGGGACTCAGTCCTAAGCTCATGGTATAGTCCTTGTGTCGCGCTCCATCCACCAGTGCTGCATCGCAGTTGCGAACAAAAAGCCTCTTTATGCTTTCCTTAAAATACAAGCGCGGTTTGTCAAGAAAATGTGACTCGTTTATAAGCATAATTTTCTTTCTGTTTTTCTTGGCCCAGGCCAGAGCTCCCCAATAGGATGACTGATTGTATCCGCCTATGACTACCAGTTCAGGACGATAATAGTCCAGTCTCCTGAGCGTTTTCATAAGCATCTCCACCGTCCCGACGTTCTCCAGGTTTCCATCGAACATTACCTCAAATGGAAAACCAAGTGATTCGGTGTTTTTCGGCAAATTCCACTCTCTCATACTTCGCGTTTCAGCAATGAACAAGACCTTGAATGGGTCATCAGAAATACATTTCATTGCCTTAAACAACAAGGCTTTATACGGAGAGACTATGTTCTGGATGATGAGATAACGATATCTTTTTTCCATAGAGTTTATTTTTTGTCAAATCTTAACTGTCTCGCAATAGTAGCAACATCCGGCTGCGCATCTTGTAGTCTCGTTTATTGAAGTACTCCTGTAATGCGACCCATTTTTCAAAACATTTTTGATGCCTGGTATCTTCTTTTCAAAAACGACCTCACTATTTGCTTGAAGGGTTTGTTGCACTAATTCCTTAATCCGGCTCCTTACTTCCTCTGCCCTAGAGGCCTTCCTCTGATTCCCCATTGTCCACCTCCTGTGTTTTACTTAGTTTAACTACTTACACAGTTTGATGGACCGCCCTCTCACGACAGATATCTGCCACTGACCTCTTTCCCTTAACTCCCTCCATTACGATTGCCAGTTTGTCTTCTGCTGTCCATTTCCTCTGCTTCACCTTCTTCTACCCCCTGTTTTTAGGTTGTTCCCTGCTCATGCTCCCTACAACTTCGACCTGTCCACCCTCCATGGGTCTCAGTATAGTTCCTTCTCTTACCTCTATTTCTCACAGCTATCATCTTATGAGATAGAACTCTAATCCTTCTACTTTTTGATCTGATATATAGGTATACTACTCCAATGACAACTACAGGTTTCATGATCGCTATCGGGCCGTACCACATTCCTCTTGCAAATAAAGCAATGACTATCAGGCTAATTCCCTGAAATAAATATCTTTTACTCTTAAAGTTATTGCTCGTAAAAATGACAATCCTTCCCCAAAAAGCGCTTACAACTAATACACCCAGCAAACCAAAATTGGCATATGCCGGTGCAAATACATAGATCCCACCATTGTACTCAAAGTTTTGTGCAATAATATGGGAAAAATAGGAAGGTTGTGGCAACCCCAAGAAATTTATTAAGTTCAAAGGAATCATATTATAAATATATTGGACATATGTTTTACCATATAAAAAACCATAATTCATAACATCCATTAAATAGATTGTGTCAAGCATCGTAACAAATATATTACTTGCCCCACCAGGCAGGGAAGCAAACCTGCCAATCTCATGGAAGACCCTTACACCTGCAACTGCATTCAGTATATCACCATAGGATTGGTCCAATATTGGCATACTTCTAATATTTCCAATTATCACTAAACCGAACAAAGATATTAATCCCCAAAAAACAACTTTTTTCTGTGAGGTTCTCTCTGATAAGTATAATATGCTTATGAAGAGTATGCCTAAAAGCTCATTTCTCCTCGCATGCAGCAGCAACCATAAAACTCCAACAAAGGTAATGATTTCAAAAAATTTTTTCAATTTACCTTTTTTATAGTTTCTGTAATTCATAAATGCCAAGGCCCAAAAGATTACTACAAAAGCTCCTGCGAATTGAGTGCCTTTAAATCGTGCCTGCAATAGTGTTGTGTAATCAGCAGATAACAAGGTAGGTCCCGGTTCTGTCAACCAAACAAAAAACAAGAACAAACAACAAAAAAAAACAAACGTATTTTTCCTGAAAATAAGATTGGTTGAATCGTAACTACTAATTTGGATATGCTTTTTCCTGTCTTCAAAGAATACTAATGTAAGATAATAGATTATCAATGCCAAAAAAATAATGAAGCATGCCTTATTTACAATATTTGTATCTTCTTGTAAGAACCGATTATTCCATGAATAATAATCTGCCTTGAAGATAACGTGTGCAAAAAAAGGAGACAATGTAGGAAAAAATAAAACCATACTCAATAAGGATGGAACACTAACTGCTCCAAATCTTTTAATAATTAATCCTAATATGCTGATTATCCCTATTGAGCTAATGATATAAGAAGGATAGTTAGCATTTGTTTCTATCAGTAGTTTTACTACAAGAATTATAGCAAAACTGAGAAAGAACAAAGAAACTCTCAGAAGTCTTCTGTCTGGATTATATGTAGCACATTTCAACATACTGTATGACTAACCTTCTTTACTAACAGATTCCAGGTATTCGTTAATGGCATCAATGGGGCGTTTGCCCCGGTTGCGATAGCCCCGGTGGGGGCGTTCTTCGTTATAATGTTTGAGCCACCGGTCCAGGTCTTCCTGGAGTGCTTC
>DRKX01000098.1 GCA_011051565.1 Nitrospirota bacterium | reverse complement strand
TCCTGAACGGCGGATTAGACACCACGGCATCAAAACCCTCAAGGAGGTTGCGTTCTCCCCCGGAAGCAACGGAGGAGACGTCGGCCCTGAGCACGGCGACCCTGTCCTGAAGGCGGTTCAGCACTATATTGCGCTCCGCGAGCGATGAGAGCCCCTCCTGTATCTCGACCAGCAGGACCCTAACCCACGGACACCTCGCCGCAAGAACAAGCCCCACCACGCCCGAACCGGCGCCGAGGTCGGCCACCATCTTGGCGCTCCTCGACAACCTTGCAAACCCCGCAAGCAGCACCGAATCCACGGAGAACCTGTATCCGCCGGCCCGTTGATAAAGCCTGACACCGCAGATACTGTCGAGGGTTAGGTCATCCATAGCGGAACCCCCTTCCGCCGAGGTAGAGGTGTATGTAACTGCCGATGGTGTTCAGATACCTGAAGCCACCACCGCAGCCGATCCCGGCAGGACTTGACACCTCGTAAATCCTCTCTATGTCTCCGGGCATGGGGTCTATATCCGAGTAGTGGAACTCGTGGCCCCTCACTCGGTCACCCCGGTCTCCGACAATGCAGTCATCCGTGAGAAAGACCTCCCTGTAGCCGAGCCTCATCCCCTTCCTCCTCATTACCGCCCTCGTCGGGAATACACCGGCCATCGGATAAAAAAGACCCTCGAAGTCACGTATGCCTTCCGTAAGATACATGAAACCGCCGCATTCAGCATACGTGTGTCCTCCCGATAGGGCCCACCGCCTGACAGACTCCCTCATCGAGGTGTTCTCCGAGAGGACTTCCGCATACAGCTCGGGATATCCGCCGCCGAGATAGAGTATCCGTATCCCCTCCGGAATCGCTTCATCGAAGAGCGGACTGAAGAAGACGAGTTCGGCCCCCTGCGCCCTCAGGGTCTCAAGAAAATCCACGTAGTAGAACGAGAATGCCCTGTCCCTCGCAACGGCAATCCTTACGCCCTCGAGGCCCTTCGACGGATACTCGATGAAGCCGGAGGATGCCTCGCAGCAGGCCAGTTCGAGGAGTCTATCGAGGTCCACGTGTTCTTCGACGAGACCGGCGAGCCTCTCCACCGCGGCTTCCCCAAGGGGAGCCTCATCCGCTGTATGGAGCCCCAGGTGGCGGCCGGGAATCGAAACCGATTCATCCGAGGGCAGAAAACCGAGCGTCTCGACCCCATCCACCCTCTCCATTCCCTTCTCTATCATCTCCCTGTGCCTGAGACTTGAGACCCTGTTGAAGACGACGAAAGAGACCCTCCCTCCGTAGTCACGGAACCCCTGCACCACCGCCGCCGCCGACTCGGCCATGGAACGTGCATCCACGAGCAGGACGACCGGGAGTCCGAGGAGTCCTGCGACGGATGCAGAGGAGCTTATCCCTCCGTCATAAAGTCCCATGACCCCCTCGACAACCGAGACGTCGGCATCCATGCTCCTGGAAGCGAAGAGACGCCTTACGCGATCGGCACCGGCCATCCATATGTCGAGGTTGCAGGAGTCGGCGCCGCAGACGAGGCTGTGCAGTCCAGGGTCTATGAAGTCCGGACCGACCTTGAAGGGCTGCACCCTGAGCCCCCTCTTTCTCAAGGCCGCCATGATACCCATGGCGACCGTGGTCTTTCCGGCGCCGCTGTGCACCGCACCGATCATAAACGCCCTTGTCATGACCCGCCTCTTCTTATTGATGCCGTGACGGACCGCGCACCCCTTGACCCCTCGGTGCAGACCGCCAATCAATGATTATAACAGAATCCCCCTCTTGAACTCCCGGCTTAAGATCAGCCTAAAATTACCACTTGACATATTCTGTTTTTTTTGTGTATATTGCAACTGTCAAAGAGAAAATCCGTTTATTTGAAGGGGGGTTGGTCTTTCCAAGCAGCTTTGCGAGCCTCCGGTTTCATGTATTCGGTCATACCGGGGACGGCAGGATTCATCACTATCATTGCCGAAGCGGGACATTACAACGAATGGCATAAGTTTTGTATAAATTTATGTCGTGCAGCGGACAACTCATGATATGAAAGGAGGTGAGATTAGGTGAAGAAGCTGCTTATCTTAGCGATCATCCTGACTTTTGCACTTGCCTTCATCGGAACATCCCTCGCCGTTCCCCCCGGTAAGACCGTGGAGTTCACAAAGAGTCCGATGGGCAAGGTGGTTTTCTCCGGCAAGATTCACGCAGATGCCGGCAAGAAGTGCACAGACTGCCATCCCAAGATATTCAAGATGAAGAAAGGGGCCGACAAGGTGACCATGAAGGACATCTATGCCGGAAAGTTCTGCGGAACCTGCCACAACGGCAAGATCGCCTTTGATGCAAAGAGCAGTTGTATGAAATGCCACAAGAAGTAGCAAAAGGAACACACTAAAACAAGAGAGGGCTCCAAGGTCTGGAGCCCTCTCTTGTTTTTCAGGTTGGGTGGCGAGCCGCTAAACCATGGTCAGCCACTCTCTGTATCTCTTGTTCTCACCCCTGACTATGCTGAAGAATATGTCCTGGAGTCTCCTGGTGATCTCACCAGGGGTACCGTCACCTATGGGCCTTCCGTCAAGCTCCCTGATGGGGGTCACTTCCGCCGCCGTACCGGTAAAGAAGGCCTCGTCCGAGACGTAAACCTCGTCTCTGGTGAAACGATCCTCGATGGTCTCGATGCCCTCGTCACGGGCGACGGTGATCATGCTGTTTCTCGTTATGCCCTCGAGTATGGAGGTGAGTGGTGTGGTCTTCAGGCGGCCTCCCCTTGCGACGAAGATGTTTTCACCGCTTCCCTCGGAGACAAAGCCTTCGGTATCGAGCAGGAGTGCTTCGTCGTATCCGCAGGATACGGCCTCCTTCTTGGCGAGCTGGGAGTTCACATAGTAACCGCAGACCTTGCCCAGTGACATGGTTGAGTTCACGTGGTTCCTCACGAAAGAGGAGGTTTTGACCCTGATCCCCTTCTTGAGGCCCTCGTCTCCGAGATACGTACCCCAAGGCCATACGGCGATGGAGACCCTCACGGGATTGCCCTTCGGGTAGAGCCCCATCGCTCCATAACCGATATAGACGAGGGGCCTTATGTAACATTCCCTCATGCCGTTGACCTTGACGGTCGTTATGATCGCCTCCTCGATCTGCTCTTCGGTATAGGGAATGTCGATGAGGAATATCCTGGCCGATTTGAAGAGCCTGTCGACGTGCTCGGCGAGCCTGAATATGGCGGGCCCGTCCACCGTCTCGTAGCACCGTATACCCTCAAAGATACCGAGGCCGTAGTGCATGGTGTGTGTAAGCACGTGGACCTTCGCGTCATCCCATGGGACCAGTTCGCCGTCCATCCAGATCTTCTCGGTCTTCTCAAGCATGCTGTATATTTAAACAGTACCCGGCGGAAAGAGTCAACCGTAGTCATGCGATCGGTCCCATGGCTCGGAAAAAAAGGGCGGGAAAAAGGAGCACTGTTGCCGTATAATGTTAACTATGGAAAGAGCACGTCTGCGATGAGTTTCGAGAGGAGAAAGATAGAGGGAATCCTGAGAGAGCGCTTCATCGACGGCAACAGGGTGCTGCTTCTGCACCGGGGTCCCGAGACGTTCGAGACCATATTCAAATATCTCGAGAAGGCCGCCGATATCGTATGCCTCGAGTTCTACATATACCGCAACGACGAAACAGGTGAGCGGCTCGCCGAGATACTGCGAAGGAAGGCATCCGAGGGCGTGCAGGTCTATGTCCTGTACGACCACTTCGGCTCATTCGGCACACCGCGGGCATTCTGGAGGAGACTGGCCGAAGCCGGGATCAAGGTGAGGGCGTCTCGTCCGTTCACATGGAAGGACCCGGCGAACTACATAAAGAGGGACCACAAGAAGTTGATAATCATCGACGGAGAGGTCGCCTTCACCGGGGGGCTCAACATAGCGAACGAATACAGCGGATTTCACCTGCTCCATCATCCCGTCAGGCTCAAAGGCCGGAATCTCTACTCGTGGCGGGATACCGGCGTCCTCCTGAAAGGGCCTGCCGCAATGGCACTGTTGGAACACTTCAGGAAGGCCTGGCGCCTCTGGAGCGGGGAGGATGTCCCTTACAGGAAAGACCCGCCTTTCTACCCCGACGGGTTCCCGGTGATACCGATATTCGCCTCTTCCGCCCGCGGCCGCAGGCGCATGAGGAGGCTGCTCTACTGGAGCATCGAGAACTCCAGAAAGGCCATCAATCTCACGACGGCCTATTTCACGCCGAGCCTCAGGATGCTGAGCGCCCTGAAGAGGGCTGCCTCAAGGGGTGTGAGGGTCAGGCTCCTCCTGCCCGGAAGAAGCGATGTCATGGCCGCGCACTATGCCGCCAGGGCCTCGTTCACGAAACTCCTGCGTTACGGCGTGGAGATATACACATACTCCGGGACCATCCTGCACTCTAAGTCTTACCTCTTCGACGATGTGTGGTCCGTTATCGGCTCGGCCAACCTCGACTTCCAGTCCCTGCGCAAGAACGACGAGGGGAACGTCGGAATACTGGATGAGAGGTTCGGCAGCGAGATGTTGCGCGTCTTCGAGGACGACATCATGATGTCCGAAAGGGTCGAGCTCGACGAATGGCTCAAGCGGCCCTTGTGTGAAAAGTGGAAGGAGAGGTTCTTCGCCGCTTTCAGGAAGCGGCTATGACCCTGATGCACCGAGACCACCGCCCGTGACTGTGCATTTTAAAGCCGGGGAGTTTATAATATATAACCGGGTGCACTGTTCATCATGCATCATGCATTCTCAGTGTCCCTGCAATCATGCATTTCTCTCTACATGACGGGGTGTCTGATGGATGACGCCCGGTCCCGTCTCCGGGGAAACCGGAGCACGCGATAGTGAAAGAAGGCGCACGTATGGCCTGTAGAGACACCGGGGCCGTGAATACTGCTGGTACCGTACGGGAGGCCGATGGGACAACTGCCGGAGCAAGTGGTTATGATACTGAGAATCTCTGCCATCTTACTGGTTCTTCTGCTCTTTACGCATCCCTCTGCAGCTGAGCAGGGAGACGTCACCATCCGTTACAGCATACAGGACGAGATGGTGCGCATAGTCCTCGAGAGCGACAAGAACATCATGGTCCAGAAGGCGAAGGTGCACTCCTCCTACACCCTGGTCAGGGTCGAGTTTCCGCGGGACTTCAAGCTATCCGCCCCACCCTCGCCGGAAGGCTTCGAGTATACACGGAGGGGAAGGGACCTGTTCCTCAACATAAAGGGTCTGAAGTGGATAAAGCTCCTCAGGCTCAAGTCTCCGCCGAGGCTCGTTATAGACGCCTATCTCAAAAGCGGCACGGCCAAGGAGCCGGAGGGGGAAAAGCCCAAGGGCCTGCCGTCGGCCCCACCCGAGGAAAAGCCGGTCTCGACAGCTGGAGTCACTGTCTCGACAGTGGTCATCGACCCCGGGCACGGCGGCTATGACCTCGGGATATATTCCGGGGGGGTCAGTGAAAAGTCCCTCGCCCTCAAGATATCCAGATCCATCAGGTACAAGCTGCGGAAGAAAGGAAAGAAGGCCTATCTCACGAGGGGAGACGACCGGTACAGGTCGTTGATGAAACGGATACTCTATGCAAGGAGGAAGTCCCCGGACCTCGTCCTGTCTATCCACATGACCTCGTCGAACCAGGTGACGGTATACACATCCGCCAAGAGGCAGGTACGCGGTGAAGAACGCTACCTCATGAGATACTCACAGGTCCGGCACCTCGACGACAGCAGGCTCATTGCAAGGAGTATCGGATCGTCGATCATGCAGGAGCTGAACATCGGCGTCTTCTTCAGGGAACTCGACGTCCCCATGCTCTCCTATGCCGATTCTGCGGCTATACTCATCGAGCTGCCGGACGCCGAGTTCTTCGATTACAGCAGAAAGAACATCGGGTTGCTCGTCGACTCGATAGTGGAGGGGATTCTCGCATATGAAAAAAGGTAGGCTCCTGATCATAATGCTCATCCTCGTCTCCCTGGCCGGAGTCGGCTTCGGCGTCTTCTACCTCTACTTCTACGAGCCCGCAACAGAGCCTGTTCCGGTCAGAGACGGCATCAACGAGAGCATACTGAAAGAGTATACGACACTCAAGATATTCTATCCCGCCGGCAACAGGCTCGAGCTCGTGGAGAAGAAGGTGCCGGGAATACTCTCACCGATAAAGACTGCGGAGATACTGATAAACGAGTACCTGGACGTCTCGGGCAAGGCCGGCTCCGGCATACTGCCCGAGGGTACGAGGGTGGACAACATCTTCATAAGCAGTGACGGCGTCGTCTACCTCGACTTCAACCGGGAGTTCTCGAGAAACTTTCAGGGCGACGTATTGGACGAATACATGCTCCTGAAGAGCATATTCAACACCATACTCGGAAATCTCGACGTCAGGGACGTGATGATACTGATAAACGGCAAGGAGGCCGAGACCATAGGCGGACACCTCCTTATCAACCGGCCGCTGAAGGAGATCGTGACCCAGGAGATGAGATTCGATGAGTAGGGGGGCGGGCAGCGGCCGGCCGGAAGAGCCCATAGGCATATTCGACTCGGGCATAGGCGGACTGACCGTCCTGAGGGAGATACTGACCATCATGCCCTCTGAGGATGTCATATATCTCGGCGACACCGCGCGGGTCCCCTACGGCATACGTTCTCCGGAGACGGTTGAAAAATACGCCGTGGAGAACACCGAGTTCCTCCTCGAAAACAGGATCAAGCTGATCGTGGTGGCATGCAACACGGCCTCGGCCGTGAGTCTCGATGCGCTGAAGAAGACCACGAAGGTGCCGGTCGTAGGCGTACTCCTGCCGGGTGCCGAGGCGGCGGTAAGAAAGACCGCCAACCGGAGGATAGGGGTCATAGGTACCGAGGCGACCATCCGGAGCATGGCGTATCAGAGGGCCATCGTCTCGATCGACCCGGAGGTGGTGGTGACAGGGGTGGCGTGTCCACTCTTCGTGCCCCTCGTCGAGGAGGGTTGGACCGACGGAGAGATAACGCGCAGCGTGGCCCGCGAGTATCTCGGCCGGCTCAAAGACAGTGGCATCGACACCCTCGTGCTGGGCTGTACGCACTATCCGCTCCTCAAGGGGGTCATAAAGGATGTGGTCGGAGAAGGGATAGCGCTTATAGACTCGGCCGTCGAGACGGCTAAGACCGTGAGAGAGACGCTGGAGGCGGCGGGGCTGTCGAGGAGGCGGAACGACTCGCCGATTAGGAGGTTCTACGTAACCGACGACCCGGCGAGGTTCCGGAAGGTGGGAGAGCGGTTCCTCGGCCGCAGGATCACATGCATCGAGAAGGTGGAGATACCGCTGACGGGTCAGGCCGCTCACCGTTGAGGCCGTTTGAAACCGAGAGCGCCTATAGTCTTACAAGAGATACATGGCAAAACCCCTCGGTACACTTTGGGGTTCTCCGATATGCAGCATGGAGACGTTCATGAACAGTTGACCTACTTTAAGGAGGAAGGATGAGGAAGGACGGACGCAGGAACGACGAACTGAGACCCGTAAAGGTCACCAGGCACTTCATCAAGCATGCCGAGGGTTCGGTGCTCATCGAGGTCGGACAGACGAGAGTGATATGCACTGCATCCATAGAGGAGAGGGTCCCCCCCTTCCTGAGGGATCAGGGCAGGGGATGGCTGACGGCTGAGTACGCGATGCTCCCCAGGTCGACCTCTACCAGGACGACGAGGGAGTCGGCCGCGGGCAGGATCGGCGGCAGGACACACGAGATACAGAGGCTCATAGGCAGGTGCCTGAGGGCGGTGGTGGACCTCGATGCACTCGGTGAAAGGACCGTATGGATAGACTGTGACGTCATACAGGCCGATGGAGGCACGCGAACCGCATCGATCACCGGCGCTTACATCGCCCTTGTGAACGCGATGCGGTATGCGGTGAGAAACGGGATCATCGAGAGGAACCCGGTGAAGGATTACCTTGCAGCCGTTAGTGTTGGCGTAGTGGATGGCGAGCCGATGCTGGACCTCTGTTACGAGGAGGACTTCAAGGCAGAGGTGGACATGAACATCGTCATGACGGGCAGCGGCAGGTATGTCGAGGTTCAGGGTACAGCCGAGGGTGAACCGTTCGACAGGGGAACGCTCGACGCCCTCCTGACGCTGGCGGAGCAAGGCATCAAGGAGCTTATCCGTATACAGAAAGGTGCACTGGATGAAGATACTTTTAGCCACTAAGAACACCGGAAAGATCAAGGAGATGAACCGCATATTCAGCGGCAGCGGAGTCGAGTTCATCGGCCTGGACACCCTCGACCACGTCCCTGATGTCGTGGAAGACGGCCGGACATATCACGAAAACGCCATGAAGAAGGCGATGACCTGCTACAATGTCGCCTCCATGCCGACACTCGCCGAGGACTCGGGATTAGAGGTGGATGCACTCGGTGGAGCTCCCGGCATATTCTCGGCGCGCTTTGCTGGCGAGGACGCCACGGACAGGGAGAACAACGAGAAGCTCCTCAGCCTCCTGAGGGGCATACCTCGGGAGAAGAGGACCGCCAGGTTCGTCTCGGTCCTATGTCTCGTTGTAGACGGGACCCCTCACTTCTTCGAAGGGGAGGTGCGGGGACACATACTCGATCACCCGAGGGGAGAGTCCGGCTTCGGCTATGATCCGTTGTTCGTGCCCGAGGGCTACAGCCGGACCTTTGCAGAGCTCGGTGAAGAGGTCAAGAACCGGATCAGTCACAGGGCGGAGGCGATGAGAAGACTGAAAGACTTTCTGAAGGAGAAGCTCGGCAAGCAGTGAAGAGGCTCTTGAAACTATCGTCATCGGTACTGTCGTACCTGAGGCCCGGCAAGCAGTCGTCCCTCATAGCCATGGCCATACTGGTGGGGGTATTGAGCGGCGGGGCCAACATGCTCTTCCGCTCGTCCCTCGAGTGGGCCAAGACACTGATATTCCACGGCGGGTCCGAACTGCTCGGCATCCACAAGGGCGGCGTCTACCGGCTCCTCGTCCCCCTGCTGCCTATAACGGGCGCCCTCCTCCTCATTCCCCTCTCTTACAAGTTTCCGGGGATGGTCAACGGATACGGCTTCCCCTCGTTCCTCGAGAAGGTAAACATCAAGGACGGCATCATAAAGCTCAAGGCCATCATACTGAAGATCATAGCTCCGGCGCTCACCATAGGTTCAGGCGGCTCAGCCGGGGTGGAAGGTCCCATAGCGCAGATAGGCGGGGGACTCGGTTCCCTGACCGGCCAGTTCTTCAAGGTCTCTGGCAACCGCATGAAGCTGCTGATAGCAGCGGGTGCCGCCGGTGGAATCGCGGCGACATTCAATGCCCCCATCGCAGGGGTCATGTTTGCCACCGAGATCGTGCTCCTCGGCAATTTCGAACTCACCTCGTTCGGCGTGATCGTCATATCTTCAGGCATAGCGACCGTGATATCGAGGATATACTACGGCTCGAACCCTGCTTTCATCATACCCCAGTACGAACTGGAAGGATTTCTCGAGACCCCGCTCTACCTCGTAATGGGTTTCTTCATAGGGCCGGTCGCCGTGCTCTACACGAGGTTCTTCTACAAGGTGAAGGAGAAGTTCGACGCAATGGATACGAGCCCCTACTTGAAGCCTGTGATAGGCGCCTTCCTGGTGGGCACGATGGGCATAGTACTGCCGCAGGTCATGGGTGACGGTTACGAATACATCGAAGAGGCGATCAAGGGGAACCTGACCTTCTCGATCATGTTCCTCCTCGTCTTCATGAAGATACTGGCAACATCAATCACGCTCGGCTCAGGGGGCGCGGGCGGGGTCTTCGCCCCCGCACTCTTCATCGGGGCCATGACCGGCGGAGCGTTCGGCACCCTGGTCAACCACTTCTTGCCCGCCTACACGTCATCTCCGGGCGCCTATGCCATGGTCGGCATAGGGTCCTTTCTCGCCGCTGTCACCCACGCGCCCCTGACGGGGATGTTCCTACTGTTCGAGATGACGGGCAACTACAAGATCATCATACCGACGATGTTCGCCACCACCATAGGGACCTTCGTAGCGCACAGGATGTTCAGGGAGTCGATCGACACGTACGAGCTCGCAAAGCGCGGCGTCAACATCCATGCCGGCAGGGAGGTCACGCTCCTGAGCTCCATAAAGGTCAAGGACGTGATGAGGAGAGACTTCATACCCGTCAGGGACAGGGTGAACCTGAAAGAGTTCCTCGAGCTCGTGATAAACGGCGGAGGAGGCTTCTACTACCCGGTCGTGGACTCGAACGGTGACATGCTGGGCATAATCTCCCTGCAGGATATGAGAAAGGTGCTCTTCGAGGACTATATCAAGGAGGTCGTGACCGTGGGCGAACTCGCAACAGAGGAAGTCCTCGTGCTCACGCCCGAGGACAATCTCACCACCGCCATGAAGCACTTCGCCCTCATGGACATAGAGGAGATCCCCGTCGTCGCACCCGACGACAGGAAGAAGGTCGTCGGCATGCTCAGGAGGGGCGACGTCATAGCCGTCTACAACAGGGAGATACTCAGAAAGCACTCCGCCTGAAACAGGCACTGATGTATCCTCGATAGAACGACCAGATCCCCCCCGCCTGCCGCTGCCCGATGTACATGACCGCACCTTGGAGCGGCTCCTGTATAGCCCGCTGCGCGGCCCATATCGAGGCCGGTGCAGTCTGATGTAAAAACCCCGTGACATGTGCTAAAATTGTAATAACACTTTATGACCCCGGGGTCTACTGCTTCAAAGCTCACCGGCCTTGGACCAGGTCACCGAACGATGGACGGGTCTTGCCTGTCTTAAAAC
>DRKX01000097.1 GCA_011051565.1 Nitrospirota bacterium | reverse complement strand
TCGACTTCTTCAGGATCGAGAATACCGTTGTAGTTCTGATCGAGTCCGGCCTCGATCTTTACGCCTCCTCCGGCGCAGTTGTCTCCGGCAGGCTCATCACTTATGGATATCAGTGATATGAGGCCGTCGGAACCGTCGGTGCCGTTGCAGACGATCTGGGTATTGTCCACCTCTTCGGGATCGAGTATCCCGTTGCCGTTCTCGTCTATACCCGTATCGATCGCGATGCCTCCGTTCGGACACTCCTCACCCGGACTAACCGGAGAGGTCTTCACCGCAACGGAACGGTCGGTGACATTGGTCTCATCTCCGGGCAGACTGCACCCGGCAAACATGAAGACAAACAACACTGCCAAGCTGTAAAGAATTCTCCTCTTCATCCCCTTCCTCCTCTCTTGATTTTTTTTGGACACCCGCCTCATTGCCATACCCGGAGCAGGCCTCTCGACTCTACTGCACAGGACCGGCTGAAGCAAGACGGTGTATCCCTCCCGTACCGGCAGGCATATCAAGTTCCATACCACGTACGGCAAAACCATCAACTCTTTGTTTTCATTGGATATTTCGGTTGGGCACCAGCCGCTCACCCGCGGGAGCCCCACCGGAAACATCGAAATGCGGTTTCGATAAAACGTAACGGGCCCTGCGGAACGACGGCTGCTCTTTCAAAGCCCGGTGCGGGATTGTGTTAATATACAGAGTTTGAGTGCCGGGCACAGCCGTGCCGGTGCACAATGAGAGAGCAGAGTTCCGAACATGGGGAAGCTGTTTTTAAGACCGTGGCCCGGAAGAACCGATCGAGCCGAGAGGCGAGGATGAAAGAGACATGAGATACTTGGTCCTTACCGCTGTTCTGACTCTGGTCGCTGCAGCGGCGCGGCTGCTGGCCGGCAGGGTTGCAGCAGTGGAAGACCCCTCATACCTGCTGCTTGCTGCAGGGCTCGCCTGCGGCATAATCATCATACTCGGCGGATGCGAGCTCTTTGCCAACGGGGTGGAGTGTTTCGGCGAGAGGTCCGGCTTGTCGCATGCGACCGTCGGCAGCCTCCTTGCCGCAGTAGGAACCGCGCTGCCCGAGACCATAGTGCCTGTTCTTGCGCTGGTCTTCGGCAAGGGTGGCAACGGTGAAGGGATCGCCGTAGGCGCCATACTCGGAGCACCCTTCATGCTGAGCACGCTTGCCATGTTCCTGCTCGGGGTGACGGTCGTGATTCATTGGATGGGAAAGAGGCGCCCGAGGGCGAGCATGAAGATCAACGTGAAGGCACTGAAGTTCGAACTGAAGTACTTCATATCCGTGATGCTGGTGGTGCTATTCGTCTCGCTGAGGGGAAGCGAGACCCTGAAGCATGCCTCGGCCGCGGGGCTGCTGCTCCTTTACGCGGCCTTCTTCTACTACTCGCTGAAGCACGAGGCAGAGGCCGGAGAGCAGTATACCGAACACTTCCACCTCGGCTCGCTTCTCGGTTGCCCGAGGACGCTGAGGTGGATACTGATACAGACAGCCGCAGGCCTCTTCTTCATAGTCACCGGGGCCTACCTGTTTGTGGACTACCTGACGGCATCGTCGGTCAAGTCCGGTGTATCGCCTCTCGTTCTGTCCCTGTTGATAACCCCGGTGGCGACAGAGCTGCCTGAGAAGTTCAACTCCATAACCTGGACCCTGAAGAACAAGGACACCATAGGGCTTGCCAACATTACGGGAGCAATGGTCTTCCAGTCTACCATCCCCGTCTCGATAGGGATGCTCTTCACTGGCTGGAGGCTCGGCTACAGGGAGATACAGAACGTGCTCTCCGCCATAGTCATGGCCGGGATAATCCTCGCAACGGTCTCCGTCAAAAAGGAACTGCCCGGCTGGCTGCTCCTTTTCGGCGGCTTCTTCTACGCGCTCTATATCGCGAACGTCCTGCTCTGAGGGCAGGGCCCACACGCGGAGAGCGCGCAGCGGAGCTCACCGGAGCCTGCCTAAAGCCCTTCCAGCTCCTTCAGGGCCTCTTCGACATTCTCATAACAGCGCTTCTTGTCCTCCTCGGTCAGGGTCGACGGATCCCTCAGGTCCGCGAGTCTGCAGACGAACTCCTTGCCCGACTTGTCCCTGACCACGACGAACTGCGTGGCAGTGGATTCGGTTATCTCGGGTTTCTTCTCCTCCATCTCTTCCTCCTCTTTGTCGACGCCTCGATGGTTCATCCCACGACGACCGGCAAGGGGTGCCGGGCGTCCGTCCTCCTTCTCCCTTTCGGCCCCGGCTCGATCATCCGGGGCAGGGCGGTTCTACGCGCCCCTGCCCCGCTTAAGCCTCACTGCACGAAGCCGGCGATGTTCGGTATCTGCATGCCGTGGTGGAACAGGTAAGCGATAACGATCGCCACCGGGATGATGAAAAAGAAGAGGGCGACGAAGTAGACCCACACCATCTTGCCGAACTGTGCCTCCTTCAGCTTCTTGAAGTCGGTGATTATGCCGAGGCTCAGAAACGTGAGCATGAAGAAGAGCTTCCGCATACCCTTCTCGATGGGGACAGCACCGGCCTTCACCGACTTCAGAAACGGCATCGCCTCGACGGCACCGCTCTGGCCGGGTCCGAAGTAGAGGGCGAGCAGGAAGAACCAGCAGAAGAAGTAACCGATGACGAACTTCGGAAATCTGTGCCAGACCTCTGATACCGGCACCTTCTCCCCAGCCCTGCGCTCGAACTTGTAGACCCATACGAGGGCGAGTACAAAGGCCCAAATGCCTATGAACATGTCTATCCAGACCTTCGTCATGACGGCACTCGCGGTTATGATGCCCGAGGGCCATATCACCGCTCCGTCGGTTTCAGACTCTATCTTGTTGCGCATGAACTCGTCCATAAGTTCCCCTGCAGCGGCATCTGCACCGTCCGTCTTCACGGACATGCCCATGGCTGCTCCGGCCACAAGCGGGTCATTCGTACCGGGCCATACGTGCGTGAAGAAACCCGGCAGGATGACGAGCTCTATGACGGCCCAGACAACGACGAGGGCTGACACCATGATCGATACCACCGGTTTCGCCCTTACCGCCCCTCCGGTGGCCACGGCGGCGGAGACACCGCATATGGATATGCCGGAGCCGAGCACGGCCGCAGTCTTGCGCGGCAGCTTGAAGAGCTTCCTCGATATCACGTACACGCCGGGCCAGAAGATGAGGTAGGCCACGATCGTGGCCGCCGCGCCTGCAACGAAGAGGTCGAACGTGAGGCTTGCAGCCTCCTTGCCGAGCTTGTGAGAGAATCCGGAGAGCTTTATCGGCAGATAGCCGAGCTTCACACCGAGCGTGACGATGGCCGTCTTTATGTACCACTCGGGCTTTGCAGCCTCACTCAGGTAGTTCGCGAAGGGCTTGAAGAAGTTTCCGATGATAAGGCCCACGATCAATGCGAGGATGAACGAACCGCCTCCACCAAGTGAGAGAGCGAAGTTCAGTCCGTATTGCTTCATGTTTATCTTGTTTGCGGCTATGAAGGCGTGGTGTCCCACGAACCAGGTGGCTATGGTGAGGAAATATATGATGGTCCAGCCCGTGAAGAACCTCTTGAGGTTCCACCTCATGAACGCCGCACCGATACAGGTGGCGATCGTGAATACGACATACGTCCACAGCACGCTCCACCACCCCAGGCCCTTGTAGAAGCCCTTGGCCGTCACGCTGTACTTCTTGCCAAGCGCGTAGAAGGCATGGCTGACCGCTCCCTTGCCGCCCTCGGGTGGATAAAGTACCCACTTCGTCGGATACGTGATCCAGCCGACGAGGTCGACCCCAGCAAGGTTGAAGAGGGAAATAAAGAAGAAACCGACTCCCAGCCATACCGCCCACCAGTCCTCCTGAGTCAACATCCCCGAATACCATCTCCTGTTAGAAAGGTCGGCCATTAATCTCCTCCTGTCATGACTTTCATAGAGTCCCGGTAAAACCCTACCCCCTAACCTCCAGCACGCGGTTGAAATAGTGCTGGGCATACTGACGGATCCACTGCGGAATCGTCGAATTGTCGAACGTCATGAAGACCTCGGCCGTCTCGCCCTCCCTGAGCATCCCGCTGCCTCTCAAGAACCTCTCAACCTCCACGTCGAGTTCCTCGAGGGTCGGGGCCGAGAGGGTCAGCCGCTCGTTCTTCACGACCCAGTTGCTGCCGTCATGCCATATGAGGAGCTCCATGTTCATGGCGTATGAAGGATGGATGTCGGTACCACCAAGAGGCCGATTATCAAGGCCGCAGCAGCAATAAGCAGCGACCAGACCACCAGCTTGGTCTCGACCGGTTCCCACGGCTCGGCACCCGCCAGTACATCCTCGGCCTCCAAGGCCGTACCGGTCAACGAGCCGGATGCCGCCTCCTTCCTGCTCTCATCATGCTTTTCTTCCATCTTGTCACCCCCTTTTGGTATTTTGGATTGTTTCTGACAGCCATGCCTTCAGCAAGCACTGTGCCAAGAAGAAACGGAGATACGACAGCCGGAGAGAAACAGCGGAAAGACCGCCTTCTTGAAAGGATGGTGCCACGGCAGGCAGGTGCAACGGTGGGCGTGAATGTAGACCGTCGGCGCAATCTCCACTTTGCACTGTCAGCAAATATTTGCACCGCTCACGGATTATCTTGCGGTCTCTTTCCTGAACTCGCGGGGGTCTATCCTGTATTTTCGCATCAGGTGCTGAAGGGACTGCCGCTCGATACCCGCCATCTGTGCCGCCCTCGTCACGTTCCCGCCGGTCTTCTGCAGCACGTTTCTGATGAAGCTCACCGTGAAGCGTTCGAGCACCTTGTTTCTCGCCATCCTGTAATCGAGCGAGAGGATATCGTTCAGAACGATATCCCTGCAGTGGTTGGCCCTTGGGGGTTCCCTGAAGCAGGCGCCGTCTATCTCGGGGCCTTTAGAGAATATCACGGCCCTCTTTATCACGTTCTGGAGTTCCCTGACGTTTCCCCTCCACTCCCTACGGGTCAGATAAGCCATGGCGTCGTCCGTGAAGTCCCTGACGTCCTTGCCGAACTCGATTGAATATCTTCTCAGGAAGTGTCGAGCCAGCAGGGGCACGTCGTCTATACGTTCGTTCAGGGAGGGCATCCTGATAGTGATGACATTCAGCCTGTAGTAGAGGTCGTCCCTGAAGAGCCCTCTCTCGACCTTGCTCTCGATATCCTGATTGGTGGAGGCAAGGACCCTCACGTCGACCTTAATGCTCTTTGTATCGCCGAGGGGCTTGAACTCCTTCTCCTGCAGTACGCGCAGGAGCTTCGTCTGGACGGAGACGGGAATGTCGGCGACCTCGTCGAGGAAGATGGTTCCGCCGTTTGAGACCTCGAAGAGCCCCTTCTTGTCCGAGGCGGCCGAGGTGAACGCACCCTTCTTGTAGCCGAAGAGTTCGCTCTCGAGGATGGACTCGGGGATGGCCGGGCAGTTGACAGCTATGAAGGGTCCCCCCGCCCTCTTGCTCATCCGGTGGATCGTTCTCGCTGCAAGCTCCTTTCCGGTACCGGTGTCTCCGGTGATGAGCACGGTCTCATCGGTTTCGGCCACGGTCCTGATGCTCTCCATCAATTCCTCCATGACGCTGCTCTCACCAATCAGCTCTCTGCTGAGCCCCGAGTGCTTTATGGTCTCCTCGAGGCGAGCCTTCTCCTTGAGCACCCTCCTGAACTGGACGGCCTTCTTTACGGTGTGCAGGAGCCTGTCGTTGTCGATCGGCTTGGTGAGGAAGTCATATGCCCCGAGTTTGAGCGACTCGACCGCCATGTCGACCGTGCCGTAGCCTGTAAGCAGTATCACCACGATCTCCTCGTCAATGGCCTTCAGTTCCTTCAAGAGGGTCATTCCGTCTTTCTCCGGCATCTTGACGTCGGCGATCACGACATCAACACTCCCGCCGGAGACGGCCTCGACCGCATCCGAAGCTCTGTAGACACCCGTCACCTCGACTCCGAGCCCCGAGGAGATGAGCCTCTGCAGGAAGGCAACCATGTCCCTCGTGTCATCAACGACGAGCACCCGTTCTCTCATCTCGCCCTCTGCCCCCTTGCCTTCCGAAGCCCTGCCGGGCTTCACCCTGGATACACTCACAGCGGCAGCCTTATGATGAAGGTGCTCCCTTCACCCTCGACAGATTCGAACATTATATCGCCTCCGTGTTCCTTGACTATCCCGTAGCTGACCGCGAGACCCAGGCCCGTACCCTCTCCCGGATCCTTGGTCGTGAAGAAGGGCTCGAAGACCCTGCCCCTGAACTCTTCCGCTATGCCGGTGCCGCTGTCGCTTACACTTATTATAACCTCTCTCCCTGTTTCCCCTGGAAAGACCCTCACCGTCACCACGCCTTCACCGTGGATGGCCTGGTAGGCGTTCATCAGGATGTTCATCAAGACCTGCCTCATCTTCTCGGCATCGACCATCACCTCGGGTATCCCGGGCTGATAATCCCTCACAACCGCTATCCCCTTCTCCTCGAATGCATAGGAGAACATGTCGACCACATCATCCGTTATCCTCGTGATGTCGTGGGGCTCGGGCCTGGTCTCGGTCTTCCTCGAGAACTTCAAGAGGTCCTCGACGATCCTCTTGCAAGCCTCTGCATTCTTGTACACGATCTCGAGGTCGTCTCTCAACGGGCCGTCGTCCCCGGCTTCCTTGAGGAGCAACCCGGTATAGCCCATTATTATCCCGAGCGGATTGTTCATCTCATGGGCGAGGCCAGCGGCGAGCCGTCCGATGGAGGCGAGCCGGTCGGCCTCCTTGAGTTGTTCCTGCACCCTCTTCCACTCTGTGATATCCTTGATCATCGCCTCGAATCCGCACACCCTCCCCTCGTCATCCCGCCTGAAGCTTGCAGTGATCAAGACGTCCACAACCTTGCCGTCCGGTCCCCTCAGCCGTGTCTCGTAATCCTTCACGTATCCGGCCTCCCTCAGCTCGACCAAGAACTCCTCATACCGGCTGCTTTCCGCAAAGAGCGTCGGAAGCGTCTTCTCGCGAAGGAGTCTCTTCCTCTCGATACAGCCGAAAAGTTCCAGTCCGGCACTGTTTATGTCCTGTATCGCGCCGTTGCAATCAGCCACCAATATGGCGTCCTTGGATGCCTCGAATATCCTCCTGTACTTCCGCTCGGAATCCCTGAGCCGCTCCTGCGAATTCCTGAGGTAATCCATCATCTGGTTGAACGACCGGACGAGCTCCCCGATCTCGTCCCTGCTCCTGGCGATCAACCTTGTATCGAGGTCACCGCCGTCTTCGACGACCGACTTGAAGAACCTGCTCACGCTCCTTATCGGCCTTATCGCGACTATGTTGATGTAGTAGTTGACCGAAAGGAAGAGGAGAAACACCCCGACGATGCCTGTAAAGAATATAGATAAGACCAGTCCCCTTATCTGCGACAGCGTCTCATCGAGAGGTATGGCAATCGACTCCACCCCTATGATCTCCCCCTCCTTCCTGTTGAAGCCGCCCTTTTTTCCATAGAGCTCGACGAGTGTTGCAGGGGCCTCCTCCGGCGGGCCGTGGCAGGCAAGGCATTCGGCTTCGATCACTATCGGTCTCGCATGTATGAAGTAGTCCTTTCCATCCCTCTCTATTATCTCCTTCCGGACCCTCGCCTTTCCCTCCCTGAACATGGCGATATACCCGAGTTCCGTCTCGTCAGGCC
>DRKX01000096.1 GCA_011051565.1 Nitrospirota bacterium | reverse complement strand
CTGCTGATCGACGACATAACGGTGGAGGAACTGGAACGCATACTGAGGATCGAGGTGAGAGTGATAGACCCTACACCGGCTGGACTGATAAATGCACTGGAGGTATGAAGATGTCAATCGATGCAAGAACGAAGATAACGGGACTCATAGGCTATCCGGTCGAGCACAGCCTCTCTCCAGCCATGCACAACGCCGCCTTCGGACGCCTGAGGCTGAACTACTGCTACATCGCCATGCCGGTCAAGCCCGGCGAGCTCGCTGATGCCGTCAGGGGTGTCAGGGCGCTCAACTTCCACGGCTGCAACGTCACCGTGCCGTACAAGCAGGAGGTGATGCCGCTCCTGGACGAGATCGATGACGAGGCCGGCTTTATAGGCGCCGTCAACACGGTGAGGAACGACGGCGGAGTATTGAAGGGTTTCAATACGGACGGCAGGGGGTTCATGGAGTCGCTGAAAGAGGCGGGCATAGACCCCGGCGGAAGGGATGTCTTCATCGTGGGCGCCGGCGGTGCTGCAAGGGCTGTCGGCTATTACCTCGCGCAGAAGGCCCGGAGGCTCCGCATATATGACGTCGACCCAGAAAAGTGCCGCCTGCTCGTGAGAGACCTCGGAAAGCTCGGCGGAGATGTCTCTGTTGCAGGGGGGACCTCAGGGGTGCGTACGTCCGACATCGCCATAAACGCCACCCCTTTGGGGCTTGAGGAGAACGACCCGCTCCCGTTCGACCCCGACGGGTTCGGCAGGGATCAGGTCGTGTGCGACCTGATCTACTGGGACACACCGCTGATAAGGCGGGCAAGGGATCGGGGGTGCAGGACGGTCAACGGCCTCGGAATGCTCCTCTGGCAGGGGGTCTTCGCCTTCGAGATATGGACGGGCGTGGTTCCCCCGGTTGACCTGATGCGGGACATCCTCGTCAGGGGGATGGAGCGCTGACAGGCACCGTGCTTCGTCCTCCCGCCGCCTTATCCTTCGGGACCTATTTCCCGCCGGCCGGTACGGCCTCGATGAGTTTCAGGCTGTACTTTTCGTGCTGGAATGGGTGGATCGTGGGGAAGTTCGAGTAGAGCCAGCTGTTGAATATCTCCTTGTCTCCCTCGTGTACCGTCACGTGTACGGCCGGGTTCTTGAGCTCGTTCGATGCCGAGGTTATGCTCAGTCCGTCCATCCTGAAGTCCGGCAGGAAGTCGCCGACCTTTATCTTGATGTTCGACCCCGGGATCGCATACTCCGAGCCGAGCTTTATCGTGGCGGTCTCCTTCTTGTTCGAGGTCTTGTCGAGTATCTCTATCTTGACGGCCTCCCACTTGCCCTTGACGGAATCCGGTACGACGATCCTCGTCTCTCCCTTCGGTATCTTCAGCTCGTGGGCCGGTGCCGGTGCTGGTGCTTCCTGGACGGGCTCTTCCTTCTTCTTGCATGCCCCGAAAGACAAGATCATCGCGATTCCAGCGACTAAGGCGATCGACTTGGATTTCATGACTCCTCCTGTTATGCTTGGATGTTGATCGGGTTCCAGATTTTAGCACTTTACCGGGTGATTTATCAATCTCGGGACACAAGGGAGACTACCCGAGGGCATCCTCGAGAAAATCACCCAGGATTGCGGTCACCTTTCCGGGCTGTTCGAGGTTGCAGACATGGCCTGCGCGCGGGATCACTTCGAGCCTGGCGTTCTGCATCACCTCAGCCATTGCGCGGGCCTCGTCAGGGGGCCGCGCGCGGTCGTCTCCTCCGACGGCTATGAGGACCGGTACGCCGATGGCGGCGGAACGCTCCAGGATGGACCTCCTCGAAAAGATCGCCCGCCCCAGCGCGACGATGCTCGGAATCCGGACCGGGGGGATCGAGAGTAGGCTCTCCCGGAATCCGCTCACGAGTTCAGGCCTCTTCTCCAGGGTGTCGGGTGAGAAGAAGAGCGGAAGTATCGCGTCAGCGAGCGGGGCCGGTATTGCTCCCGCCTGCTCAACCATGTCGAGCATGCCGAAGTAGCGGCTGCGTGCCCCTGGCGGCTCCGGCCCAGTGAATGTGTCCATCAGGACGAGAGCCCTGACCCTGCCGGGATCCATGAGCGCCAGGTGTGTTCCCCACATCCCGCCTACGGACAGGCCGACCACCGCGAACCGGTCTATGCCGAGTGCATCGATCAAAGCCATGTGATCCCCGGCCAGTGCCTCGATCGAGTAGGGTATCTCGGGCAAGGCGTCCGAACGGCCGTGGCCCCAAAGCTCGGGTACGATGCACCTGTAGGTCCTGCTCAACTCCTCCACCTGCGGCCTCCACATCTCTGCATCCCAGAGGTAACTGTGACCGAACAGGACCGGAAAGCCGTCACCGTGCTCTTCGTAGAAGAGCCTGCGGCCCTTGATCTCTGCGTAAGGCATGTCTTCCTCCTTTCATCCCCGGTGTGTCAGGCGTCCCAACGACTGCGTTCGCACGCGGCGCTCGAGAACGTGCGGTCCATCCTTACTGCCCGCGGTGTGTAAGAATTACGAACCGTGCCCTCGGTGATTTCGCAAGTGTCTCTCCGGCATTTCTTCCCTCGCGGACCGGACGGCCTTATTATACACGAACCTCGTTGACTTTCTCCGGGTGTCACCCGGGTGTTATAATATAAAACCACGCGTTCGGCTTCCGGTTGCCGGAGGTCTTCAGGGAGGCATGGCACACAGGAGGTTCTCCGTCCGGGCCACTCGTGCGTCTCCGGCGCCGGCTCGGGCGTGAATATCACGTGGGGTGTGAGGGTCATGGACTTGAGGATAACCGCGGGTTCGGCAAAGGGCAGGAGGTTGAGGGCGGTTGCCGCCTCGGGAAGGTCGCCGTTGAGGCCGACTGCGTCGAAGGTGAGGGAGGCGGTCTTCAACATAATCGGACCCGGCATCGAGGGAGCAAGACTGCTCGACCTCTATGCAGGCACCGGTGCGGTCGGCTTTGAAGCACTCAGCAGGGGTGCCGGTTTCGTGGTCTTCGTAGAGATAAACCCCCGAAGGGTGGAACTCATATTGAGGACAGGCCTGGAACTCGGCTTCTCCGCAAGGATGGAGGCCCACAGGATGCGCGCTCTCGAATACCTCGGCCATGCAGCCGGACGCGGAGAGGGCTTCGACTTCATCTTCCTCGACCCGTCGTACAGCTCCGACGAGCTGGCCATGGCCCTGCCGTTCATCGCAGCGCAGGGGATTCTCGAGGAGGGCGGGCTGGTGATTGCCGAGCATGACTCGAAGAGGCTGCTGCCTGAATCCTGGGGGCCCCTGAAGCTTAAGAAGCGGTATCTCTACGGTGACACCGCATTGACCACTTACAGGTGATCGGATCAGGTGCAAACATGAAGGAGTCCAGATGAGAAGAGTCGCGATCTGTCCCGGAACATTCGATCCAGTGACGAACGGCCATATCGACATAGTCAAGCGGAGCCTCGGCATATTCGACGAGGTCGTAGTCGCAGTAGCTCCCAATCCGAAGAAGACCCCCCTCTTCAGCGTAGAGGTGCGGATGGAACTTATCAGGGAGTCCTTCAAGGGCCTCGACCGTGTCACGGTGGAGTCGTTTGACGGATTGCTCGTCGACTACGTGAGGGAGAAGGGCGGTGTCGCCATCGTGAGGGGGCTGCGTGCGGTTTCGGACTTCGAATACGAGCTGCAGATGGCCCTGATGAACCGGAGACTCGACTCCGCCATAGAGACGGTCTTCATGATGCCGAGCGAGGAGTACTCGTTCCTGACCTCAACGATGATAAAGGAGATAGCCTCCTTCGGCGG
>DRKX01000095.1 GCA_011051565.1 Nitrospirota bacterium | reverse complement strand
TGCCCGGACAGCGGCTTATGCCCGTCTGGAACCCTTCTTTTTGTTCATTATGATACACTCTGTGATTGCGCCTGATATGTTCAGCGGTACAAAATCTTGACTGCTCACCTTGGGATATGGGTTAATAACAGTATGTTCAGCACGGAAAGGGAATCATTGAGAAGAATCACTGAGGCCCTGAGGAGGCTCTTTGCCGGCCGGCTTGTCATGGTCGTTGCCTTTGGCTCCAGGGTGCGGGGCGACTTCAGTGGTGAGTCAGACTTTGACCTGCTTGTGGTGATAAGGGACCTGACCCTTGAGGATGAACTGGCGGTGGTAAAGATAATTTCCGCTGAAGAGGAGGCTACGGGAATACCGTACAGCCCTGTGATAAAATCCTTGAAGAGCTATGAAAAGGAAAAAATCTTTAAAACAGGTTTTTACAGGAACCTTACGAGGGAGGGACTGAAATTCTATGACGCTCACCAGGGATGAAAAGACAGCGCTTGCTGAGTACAGGATTCAAAAGGCAAAGAGCATTTATGAGGATGCGCTCTTCAATCTCAAAAGCGGCAGATACGCCACTGCCGTGAACAGGAGCTATTATGCCGTACTTGCGGCGGCAAGGGCCCTGCTCGTCCTCAGGGGAGTGGATCCCGTCACACACAGCGGCTGCAAGACCATGCTGTCGCTGCACTTCGTGAAACCCGGCCTGCTGTCAAAAGATATGGTGGAGGACTTCAAAATACTCCTTGCAATGAGAACAGATCTGGATTACGGTGATTTCGAAGAAGTAGACAAACAAAAGGCTGAAGATTCGCTGAGGAGGGCTGAGAGATTCCTTAAGAGGGCGGGAGAAGTCGTCAGGACGCTTATTGCCGAGATGTAGCTCCTCTTTCGTGAAGCATCCGCGCGTGAATAATCGAACAGGGAACGGACGGCGGCCTGTGGCCGCCGTCCGAGTGAGGACTATGGCCTGCCCTTGAGCTGCTTTCGGGAAGTGAAGATCGTCACTATGGCCTTATGGTCACATAGATGTATCCTCCGGACCTGTATACGAGCAGGAGCACGTTGTCCTCGGGACCCAACTTTGATACAGCCTTCCTGTAATCCTTTATGTCCTTGATCACCTGCCGGTTGATCTCCTGTATGACGTCGTGCCTCTTGATGACTGCTGCGGCAGGGCTGTCTTCGTCGACGTTGGATACGAGGACCCCCTTCACCTTTTCGGGTATGTCGAGGCTCGCCCTGAGGTCGGGCGTGATCTCCTGTACATAGACGCCGCGCAGCACGTTGTTGTACCCCGCGCTTCCGACCGTTGTCTCCGGATACTCCCCGAGCGTGACAGTAAGGATCTTCTCCTTGCCGTCCCTTATGATCCTTACCTGCACGGTCTTGCCCGGAGGCGTGTTGGCCACCATGTTTCTCAGTGAGGTCTCATCCCTTACCGTCTTGCCGTCGAACTCGACTATGAGGTCTCCGCGCTTGAAGCCGGCCTTCTGGGCGGGGCTGTCCTTCACCACGTCCGTCACGAGAGCGCCCTTGTCCTCTTTTATATCGAACGATTTGGCGAGTTCGGGTGTGAGCCCCTGGATCGTCACCCCGAGCCAGCCGCGGATGACCTTGCCGTACTTCACGATGCTCTTCATCACGGCCTTCGCCATGTCGGAAGGTATGGCGAACCCGATGCCCATGTATCCGCCGCTCGTTGAGAATATGGCGGTATTCACCCCTACAAGCTCTCCGCGCGTGTTCACGAGGGCGCCGCCCGAGTTGCCCGGATTGATGGCAGCATCGGTCTGGATGAAGTCTTCGTAGTCTGCTATCCCGACGTTCGACCTGCCGACCGCGCTCACTATGCCCATGGTTATGGTCTGGTTGAGGCCGAAGGGGTTTCCGATGGCGATGACCACCTCACCGACCTTCAAGTCGTCGGATTCGCCTATCTTGATCGCCGGCAGGTTTTCGGCATCGATCTTGATCACCGCGAGGTCCGTCTTGGGATCGGTGCCTATCACCTTGCCCTTGAACTCCCGCCTGTCGTATAGGACCACCTTTATCTCGTCTGCATCCTTTATCACGTGGTTGTTTGTCAGTATATAGCCGTCCGCGGATACTATCACCCCGGAGCCGAGTGCGGAGGACTTGTACTTCCTCTTCGGGCCGAAGGGCCTGAAATCGTCGCCGAAGAACCTCCTGAAGAAGGGATCGTTGAACAGGTCGCCGAAGGGGGTGCTCTTCATCGTCACGGTCTTGGTCGTGGATATGTTGACCACAGACGGTTTCACCGCCTCGGCAACCTCAGAGAGAGACGAGCTCAACCGGCCGAGAAACTCCGAAGCCTCGTCCGACACCCTGCTGCTGTCTGCAAACGTCAGCTTCTGAACATTGAGATTCGCCGATATGGTGAGGCCGACTATTATGCCGATCGAAACCAGAAACAGTGCAACAACCAGACTCTTCTTTTTCATGTGCTCACCTCCTCAGGGGTTAACCCGTCTGCCACTCCTGGGGCAGAAAGAGCCTCTCGTAGGTCATCAGTGCAAACCTGTCCGTCATCCCTGCAATAAAGTCGCAGACCATCCTGTGACTGTCCGTCTCCTTCCCGGTGTGCATACTCCGGAAACCTTCCTCTATCTCCCCGGTGTGATCGAGAAAGTACTCGTAGAGGTCGGAGAGTATCTTCCTCGCCTTCTTGAACTCCCTCTTTATCTGGCGGCTCTCGTATACCCTGTCGAAAAGGAAATCCCTCAGAACGTATATCGCGGCCGAGACCTCCTCGCCCATGTATATGCGGTCGTAATCGGACGCTATGGTAGAATATATCACATCCTTGACCATTGTATCTATACGCTTCGAATACTTGTTGCCTATGACCTTCACGACGTCGGCGGGTATGTCGGTCCTCTTTATCACGCCTGCTCTTATGGCGTCGTCGAGGTCGTGGTTGAGATAGGCGATTATGTCGGAGACCCTGACGACCTGACCTTCAAGGGTCTCGGGCAGGCTCGAGCCGTCCTCGGGCATCACCTGTCCCTTGCCCTTGGAGTGGGTTATGATGCCGTTTCTGACCTCGTACGTGAGGTTGAGCCCTCTGCCGCTGTTCTCGAGGAAGTCCACCACCCGCAGGCTCTGCTTGTGATGGTCGAATCCGCCGGGGTATATCTCCCTTAGGACCGCCTCTCCGGCATGTCCGAACGGCGTGTGCCCGAGGTCATGCCCCAAGGCGACGGCCTCGGTGAGGTCCTCGTTAAGCCGAAGGGCCCTGGCGATGGTGCGGGCGATCTGCGAGACCTCGAGCACATGCGTGAGCCTCGTCCTGTAGTGGTCGCCCTTCGGCGCGAGAAAGACCTGGGTCTTGTGCTTGAGCCGCCTGAATGCCTTCGAGTGGATTATCCTGTCACGGTCGCGCTGAAAGCAGGTGCGGACGTCTCCCTCTCTTTCAGGCCTCGATCGCCCTTTGCTCGCTGTACTGAGGGCCGCCTTGGGGTGGAGGGTCTTCTCCTCTATTGCCTCTGTCTGCCCGCGAATGGTCATTGTAGGGTCTTGTGTGGGTGGTGCCGAAGGGGGGATTCGAACCCCCACGGGTCTCCCCATACGCCCCTCAAGCGCACGTGTCTACCGGTTCCACCACTTCGGCTGACATTTATTATCTACCAGGAAGGCCCCTCTTGTCAATATTGGGGGTACTCCAGCGGGGGGATACAGCACCCCGGTCACGGATGTCCTCTGCGGGGATATATTCCGAGGTGTCGGGCCGTTGAAATGCGGGGCGATAGGTGATAGTATTTACTATAAGGCGGTGCGGCTGTGTGCGCTACGCATCAATCGTCAGGAGGTGTGTCATGGTAATAGGTGTTCCGAGAGAGATAAAGAAAGAGGAGTACAGGGTGGCCGTGACGCCTTCCGGTGTCGGGGAGCTCAAGAGGGACGGGCATACCGTGCTCGTCGAGGCCGGCGCAGGAGACGGCAGTGGCTTCACCGACGAGGAGTATCTGGATGCCGATGCCGACGTCGTGGACAGGGAGAGCCTCTTCAGGAAGGCGGACCTCGTCGTGAAGGTAAAGGAACCCCTTCCCCAGGAGTATGACCTGATCAGGGACGGACAGGCGATATTCACGTTTCTGCACCTGGCGCCTAACAGAGAGCTTACCGAGGTGCTTTTGGACAAGAGGGTCAGTGCCTTTGCTTACGAGACCCTCGAGAAGGACGGCGGACTGCCCCTGCTTGCACCCATGAGCGAGATCGCGGGCAGGATGGCTCCGCTGATGGGCTCCTTCTATCTTCAGAGGATGCACAGCGGCGCGGGCATCCTGCCATCGGGCACTCCCGGCGTGATGCCTGCAAGGGCGCTGATCCTCGGTGCCGGGGTGGTCGGCACCAACGCAGCCCGTGTCTCTGCAGGCCTCGGCATCGATACGGTCGTTGCGAACAGGGGACCGGCAAGGCTGAGGAGGATCGACGAGATATTCTCCGGCAGGGTGAAGACATTGCCGCTTACCCGCGGCAACGTCGAAGAGCACCTCAGGTATGCCGACATCGTGATCGGTGCCGTGCTGGTGCCGGGCGGCCGGGCTCCGGTACTGATAACGAGGGAGATGCTCGGGCTCATGAAGAAGGGGGCGGTGATAGTCGATGTCTCGGTCGATCAGGGTGGATGCGTGGAGACCTCGAGGCCGACCACGCACGACGACCCTGTCTATGTCGTCGACGGTGTCCTTCACTACACGGTCGCCAATATGCCGGGGGCGTATCCGAGGACCTCGACCATTGCACTTACAAATGCAACCCTCCCCTACGTCAGGATACTTGCCGGCAGTGGGGTCGAGAACGCAATAAGGGAGGACCCCTCGCTTAAGAGCGCCCTCAACACCTATGCCGGCGCAGTCGTCCACGGTGCGCTGGCGGAATCCCTCGGACTCCCCTGCCGCGATATCGAAGAGTTGATGTGACGCCGGGGCGCGTCAATCCACTCGGCGAATCCGTCTCCCGGGAGGGGTGGGACAGCCCGCATCTACAAAATTGTCGATCCTGTACATTTTTGTGCCCGGTGCTTTCGGTGTTTGCGTTTAAAATCAGGCGGTTAGCCCCTGGCACGTTTCTGGCTAATCAAGGCTGTGAAGATGGAAGTGTTGGGCTCTATGAGTGCCGGCTGGTGTTTAACGATGGTTCATCCAAATGGGGTTTAGATGGTTTCATTGAAAGACAAGGTCGAAGAGATGGAGAGGGAGGAGATTATCAGGGCCCTTAAAGAGACCGGCTGGGTGAAGGCAAAGGCTGCGAGGGTCCTGGGTATTACGGAGAGGATGATAGGCTACAAGATCAAGAAGTACGGGATCAAGATAAGCCTTACGGTCGAAGAAGAGGGGGACTTGCTGGACAAACAGGACCTGTGAGCCCCGGTATCCGTACCCGTATCTCTTTCCTTGTAAAGAGCCTCTCTCTGAGGGGGAGTCTCTTTGAGCGCCGGATGGTGGAACGGATGGTATGAATCCGCCCCTGCCCGTTGCGCCGCGCCCTCCTGAAGGCGAGAATGCTCACTAGGTTTGGCCCTGCCTGCCGCGGCCTTCGGAGTCTCTTCCTGCATGGTGTTTGACAATCGGCCGAGTATGTGATACAACTTAAGTATGAAGCCAGGAAAGGGAGAGCAGAAGCAGCGCCTCGGCGAGTTGCTCGTTGAGCACGGCCTGATCAATACAAACCAGTTGAAAGAGGCGCTGAAGAGGCAGGTCCAGGTGGGGGGGCAGATAGGTTCCATCCTGGTCGAGATGGGCTTCATAACAGTCGACGAACTTCTGGACTTCCTGAGCAGGCAGCTCGGCGTGCCCTCGGCAAACCTGTTCAAGCTGGACGTGCCTCCCGAGGTGCTCCGGCTCCTTCCCGTGGAGAAGATCAAGAGCATGAAGGTGGTGCCTCTCGCCTTGGACGACAACTCCGTTACCCTCGCAATGGTGAATCCCAGCGACATGGTCTCGCTCAGTGAGATCGAATTCTCACTCGGAAAGAAGGTGCAGCCCGTGGTCGTCCCGGCAGTGCAGATGGAGGCGGCGATAAAGAGCCTGACGTCGTCCCCTGAACAGGGACTCAAAGGGGCCGTGCTCGAGAAAGAGGCAGAGAAGGCCGAGGTGCGGAAGGCCCCGGACCTGTTCTCGTTGCTGAGATACCTGGTGGATTCACCTGCAACGGACATGCTGCTCACTGCGGGTGTTCCCCCTTCGCTGAAGATACACAACGATATAGTCAGGACGTCAATGGCGTCATTGACACCCAGAGACTGTGAGAGGTATGCAAGGGAGATGATGTCCCCGAGCGACTGGGAGGCGTTCGTACGGAAAGGGGACAAGGACTTTGCGGTTACATACCCTGAAATGGGACGTTTCAGGGTTAGTGTTTACAAGCAACGCAACTCTGTCTCTGTGGCCATAAGGCACATAGCAGAGATTGTGCCGACTCTGGAGGAACTCATGCTGCCCGGGTGGCTGAAAGACTTCGCCCTTAAACCTCAGGGGTTGATCCTGGTTGCCGGCCCAGCCGGACACGGCAAGACCACGACGGTCGCTGCAATGATCGACATCATCAACACCTACAGGCGGTGCAACATAGTGACCCTCGAGGACCCGATCGAATATCTCCACAAGCACAAAAACAGCAACGTCAACCAGAGGGAGGTGGGGCTGGACACGGAATCCTTTCACGAAGGGCTCAAGCGCATATTCAGGCAATACCCCGACGTCATAGTGATAGGTGAGCTCAGGGATACGGAGAGCTTTGAGATAGCCCTGCAGGCAGCGGATACGGGACACCTCGTCCTCTGCACGGTTCACTCGAACAACTCCACCACTGCGATTGAACGGGTGATCAACATGTTCCCTCATCACCAGCAGAACCTGATAAGGTCGAAACTCGCAGACACCCTACTCCTAGTCCTCTCACAGCGGCTGGTCCCGCTCAAGGAGGGTGACGGCAGGGTGCTTGCATACGAGAAGCTTATAAACAGTTACAGGATAAAGAACCTCATAAGGGAAGAGAAGACGCACCAGATAAGGTCCCAGATGCAGACGGGCACCGAGGAGTTTTCCTCCATCGACAGCGCTCTCGCCGATCTCTACAAGGCCGGCCTCATAACCTTCGAGGACGGGTTGCTCTATGCGGAGAACGAACAGTTCTACAGGGAGATGGCCGAGGCCGAGTAGTTGCGTGCAGACCGCGTGCTCCTGACGAGGTAGTGGAACCTCTTCTTGAACTCCTCGGGGGTCATCCTCGCCACTTCGGCAAGCGCTTTCAGCCTGTCCGGCCTGAAGTCCTCCCTCTCGAGCCGTATCATGTACTTTCTCGCCACCTCGTATCCCTCCGAGACGATGCTCACGTACCTTATCCTCGTCTTGTCGGTCAAGGGATCGGTCAGGTCCTTCAGAGGGACCGGCCTGAGGTGTCCGTCGTAGAGGACTATCATCGCGCCGGAGCCGCCGTTGAGCAGGTATCGTATGGCACCGTAGCCGAGATTCCTCGTGTACTCGGTATCGAACGGTATCGGGTCCGCGGCCCGCAGCTCGTAGCCGATGTTCTTGTCCACAATTGTGATCTTTAACCCCCTCTTGCTCAGACTCTCTTTTACGAAGTTCTTCATCACCCTTCCAAGCTGTATCTCGGAGAGCCTCACCCTGCCGGTCTCGTCGCGCGTCACCTCTTCGTATTTCTGGAGTTCCTTGAGGTTCAGCTTGTGGGCGATCCCTTCGGCGAGCACGGCAACCCCGTGGTCCTTGCCGAGGTAGAGCCTCTTTATGATGGAGCCCTCGAGGACATCCACCACTTTCCTGAACGAGAGCCTCCTGTCGGGAAACTCCTCGGGTATCAGTGTCACGGTGGCGCCCGTGGCCTTGCCGATGCCGAGGGCGAGATGTCCGGTATAGCGGCCCATGGTCGTCACGAAGTACCACCTGCCGACCGTCTTTGCGTCCTCCATGATGTTCTTAACGAGCCTGACGCCGAGATCCCGGGCCGTTTCATATCCGAACGTGGGCATGCCGCCCGGTATCGGCAGGTCGTTGTCTATGGTCTTCGGGACATGGACGATGGATATCCGCCCCATCGCCTCCCTCTCTATCAGGCGCGCCATGTAGGAGGTGCCGTCTCCGCCGATGGTTATCAGGTAGCGGAGGTTCAGGGCGAAGAGCGTCTTCATCATCGCCTTCAGACCGTCCTTCAATCGTCCCGGGTAGTCCCTCGAAGTGCGCAGTATGGAGCCGCCCTCGATGTGGATTCTCGAGACGGATTCGATGTCGAGTGGTATGGCGGCGTTGAGGTCCTCGGTGAAGAGGCTCCTGAAGCCGTTCCTGATGCCGACCACCTGAAGCCCCGAATTTATGGCCTCGATGGTGGCTGCACTGATTACACCGTTGATTCCGGGGGCCGGTCCCCCGCCCACTATGATGCCTACGATATCGGACATCTCTCACGTGCTCCTTTCAGCCGCACGGGTGTCATCCGTCTTGCCTTGAATCCCCCCGAAGTGCGTCTTAGCGGTTGCGTTTTCTCTCCCGGCCCGCTGCAGCCCTTCGTCCTGGAGCTGTCTTATTCAGCTCAGAGGGCGTCTTCATGCAGGCGCCCCATCCTCCCCGGGCCTCCCATCCATGGCCTGTCACTTCTGCAACGATGATGTCTCAATATTATAAGCATAAACGCTGGGACTTTCAACAACGAGCTGTGCTCCCAGCCTGGTGGCGGAGTTCAGGATGATCGGACCGTGGAAATTCGCCAGGAGGGTGTTGTTCTCGACCCTGACTATCACGAGCACCGCAAGGTCGTTTATGTCCTCGAGGCCGATCAGTTCTTTCCCCGCGTCGGGAATGTCGAACTGGTAGGAAGGGTTTATCAGGAACGGGTTGATGACGATGAATGCGACGTCGGCGTCGTCGACGGCCTGCAACCACTTGATCTCCGTGTCTTTGTGATCCAGGAGGATATACCTCTTGAGGTCGGGAAAGCCGAAGAGCCCGTTCGGAAAGTGTATGATCTGCTCTTCCCGTACCTGCAGACTGCCGAACCTTGTAGTCGGAAAAGTGATCACGGTTTTCTGAAGACCTCCTTGAGTCTGCCGAAGGTGTCCAGTCCTGCCATTGCAGAGAGCCTGTTCTCCTTCGAGATTTTCTCGTACAGCTCCTCCCTGTAGATCCTGAGCTGCTTCGACGCCTCGATGCCGAGCCGCACCTGGTTGCCCTTTATCTCAACGACACGTATGATTATGTCGTCTCCGATACGGATCGACTCGCCTGACTTCCTTGTCAATACCAGCATCCTGCCTCCTGTTGCCTCAAAGGGACTTTGTTTGGTCCTGCTCCGTCATCGGAGGAAATCCAGCAGGGATTGATTCAGAATCTTCGCCCCCGTACTCCTTAGCGACTGCAGCGCCACTTCGTTCTTCGAGACCTCGGAGATCACCTCTGCGAGGTCTGCATCCTCGGTCTCCGACAGCAGGGTCTTCAGGCTGAGGACGGCATTGTCGAGCCTCCCGCGCTCGGTCTCGATGAAGTTCACCCGTGCGCCCAGTTCCGCCCTTGCATCTGTGAGCTGTGCGCCGGAGTCGTCGATCGGCACCAGAAGCGCCCGCACCCTCGTGGTATCGTCGTTCTCGAGGGCCTGCTGGAGTTCGTCGGTCATCTGGATCATGTTGTCGAAGTAGAACGTGTCCTCCACCGTGGTATAGGGTGGTCCGGCCTGAAGATCGGCCTCAACGGCCGAGGGGTCGTCGGTGGAGGCTATCGCCACCACCACCCTGCTGCTCGGGTATGTCGCGTCTATGGCCTGTCCCGGGATATAGTGTATGTACCTTGCACCGTCATCGATGGCGACCACCTCGTGGGACGGCTGTACGTAGGCGAACGTCTCGTTTCCCGTGAGGTTCTTCTCGACCCTTGTGTCAGGGCCGACCTTCACCTCCATGTGGTTCTCGTCGCCCTGGTAGTCATAGGTGACGGGATCGAAGGCCTGGCGGTCCGTCAGGAGACCGCTGAAGATATACTTGCCCTGGAACGAGGAGTTTCCGAGGCTCAAGAGCTGGCCCTTCAGCTCCTTCACCTCCTTTGCTATCGCGGCTCTGCCTTCTTTGTTCGTGCTGCCGTTCAGGGCGGTGAGGGAGAGTTCCTTCAGCCTTGTGAGGGTTTCGCCGGCGTCTCCGAGTATTCCTTCGGTGATCTCGAGATAAGACGTGGCATCGTCTATGCTTCTGATGTTCTGCCGGTTCTCGTTTATGCTGACCCTGTAGTCGAGCACCCTCGATGCGCCTGCAACGTCCTGCGAGGGACGGTTTATCTTCTTGCCCGTGGCGAGTGACTCATGTGCCTCGTACTGCCTCCGGAGGTTCTCCTGCAGCGCCCTCGTCAGCCTGTCGTATATCGTGAAACTCGATATCCTCATAGGTTGAGTATCACCTCCAGCATCTCGTCCGTGATCTTTATCAGTTTCGCCCCTGCCTCGAAAGCCTTCTGGAACCTTATGAGGTTCGCCGCCTCCTCATCGAGGTTCACGCCGGAGACGGCTTCCCTCCTCTGGTTCAGCTCGTTCAGCAGGCTCTGTTCGAAGTCTGCGCTGTCCTGCGCAGTGCTGCTCATGGTGCCCGTAAGGGCTATTATAGTGCTGTAGTAACCGTTGAAGCTGTTTCCCAGGTCGGTGACGTTTCCCTGATAGACGTCGAGCAGTGCGAGTGCATTCCTGTTGTCACCGGGCAGGGTGGAATCCGAGGCCGAAGCAGCCACCTCTTCGGCTGCCGAGACGTTGAGGCCGAAGTTGTCGATGGAACGCTCGATCGGGCTTATGAAGAACCTGTCGCCTGCCTGGGGGCCTCCGCCGTCGTCAGCCACCACCACCTCGATGCCGTCGAACGATATGGGGCTGCCGGATGTGTATGCGGCAGAGGCGATCACGGTCGTGTTCGTCGTGACGTCGACCACGCTGTAGGTCGACGGATCGCTGAACCTTATCTCGTATTCGTCGAGCGTGAGCTGGGCCGGGTCGGTGATGCTTTTCGATGTAACGGATGCGCCGCCGGAGTAGTCCAAGGTGAAGAGTTGGAGGGGGGAGAAGAAGTCGTTGCCGGTCGTCCCCTCGAGGTCGTATCCCTGGCGATGCTGCAGGTTCGTCTCCTTGACGATCGAGGCGATGAGCCTCCTCAGGTCCTTGAGGGGTTTTTCCTGGACCTCCTGTCTCGATGCAAGGAGGCCCGAGAGTGCGCCCCTCGTTATGTAGTCGTTGAACCGCTCGTTGCCGGCCGTTATGTCGATGGTGCCGTCGAAGTTTTTGACCGCGGAGAGGTCGAAAGAGTTCTCGGTCTCAACGAGGGTCTTGTTCCCGACGATTATGGTGACCCGTCCTACGTCATCCTCGAAGGAGTTGAACCCGATCAGTCCGCTGAGCTGCCGCATCAGGTTGTCCCGCTTGTCCCTCAGGTCGCTCGCCTCGTAGGATGAGCCTGCCTCCACCTTGGTTATCATCCCGTTGAGGGTCGCGATCTCGCGGGTGATGGTGTTTATCTTGTCGATCGAGTCCTCTATCTGTATGTCCGCAAACTTCACCGTCTCTTTCAGGGAGCGTTCCATCTCCTTTGCCGTTGAAATCAAGCCCTTCGCCCTCTGCAGGAGGACGGAGCGCTGCGGCAGGGACTCGGGATTGTCCGCAACGTCCTGCCAGGCGTTTATGTAAGCATTGAATGAATCAGAGAACTTCGGGTACTGCTGTTCGTTGAAGACCTCCTCGACCTGCCTGAACACGTCGCCGAGAATGTTGGCCCTGGCGAGATTCTGCTCCTGGACGAGGACCTGCTCCTGGAGGAGCTTGTCGTAGTGGCGCCTTACGGTGCTGACCGTGACCCCGCGCCCGATGAATCCGCCGCGTGTCCTCTCCGGCGTCGGTATGTCGAAGACGGCCTCCTTGCGGGAGAAGCCCGGTGTGTTGACGTTGGCGATGTTGTTTGCCGTCACGTCGAGGGCTGTCCTGCTTGCGAGTATCGCGGACCTCCCTATGTCGAAGATTCCGAATATCGCCATCAGACGGTCGCCTCCTCAGAGGTCCTCGGGGATTCGGCCATCATGCCTCCCTTGACACGGCGTGTGAAGGAGAGGCGGTGTCCATGCCGATGGACTGGAAGAAGGCCGACGAGGCCCTGAGGTGAAGAGATGCCCGCTCTATGAGCAGGCGGTTCAACTCGTTGAGCTCCCCGATCCCCTGCAGGAGGCTGAGGAGCCGTGACCTCAGTTCGAGGAACCGCTTGTCTCCTGTGACGGCATGGAGGTCGGAGATGCTCCGCCCGCCCTTCTCGTCGCCGAAGAAAGCGTCGACGAGCCTCTTCCTCTCCTCCTCGAGGAGTCTGAGCTGCAGCACGAGACTGTCCTTCTCCTTGGCAAGGGCCTCGACCGACGGTGGGTCGAAAGAGACGATCGCCTCCTTCTCCCCCTTCAGCAGCTCGTAGAGCCGGGAGTAGCTCCTGACCTGCTCATCGAGTATCTTCAGTATCTGTTCCGAGTTCCTCATATCTCCTCTAACATCTTGGTCAGGACCCTTGCAGGGTCCACCGTGTAGGTGCCGGTCTCGATGGCCTGCCTGACAGCCTCTATCTTGTCGGTCCTCACCTCCGGGAGTTTCTGGATCTCGGCCTTAATCTCGTTGATCTCCTTCGCCTTGCCGGAAACCTCGACACGGTCGGCTACCGTCCTGCTGCCCTGCGACTGCTGGCCTCTTCCGGTGGCATCCTTGCCTTGCGCCTTCTGAACCCCGAGATAAACATCCTGTCCCTCGGCAGGCTTTCCACCGTAGATTTTCATCAAGACCTCCTTGTACGGATGTGCTGTGGATCATACTGCTGCTGTATTATACCGTATCGTCCGGAGGCGGAAAAAACTTTAATCTTCACGCTCCTTTAATGTTTTCACGAGCATTTCGGATATCCCCGTGCCTCTTTCGGCAAGGCGCTTCGAGAGCTCCATGTCGAAGATCGTCTGGAAGACGTCGCCCGAGAGTCCTCCCTGAAAGAGCCCCTTGCCGCTTATGCTCCGCATGCCCTTCAGGAGTTCGTATATGAAGAGGGACTCGAAGTCCTTTGCCGCACGTTCGAGTTCGGCCTCCGGGGGCCTGTCTCCGCCGGACTTGCCGGGAGTCCGGAGTCCTGGACCGTATACCGAGAGGATGGATGCATCGATCGTCATATGATCTCCAGTTCCGCCCTTAGGGCGCCCGAGGCCTTGAGTGCCTGGAGAATGGCTATCAGGTCGCGCGGCGTGACACCCATGGCGTTGAGCGCCCTGACGACCTCTCCGAGCGAGGCCCCTGCGACCTGTATCAGGTGGGCCTTCTCTTCGCGGGTTCTTACGTCGGTCGACGGGACGACTACGGTCCCTCCCGGCGAGAAGGAGGGCGGCTGTGAGACCTGGTACTCGGTGGTGATCTCGATCGTGAGCCCACCGTGGGCGATCGCGACGGGAGATATCCTGACGTTCTCGCCGATCACCACGGTGCCGGTCCTCTCGTTGATCACTATCTTCGCCGGGGTGTCGACGGCGACGTCTATGTTCTCGACGAACCTCATTAGCTCGACTACTCTTCCCCTGTAGGTCTCCGGGACCTTCAGGGTTACCGTCGAGGGATCGATGGCCTCGGCATAACCGTTCTTTAGGGCCCTGTTTATCTCCCTCGTGACGTTCGACGCCACTGTGAAGTCCGGGTTGTGGAGCAGTATCCTCACCTCCGAGAGCGAGTTCAGTGACAGGGGAATCTCCCGCTCGATGATGACGCCGTTCGGGACCCTACCCACCGTGGGGTGATTCTTCTGCACGCCCGAGCCGCCGCTGCCCGCTGCAAACCCACCTATCGATACGGGCCCCTGCGCAAGGGCGTAGACCTTGCCGTCCGGTCCCTTCAGCGGTGTCATCAGGAGGGTTCCACCCTGTATGTCCTTGGCGTCGGCAATGGCGGAGACGAGTGCATCCACCCTGTTGCCGGACCTCGGAAACGGCGGCAGGGTCGCTGTGACCATCACGGTTGCCGTGTTCTTCGCCTTTATGTCACGCGGGTTGATCACGGTGAGGCCCATCCGTGCCAGCATGTTCGCGATGCTCTGCATGGTGGCACGGCCTTTGTCCCCCGTGCCGTTCAGTCCGACCACGAGTCCATAGCCGACGAGCTGGTTCTCCCTCACCCCTTCAATGGACGCGATGTCCTTTATCCTTTCGGCATCGACCGCCTGTACCGGCAGTACGAGCAGGAGGACGAGAAAGACTACGGCGGCTGCAGACCATTTCTCCTTCATCTCATGCACCCCGTCTCGATCATGATGTTCAGAACGGCCATATCCTGTCCACTATGCTGCCGAGCCATCCGGAGACCTGCTTGCTGTCTATGACCCCGTCTCCCACGAGGAATATCCTCGCATCGGCAACCTTCGTGCTGTATATGGTGTTGTTCGTAGATATGTCGTCGGGCCTGATTATGCCTTTCAGCACAAGTACCTGTTTTTCATAGTTCAGCGTCACTTCCTTCCGCGACTCTATGACGAGATTCCCGTTGGGAAGCACCTCTACGACCCTCGCAGTGATCGTCCCCTTCAGGGACCCCTCCCGCGTGGTCTCGCCGGTGCCCTCGAAATCGTTGGTGAAGGTGCTCCCGATAGACGGAGAGAAGGTGTTTCCCCTTCCGTAGAGGTTGTTCAGGTTCATGTTCAGTGGTGCGCCGAAGAGCGCGTCTATGCCCGCGTCCACGGTGGAGTCCTTGGTCGTCTTTGTCTCGGCCTTCTTGCTGCCCGACACGCTCTCGACGATCAGCACGGTCACGAGGTCGTTGAGCCTCCGCGCCCTCCTGTCCTCGAACAGGCTCGCCCTCTCCTGGTAGATCGAGCCCGGGCCGGCGTATCCTCCGTCGCTCCGCGAGGCAGACGGCTCGGGTATGTAGCTCGGCGACGGCGGCGGCAGCGTCCTGGTGGATGCACACCCGAGCGACAGCAGCAGCGCCGCTCCGATCAATGCCCGTGCCACCGATCTTGTCTTCGCATCAGGGCCGAACACTTACAATCCCCCTTTCATCCACTATTCCGGTTATCGTCTTCCTCGAAGTCAGGTTCATTACCGATATCTCACGCTCGGGATAGCCGTCCTCCCTCGCCACGCCCGGGGCGGTCACCCTGAGGGAGGGTGTCTCGTACATGATGGTTATGCGCTGTCCCTTCCTTATGAGGGGCTTCTCTCGAGCCATCGCCTCCGTCAAGGTGGTGTCGGCAGGGAGTGACCTCTTCAGGACCATCCCGGTGACGCTCTTCGGGTCGGAGATCGCACCCTTCGGTATCCGCCTTACGTCCATCATCGCCGTGTAGACATCGGTGCTCCGTATGACCGTCCCCCTGTAGAGGGGGCGCTTGGTCCTCACGACCCGGTCCCTCGCCGTTACGTAGGCCCTGACGCGCACTTCCCTCTCGCCTGCAAACCTGAGGATGAAGGACGCCCTGCCGAGGGGGCCCCTCTCGGTCAAGACCTCGACCGGCCTGCTCTTCGGCAGTCCGGCCTCTGCCACGACCTGCTTCACCTCGATCTCGGGCCATGGATAGCTCTGGACGAGGTAGTCACGGATGGCGGCCTCAGGGGTCCATGCCGAGACGAGCGCCAGTGCCAACACGATTGCCGTCATGATTGTCGCCTTACCTCCTCAGGTTGTTCGCTATCTGCAGCATGTCGTCGGCGGCCTGAACCGCCTTTGAGTTGATCTCGTATGCCCTCTGGCTCACGATCATCTGGACCATCTCGTCGACTATGTTGACGTTGCTCAGCTCGATGAAGCCCTGCTGTATGGTCCCAAGCCCCTCGGTGCCGGGAGTGCCAGTGGTCGGCACGCCTGAAGACGCGGTCTCTTCGAAGAGGTTCTTCCCGATAGAGCTCAGGCCGCCGGGATTTGAGAACCTCGCGATCTCGATCTGGCCTATCTCGGTGGGTGTGGTGCTGCCGGGCTGCGTCACGCTGATCCTTCCGTCGGAGCCGATCGTGATCTCGAGCGTGTCGGAGGGGATGGTTATCTCCGGCTCGATGGGATATCCGTCGGAGGTCACTATCCTGCCCTCGCTGTCGAGCTTGAAGGCACCGGCCCTCGTATAGGCGATCTCACCGTCGGGCTTTATGACCTGGAAGAACCCGTCTCCCTCGATCACCATGTCGAGGGGATTGCCCGTGGGAGTGAAGTCGCCCTGCTCGAAGACCTTCTGGACCGCCACCGGCCTCACGCCGAGCCCGAGCTGTATGCCGGAGGGCAGTTGTACGCCCTCGGCTGATGCTGCTCCAGGGGTCTTGATCTCCTCGTACATGAGCTCCTGAAAGTCTGCCCTGCTCCGCTTGTAACCCGTGGTGTTGACGTTTGCAAGGTTGTTTGCTATGACATCGATGTTGAGTTTCTGCGCCTCCATGCCCGTTGCTGCTATGAAGAGCGATCTTATCATGGCTGTATCCTCCCCGTGATGTCTCGCACACCATTCCGGGTTCCGCCGGTATGACTACACGATCTTGTCATGACTATATCCTCCCTATCTCGTTCAGTGCCTTTGACGACGCCGAGTCAAAGGCCTGTATCATCTTCTGGTAAGTCTCGAACTCCCTGGTCGTCCTGATCATCCCGACCATCTCCTTGATCACGTTCACGTTGGAGTCCTCGATCACGCCGGGCAGGACCCTGGCGGATGCAGCCGCGGGCCTCGCGTCAGCCGGCGCGGTATATGTGGCGTCGCCCGCCTTCGACAGCCGGTAGGGCCTTGCAAAGTCGACGAGCTTGAGCCTTCCGGCCGGGACGCCGTTTACGCTGATCTCACCTCCGGGCCCGATGTCGACCTTTCCCGGCGGGAGCTGGATTGCGGCGCCGTCGGCTCCGACGACCTTCAGCCCCTCGGTGTTGACGAGGTAGCCGTCACCGTCGAGCCTGAACTCGCCCCTCCTCGTGTATCTGCCGCCCTCGAGCGCGAAGAAGCCGTCACCCTCGATGGCGATGTCGAGCGGGTTGCCGGTCTCGATGAATCGGCCCGGCGAAAAGTCGGTTATGGTCTCGGCCCTGTCGACCATGATCCGCTCCGGGCCTGAGACACTCCGGACGGCCGGCAGCAGGTAGGAGCTGAAGGAAGTCCTCTCCTTCTTGTATCCGGGTGTCGATGCGTTCGCTATGTTGCGGGCGGTGAGCGCGAGTTCGGCTTCCTTTAGGACGGCCCCTGACGCTGCTATGTATATGCCCTTGTACATGACATTGCATGTTCAAGCAAGGGTTGTGCCAGTGTGGACCTACCGGTGGCTTCGGCGGGGTGACCGTGCACGCATCCTCACTCTCATGCGCGTTCTGCCTGAGGAGGATATGGAGTGTTTTCAACGGGTTGCGGCCGCCGGAGGGGCTGCCGCAGGCTGTCTCTGGCGGTTGCTGCCTGGTGAGGCACGGGGTGGGGACGGTCGGCGGCGGGTGAGCGGCTGCGGCAATTTTTTGTCCTGAGGAGGAAAAAAGTTCCTCCTCAGGCGTTCATGTTGATTATGAACTCGACCTCACCGCCGGGAATGTCGAGCAGGCTCGCGATCTCGTCGATCTTCAGTCCCTTGCGGGAGAGGAGTATGACCTCCTTGTAGCGGTGGTCGATTGTGCTCGCCGGTTCATGCAGGATGCTTTCGGCCTGGACGAGCAGGCTCTCCATGGTCGCGATCTTCTCGTCCAGCCGCTGCTCGATCTCGCTCAGCGCACGTACCCTCTTGTCCACGCGGCTCATTAACAGGGCCGACAACTCCTCGATCTCAGACAGTTCGAGCTGAAGCAGCCTGTCCGCTTCCTTCGGCCTTCCACCGTTTTTCCGTTGCTTGAGAATTCCTTTGATCATTTCTTACCTCCTGGGTCTGCCGGTGACCGGTTGCTAAGCCATTATGTCCACGAGGCCTTTCCTCTTCCTGTCCTTGTCCCCAGCCTTGTGCTTCTTCTTCCTGGCCTTCCTGTTCCTCTCTTCGTCCTTGCCTGAGGCGATATCCGGACGCTCCTTCACCACGAGCGGTTCGTTCACCTTATTTATCCCTTCAACCGGCATCGCTCAAGCCATGAAAGAGAGTTTTTCCTCTATGTATCTCTTCTTGAAGCTCTCTGTTATCTCTTCGACGTCTTCGGGAGTCAACCCGAGGGCGTCCTTCTTCGCGGAGTCGTCCGGGCAGAGCTCGGGCATCGGTCCCCTGTAGCCGACACCGAGCCTCAGGCAGAGACAGTCGGCGAAGCTCACGACCTTGCAGAGGGCTTCCGCCTCGCCTGGTGCGTCAATTTCGTGACATCTGTTGTGGTGCTGCACCATCTCTATCAGTTCCTGCGGCAGGCCCCACTCCTTGAAGAGCAGTGCGCCGACCTCGGAGTGCGTAAAGCCGAACATGTCGAACTCCGCGGCATAGAAAGGCGTGCGCTCGTCATATACCTTCTCTACAACCATTGCATACCTCTGTGGCTGACTCTGGTTCATCACTGCCTTGCCTATGTCATGCAAGAGTCCTGCCACAATGCATTCCTCTGCAGGCACCTTGAAGGCACGCTGTTTGCCCCCGACGAGCCCGGCCGCTATGGAGACGCCTATGGCGTGTTCCCACAGCTTCTGCTCGATTATGCCGTGGACGTTGTATATCTCCTTGGTTGCGACTGCAATGGAGAGGTTCTTGACAGCCTCCATGCCGAGTATGAAGAGCGCGTCCGACAGGGTGTCAACTTTGCGACGGAGGCCGTAGTATGCAGAGTTCGCAATCATCAGTATGCGCGAGGTCAGGGCGGGGTCGGCGAATATGGCGCTCTGGAGATCGTCCATCCTCGTCCCAGGGTCGTTTGCAAGCCTCAATATCTTTGCCGCGACGTGGGGCATTGCCGGCAAAGTGCACTCCTTAAGTATCAACTCCGGACTCAGCACGGGTTGCCTCCTTGAAAGATGTCGTTTTGAACCTTACCAGTCTTATCGGACAGGAGGTTCCCAACTTTAATTCCCTCGGGACCGCAATACTGATCGTCAAGAGTTTGGACGGAGGGGGCGCCTTCCGGCCGGTGCCCGCACCGAATACGCCCCAAAGCGGGCCGATTGCTTGAAAAAATACGGGAAAATCTGTTAGAGTCAGAATCTATCCCGCCTAATCAGCAGTTATCACGGGTCGAGACAGGGAGCATCGGATGGACAGGCTTGAAAGACTGAGAAAGACCATCGACACCATAGATGATGAGATTTTGACACTCTTGAACAAGAGGGCGAAGGTGGTCCTCGATGTGGCCGCTGTGAAGAGGGACACCAAGCAGGGTTTCTACTCGCCCGAGAGGGAGAGGAAGATACTCGACCGCCTCCAGAGCAAGAATCCCGGCCCTTTTCCAAATGACGCCCTCAGGGTGATATTCAGGGAGATACTCTCGGCCTCACTCTCGCTCGAGGAACCCCTGAAGGTGGCGTGTCTGGGCCCGCTGGCCACCTTCACGCACCTTGCCGCGCTGAGGCACTTCGGGTCGTCGGCCCGGTTCATCCCTGTTGAGAGCATAAAGGACGTGTTCGAGGTCGTGCAGGAGGGCAAGGCCGACTACGGAGTCGTTCCCATCGAGAACTCCAATGAGGGGGTCATCAGCTACACGCTGGACATGTTCATGGATTTCGACCTCAAGATTGCCGCGGAGATAATGCTCGAGATAAACCACAACCTGCTATCGATATCCGGAGACATAGGGAGGATCAGGAAGATATACTCCCATCCGCAGGCCATAGCGCAGTGCAGGCGGTGGATCGAGAAGAACCTGCCTAACGTCACAATCATCGACGCGACGAGCACTGCAAAGGCCGCCGAGCTCGCCTCGAAGGACGAAGAAGGTGCCGCCATTGCGAGCGAGCTGGCTGCAAAGATATACGACCTCTCGTTCGTAGAGAGGCACATCGAGGACAACAAGAACAACTACACGAGGTTCCTCGTGGTATCGAGGGAGTTTCCACCGCCTACAGGGAAGGACAAGACCTCGGTGATGCTCTCGATCAAGGACAGGCCCGGGGCGCTCTACGAGGTGCTCGCGCCTTTCAAGAAGGCGAAGATAAACCTGACGAAGATCGAGTCCCGCCCGTCGAGGAGAAAGGCGTGGGAGTACATATTCTTCATCGATATGGACGGACACGTGGACGACAAGAAGGTGAGGAAGGCGCTGAAGGAGATAGAGGAGGACTGCCTCTTCCTCAAGGTCCTCGGCTCCTATCCGCGTACCGAGAGGAACGAGATAAACATCCGGGCATGATCAGGCCTCCTGAGTACATACGCTCGATTGCGCCGTATGTACCCGGCAAGCCGGTGGAGGAACTCCGGCGGGAACTCGGCATAGGGGATGCGGTCAAGCTTGCATCCAACGAGAACCCCCTCGGGCCGTCGCCGATGGCTGTCGAGGCCGTACGCAGTGCGGCAGGCGGTGTCAACCGCTACCCTGACGGCAGCGGCTTCTACCTGAAGAACGCGTTGTCGGAGAAGCTCAATGTCGATCAGGAGTGCCTCATCACGGGCAACGGCTCCAACGAGATCATAGACATAGCGGTCAGGACCTTCATGTGCGCCGGGGATGAGGCGGTCATGGGGACGCCGTCCTTTGTGGTCTATCCACTGGCCGTTCAGTCGGTTGGTGCAAGGGGCATACAGGTGCCGCTCAAGGAGTGGAGGCACGACCTCCGGGCCATGGCCGATGAGATCACGGAGCGGACGAGGGTCGTCTTCGTTGCGAACCCCAACAACCCGACCGGCACCATCAATAGCGCCGGCGAGTTCGACGACTTCATGCAGAGGGTCCCCGACGGTGTCCTCGTGGTCGTTGACGAGGCCTACAGGGAATACGTACAGGACGGCGGATACCCCGACACAATGGAGTACCTGAGGGCTGGGAGGGACATCCTGATACTCAGGACATTCTCGAAGGTCTACGGCCTCGCAGGCCTGAGAATAGGGTACGGTATCTCGAACAGGGAGATCATCCGGGAGATGGAGAAGGTGCGGGAGCCCTTCAATGTCAGCAGTGTCGCTCAGGCCGCGGCCATCGCCGCCCTCGGCGACGACGCTCATGTCGAGAGGTCGGTCTCCCTGAACGAGGAGGGCAAGGAGTATCTCTACGCGGAGCTGCAGAGGCTGGGCATCGGGTTCCTCGCCACTGAGGCCAACTTCGTATATGTGATGCTCGGCCGCCCCGTTGCATCGGAGCTGTACGGGCGGCTGCTCGAGGAAGGGGTTATCATACGGCCGGTGGGGACCGATGCCGTGAGGATCACCATAGGCCTTCCGGAGGAGAACCGGCTCCTCGTGGAGGCGCTGCAGAGGGTGATGCAGGGCGGCCTGGACCTGTAACGGTCCGTCCAGCGGTCATGTTGTCTTTGCCGGGACGAGAAAAAGATTGATGATAGAAGAGGGAAAGGAGGACTTTATGGACATCATCGTGTTGAAACCTTCTGCCACTGAGGAAGATATAAGGCACATCACGAAGAAGCTTGCAGGAAAGGGGCTCAGGGCCAACATATCCAGCGGCACGGAGAGGACGATCATAGGCGTGATCGGCGATACGTCGAGGGTCTCCGAGGATGAGGAGAACGCGATAAGGGCGATCGAGTGTGTCGAGACCGTGATGAGGATACTGAAGCCCTACAAGCTTGCAAGCAGGGACTTCAGGAAGGAAGACACGCTTATCGACGTCGGGGGCAATATAATAGGCGGCAACAGGATTCATGTCATGGCCGGCCCCTGCGCCGTAGAGAACAGGACGATCTTCGTCAACATAGCCAAGCACGTGAAAGACGGCGGGGCGACCTTTATACGCGGCGGGGCCTACAAGCCGAGGACCTCGCCGTATACGTTCCAGGGCCTCGGCGAGGAGGGCCTGCAGATTCTCGCCGAGGCGAGGGAGGTCACGGGCCTGCCCGTTGTGACCGAGCTGATGGACCCCCGGGACATAGAGGTCGTGGCCGAGTACTCGGACATAATACAGATCGGCGCGAGGAACATGCAGAACTTCAGGCTCCTCCTCGAGGTGGGTGAGATAAAGAAGCCGGTGCTCCTGAAGCGGGGTCTCTCGGCTACGATCAAGGAGTGGCTGATGGCGGCGGAGTATATAATGTCGCGCGGGAACCTCGACGTCATCCTCTGTGAGCGCGGCATCAGGACGTTTGAGACGGCCACGAGGAACACGCTCGACCTTTCGGCCGTGCCTGTGTTGAAACACCTCACGCACCTGCCGGTCATCGTGGACCCCAGCCACGGCGTGGGCAAGTGGGGTCTCGTCATCCCTATGGCGAGGGCCGCTGTGGCCGCCGGGGCCGACGGCCTCGTGATAGAGGTGCACACCAATCCCGAAGAGGCCCTGTCCGACGGCGAGCAGTCACTGAGGCCGGACGTCTTCAAGCAGCTGATGGAAGAGATACGACTCGTTGCCAAGGCGATGGGCAGGGAAGTCTGAGGATCCCGGGATGATCAGGTTCGACAGGGTTGCCGTGATCGGGGTCGGCCTAATCGGGGCGTCTCTCGCGCTTGCACTCAAGAAATACGGCATTGCAGAAGAGGTCAGCGGCACCGGCAGGAACGAGGAGAGCCTCAAGAAGGCGCTGCGGTACGGCGTGATCGACTCGTACAGCCTCGACCGTTCCGAGGTGGTGAAAGGGGCGGACCTCGTGGTGCTCGCCACCCCTGTCGGCTGTTTCAAGGATGTAATCGAGGAGGCGAGGCCATCTTTCAAGAGGGGGGCGATAGTGACGGACGTCGGAAGCGTCAAGGGCGGGCTTGCACGGGAGATCGAGGCCCTGATGCCTGACGGCGTCGTCTTCGTCGGCGGACATCCGATCGCCGGGTCCGACCGCTCCGGTATCGACGCCGCCTCCGCGGACCTCTTTGCAGGGGCGAAGTGCATAGTGACCCCAACGGAGCGCACACCGGAGGATGCGGTCAGAAAGGTTTCGGCACTCTGGAGCGCGCTCGGGGCCGAGGTCTGTCTCCTCTCGCCCGAGGAGCACGACCTGGTATTCGCCCTCGTCAGCCACCTTCCGCATCTCATAGCCTATGCCCTCGTCAATACAGTGGGTGACGTAAACCCCGAATATGTCCACTACGCGGGAAAGGGGTTCAAGGACACCACGAGGGTGGCGCTCAGTTCGCCGGAGCTCTGGAGGGACATCTGCTTCAAGAACAAGGAGAACCTGCTCGACCTCGTTCAGAGGTTCCAGCAGAGTCTCGCCGAGATGGTTGATGCCCTGAAGGAGGGAGAGACCGATGAACTGGAGATGCTCTTCGAGAAGGCCAGGAGTCTCAGGAGCCGGCTCCTGTAGGCTCTCAACTATAGAAATCACAACGACGCAAGGCGCCGTCAAATCAGCGATGAGAACAAGTAGATGACCGACAGCATCAAACTTTCAAGGTCAGGGCCTCTCAGGGGAGAGGTGACACCGCCTCCGGACAAGTCCATCTCGCACAGGGCTCTCATATTCGCATCCATTGCGAGCGGGAGGAGCATCATACGCAACCTCCTGAGGGCCGACGATCCGCTCAGGACCCTTGGTGCGGTCAGGGCGCTCGGCATAGAGGTGAGGGATTCGGGAGATGCGGTGGAGGTCTACGGAGAGGGGCTTCACGGTCTGAAGGAGCCGGAGGATGTCATCGACTGCGGCAATTCCGGTACGACCATGAGGATGCTTGCCGGCCTTCTGTCCGGGCAGCCCTTCTTCTCGGTGCTTACAGGTGACGACTCCCTGAGGCGGAGGCCGATGAACCGCGTCATAGAGCCTCTCGGCATGATGGGGGCGACGCTGTATGCGCGTGCCGAAGGTACGCTCGCCCCGCTGGCCGTTAAGGGCGGGGGGCTTGAGGGCATCGACTACAGGAGTCCCGTCGCCTCTGCGCAGGTGAAGTCGGCCGTCATACTCGCCGCCCTGTATGCCTCGGGCGAGACGGTCCTTAGAGAGCCGGGCAAGTCGAGGGATCATACCGAGAGGATGCTGCCTGCCATGGGTGCCTCCGTCAGGGTCGAGGGCCTGAACGTGCGGGTCGAGGGAGGAGGCGAACTCAGGCCCCTTGAGGTCACCATACCGGGCGACTTCTCCTCGGCGGCCTTCTTCATGGCTGCGGCTGCGGTCGTGGAGGGGTCAGAGATAATGATAAGGAACGTGGGCATAAATCCGACGCGTACCGGCCTGCTCGGGGTGATGAGGAGGATGGGGGCTGATGTCGAGGTCTTGAACGAGAGGGATGTCTCCGGAGAACCGGTCGGCGACATCCTCTGCAGGTACACCGGCAGGCTTGCCGCTGCAGAGATATCGCCCGAGGAGGTCCCCGCCATGATCGACGAGTTCCCGGTCCTGTGCGTGCTCGCCTGCAGGGCCGAGGGGACGACGACCGTCAGGGGGGCGGCGGAACTCAGGGTGAAGGAATCCGACAGGATCGCGGCCATGGCCGCGGAACTGAGAAGGATGGGGGCCGAGGTGACCGAGCATCCCGACGGAGTGGAGATCAGCGGTCCGGTGGACCTCTCGGGTGCGCTCCTCGATGCTCACGACGACCACCGCGTGGCGATGGCCCTCTCGGTGGCTGCACTCGCGGCAGAGGGAGAGACCACGGTTCGTGGTGTCTCGGCAGTCGATATATCGTTTCCGGGCTTCTATGAGCGGATGCTGGAGCTCACGAAACGGACCATGCGCGCGGGCCCTGGAGGCTCCGCGGATGTTCGATGTGGTGGAAAGGACCGTCCGTAGTAATTTCAGATGAGCAGGAACCGGATCATAACCATCGACGGCCCGTCAGGGGCCGGCAAGAGCACCGTCGCCAGGCTGCTCGCAGAGAGGCTCGGTTTCGAGTACCTCGACACCGGCGCCCTATACAGGGCGGTCGCCCTCTACCTCAGGCGCCGTGGGGTCGGAGAGGATGTCAGCGACGAGACCATAGAGGAACTCCTCAGGGAACTGAATATCGGCTTCTCCGGAGGCAGGGTGTATGTTGACGGAGAGGATGTCTCAGAGGCCGTAAGGACTCCGGAGATCGGACACTACTCGTCTGTCTTCTCTGCAAGGAGGCCCGTGAGGGAATTCCTTCTCTCGATCCAGCGGGCCCATGCGGAGAGGTGCGACACGGTCGTCGAGGGCAGGGACATGGGGACCGTCGTCTTTCCGGATGCGTGGATGAAGTTCTTCCTCGACGCCTCTCTGCAGGAGAGGGCGAAGCGACGCTATCTCCAGCTGCAGAGGAAGGGGATCAACGTCACCATGGAGGAGGCCGTGAGGGACGTCCAGCAGAGGGACGAGAGGGATTCTCAGCGCGACATCGCACCCCTGAGGTGTCCAACCGGCGCCGTCTACATGGACACCACATCCATGGGTATTGAAGATACCATCAAGAAGATGTTAGAGTTCATAGAGAAGCAGGCCGCGGGATCATGTACTGGATATTGAGAGCCGTACTCAAGATAGTCTACAAGCTGCTGTTCTGTTTCGAGGTGAGGGGGGCTGAGAACATTCCTGCAGAGGGGGGAGTTGTAATCGCTGCAAACCACATGAGCCATCTCGACCCTCCGCTCATAGGGGTATGCATTAAGAGGAGGGCGGTCTTCATGGCGAAGAGCAGCCTCTTCCACGTGCCCGTAATCGGATGGTTCGTGAGGCGCTTCTCGATTCCCGTTGACAGGGACGCGGCCAGACCCTCCACGATAAAAGAGGCGGTGAGGAGGCTCAAGAGGGGTGATCTGATCGTGATGTTTCCCGAGGGCAGGAGGAGCATCGAGGGAGACGTCGGAGGAGGCAAGAGGGGGATCGCGATGGTTGCGGCCATGAGCCGGGCCAAGATCGTGCCCGCGTTGATCGAGGGTACAGAGAGGGCCTTGCCTGCAGGCGCGGGATTCCCGAGGCCCGCAAAGATACGGGTGACGTTCGGACGCCCCATGGAGTATGAGGGCAGGGAGACGAGCAAGGGGTTTCAGCAGCGCGTAACCGAAGAGATCATGGAGAGGATCAGGGCGCTGAGGCTCGAAGAGGGGTCTTAGCAGGGAGTCTTTAATAATCTCATGGAAATATACATTGCAAAGGGAGCGGGTTTCTGTTTCGGCGTCAAGAGGGCCGTCGACATGGCGTTCAGGACGGCCGAAAGGTCCGTGAAACGGGTTGCGACACTCGGTCCGATAATCCACAACCCCCAGGTCGTCGAGAAGCTCTGTCAGGCCGGAGTAAAGCCGCTGGAGGGGGTATCGGAGGACGTGGACATTCTCATAGTGCGGACCCACGGCATAACGGCCGAGCTTTACGAGAGCCTGAGGGAGGCGAAGCTGGAGCTCATAGACGCCACGTGCCCGTTTGTAAAAAAGGCTCAGCGATATGCTAAACTTCTCAGGGACGAAGGCTATCAGGTGCTGATCCTCGGCGACAAGGACCATCCCGAGGTGAGGGGGATACTGAGCTACGCCGGGGAGAACGCGGTCGTAGTCAGGGATGCCGAGGATGTCCCGAGTCTCAACTCGCGTGTAGGCATTGTCGTTCAGACCACACAGCCTGTCGAGGCCCTGAAGAGGCTGCTCGACAGGGTCATACAGACAGTAAAGGAAGTAAAAGTATATAATACCATATGCAACTCAACGGCCCTCAGGCTGAAAGAGACCGAGGCGATGACGAAGAGGGTCGACATCATGCTCGTTGTAGGCGGAAGAAACAGTGCGAACACCAAACAGCTCGTCACGCTGTGCAATGACTGCGGGGTGAGGACATACCATGTCGAGACAGCCGACGACCTCGTCGCAGAGTGGTTCGACGGGGTGAAAAAGGTCGGGATAACCGCCGGCGCCTCAACGCCGGACTGGATAATAAGCGACATAGTGAAGAAAATAAAGGCCGTTGGAGATGTGGCGTTTTCATCCAAGGGTCGGGAATCTTAGGATATAATATGAGGAGGTTATTTTGCTGATGGAGACTCATAACAAGGAACTTGACGAACTTTACTCCGGAACAATTCCTGATATTGTCGAGGGGACCATCCTTAAGGGGAAGGTCATCTCGATAAAGCCCGACAGTGTGGTGGTCGATATCGGTTACAAGTCCGAGGGTTTCATATCCATAGAGGAGTTTGCGGAAAGGGAGAGGGAAGGGCTCTGCGAGGGGTCCGAGATAGAGGTGTATGTTTCGAAGATCGACTCCGACGGCCTCGTGATCCTATCGCCTGAGAAGGCGAGGAGGATCAGGACGTTGCAGCGTCTCGAGGAGGCCCAGAAGGACGGCACCCCTGTTGAGGGTGTGGTGGTGGAGCGCATAAAGGGCGGCTACAACGTCGACATCGAGGGGGTGAGGGCCTTCATGCCAGGCTCCCAGGCAGACCTCAAACCCTTGAAGGACCCTGACAGCATCATAGGCCAGACGGTCGAAGTCCGCGTGCTCAAGTTCAACAGCAAGCTGACGAACGTCATCGTCTCCAGGCGGGTACTGCTCGAGGAGGAGAGGGCGCGGCTCAGGGAGAAGACCCTCGCCAACCTCAAGCCCGACAGCATAATGCCGGGAGTCGTAAAGAACATCACCGACTACGGCGTCTTTGTGGACCTCGGCGGCATAGACGGCCTCCTCCACATATCCGACATTTCATGGGGCCGGATAAGGCACCCTTCCGATGTCTTCAGCATAGGCCAGGAGATCGAGGTGGTGGTGCTCAATTTCGCTCCCGACACGGAGAAGGTCACGCTGGGATACAAGCAGAAGAGGCCTGACCCGTGGCTCGACATCGAGGAGAAGTATCCCGTTGGCAAAGTGGTCAGCGGCAAGGTCGTAAGCCTGACCGACTACGGGGCGTTCGTGGAGATAGAGGACGGTGTGGAGGGCCTGGTTCACGTCTCGGAGATCGACTGGTCTCCACGGCCCAAGCACCCGTCTAACTACTTGGAAGTGGGTGATGTTGTAGATGCGCAGATTCTGAGGGTCGACCTGAAGGAGAGGAGGGTCTCGCTCGGCATAAAGCAACTCAAGCCGAAACCCTGGGAACTCGTTGCCCAGAGATACGAGGTCGGGCAGCGCATAAGCGGCAGGGTGAGGAGCCTGACGGACTTCGGCGCCTTCATCGGCCTGCCCGAGGGTGTCGACGCCCTGCTGCATATTTCCGACATGTCCTGGACGAAACACATCCGGCATCCTTCTGAAGTGCTGCGCAAGGGGCAGGTGGTCGAGGCTGTCGTCCTGAGCCTCGAGCCCGAGAAGGAGCGGATGGCGTTAGGCCTGAAACAGCTCGAACCCGATCCGTGGCTGGAGACCATACCGGCGAAGTTTCACCTCGGCGATGAGGTCAAGTGCAAGGTCCTGCGGCATACGGAGTTCGGCATCTTCGTGGAGCTCGAGGGAGAGGTGGAAGGGCTGGTTTACTCGTCCGAGATAGAGACCGGGGGCAAGAAGCCCGAGGAACTCTACCAGGAGGGTGACGAGATAATGGTCAGGATCATAAAGGTGGATGTCGAGGGCAGGAAGATAGGGCTCAGCCTGAAGACGCTGAAGCACGAGGCCGGTGTTTAGGCACTCATTCGATACCGTTCATGGCGGCCCTGTCCTCTTTGCGGGTGGGAGATGAAGAGACTCTGTTTGGTTCTGGCGATTCTGCTGCTGGCCACCGTGGTGCTGAGCCTCATCGTGACCCTCGTGGGCAGAAACGTGCCCATCGGTGAGAAGGTCGCCCTCGTGAGGGTCGAAGGCCCCATCGTCTCTTCACGGAGCACGATCGAGGAACTCCGGAAATACAGGGACGACGCGAGCGTGAAGGCGGTTGTGTTGAGGGTGGACAGCCCCGGAGGTGCGGTCGCGCCGTCTCAGGAGATATATGAAGAGGTCGGAAAACTGAAGGAGACCAAGCCCGTGGTCGTCTCGATGGGCTCGGTGGCTGCCTCGGGCGGGTACTACATTGCAGCGCCTGCGACGAAGATCTATGCAAACCCGGGCACGGTCACAGGCTCCATAGGCGTCATCATGGAGATACCGAACTTCAAGGGGCTCATGGACAAGGTCGGTATAAAGACCGAAGTGATAAAGAGCGGCAAGCACAAGGACCTCGCCTCTGTCTTCAGGGGGGTGGGCAGGGAAGAGAGGGCCATACTCCAGGGAGTGCTCGACGATGTTCACGACCAGTTCATAAGGGCCGTCTCCGAAGGCAGGGGGATACCCTACAAGCGCGTCAAGGAGATCGCGGACGGGCGCATCTTCACCGGAAGGCAGGCGAAGGAAGTGGGCCTGGTCGACGCCCTCGGCAACATACAGGACGCCATCATGGAGGCTGCAAGCCTTGGAGGGATCGAGGGTGAGCCGAACGTGATATCGAAGAAGGAGAAGTCTTCGATATTGGACCTGCTCGACAGCCGCATACCGGACGAGCTCAAGGAGGCCTTCGGTACCGTCAGCCTTAAGTATCTCATGTACTACTGAAGCCGGCCGGGCCTTGCGAGGATGGGCCCGGGTTTTATATCTCGAGTCTGGTCAAGGAGGGGTTATGACAAGGTCTGAACTCATAGAGAAGGTCTCCGAGAGGCTGGAGGGTTTTACTCTCAAGCAGGCTGAGATAATCGTCGAGACCTTCTTCGAGACACTCAGCGAGGCCCTGAGCCGCGGAGAGAAGGTGGAGCTGAGGGGCTTCGGCAACTTCAGGATCAAGACCCGCAATCCGCGGAAGGCGAGAAACCCCAAGACAGGACAGGCCGTCGAGGTTCCCGGAAAGCGGGTCGTATACTTCAGGACCGGCAAGGAACTGCGGGACCTCATGAACTCAAAGGATGGATGACCTCACCGGTCCCTGCTTTCGAACCGCTCCATGAAATAGAACATCGCTGCTGCAGCCGCGGAGAGTGCGGCTATCACGATCCAGTGGTTCACCCCGAGCAGTCCCTGCCACGTCGCCAGCCCCATTGCTGAAGAGGAGTAGAACCCCTCCACGTATGGATAGAGGACCGCGAACAGGAGGGAGCCTGCGGCTATGCCCGCCATCACGACGAGGGCGTCGAGCCTTCCCGTTGCAAGCCCTGCGACGGCTGTCCCCGGACAGTAACCGCTGAGTACGAATCCCGCCCCGAAGACGGCGCCCCCTACTATCTGGGGCCAGAAGTATGTCGGGACGACCCAAACCCTCTTCATGTCCAACAGGTTCAGGTCGGACAGCAGGTAGAGGCCGGTCGCTGCGACGAGTATCGCTGTGAACATGATCTTCGGGACCGTGAAGTCTCTGAGGTAGAAGACACCGGTCAGCTTGTGGGGATCCCCGAGGCCTCCACGTTCGAGAAAGAGGCCGAAGAAGAAGCCTATGACCACGGCCAGTACAAGGCCGGTGTCCGGGCCGAACATGCCGTATCCGTAGAGTGGGGCGGTCATGACCACAGCCTCCTGAAGACCGCTGCAACGACGAACCCTCCGGCGAACATCGCGATGACGAATATCCAGCCCGACACCGCAAGCTGTGCCCCGCCGGAGAGGGCCACGCCGCTCGTACAGCCCCTCGACAGCCTGCTTGCAAAGCCGATCAGTATGCCGCCAGCGGCAGCGGTCGTGAGCCTCCTTCCGGTGCTCATTCCCGCGGGGCCGTCGAACCTGGGCTTGAAGCCCCCGCTCGACACGGCCCCGGCGAGTGCGCCTGCCAGAACGCCGAAGACCTCAAAGAGTATCCAGTCCTTCAGAGGGGAGGCCGCCTTGAGGTATCCGGAGAAGTAGTCGAGGCTCCCCGCGTACCCCGGGCTCACTCCCTTGAGTCCCACGGCTGCGACCAGTGCATAGGCGCGCGAGGCCGCCAGTCCCCAGCCCATGACGTAGAATGCCGCAAGGAGGGCCAGGCCTATGCCGGCTCCTGCAATGTACGGTGACCAGAAATTCCTTTTCTCCATTTCTCCTCCCTCGGCCGG
>DRKX01000094.1 GCA_011051565.1 Nitrospirota bacterium | reverse complement strand
CACCTCACCCCGCCTGCCACTATGCTCATGTGCCCAAGCTCGGCCGCGACGTCGAGGAGCCTTCCGCCGTGGACCACCCCTCCGCCTATGCCCGTGCCGAGCGTGAAGAGGACGAACGAGTCGAACTCCCTGCCGGCCCCCCTCCACTTCTCGCCGAGGGCCGCAGCATTGGCGTCGTTCTCTATGCAGACAGGCACGGGAAACCTCTCCCTTATGGCGTCGGCGAACCCGACTCCCTCGACCGAGGGGAGGTTCGGGGAGCGCTTCACGACACCCTTATCCCTGTCTATCACCCCTGCGACACCGATCCCTATGCCGGCGACCTCGCCGGAGTAGAGCCTCCCGACGGCGGAGACGAACGAGTCGAAGACGTCGGTGTCGGTGGACGAGGCCTTGTACCTCTCCACTATCGAGCCGTCGCCGTCCACGAGCGCGACCCTGAGGTTGGTCCCGCCTATGTCTGCGCCTATTGCATATCTCTTCTCGGTCATCGAAAGTGTTGCCGGCCCCTCCCCTTCACCGGCTCCTCCGTGCGGTGGACTCCGGTCGCGGCCCTGTATCGCCCTGTGGCGGGTCGTCCCGGCGTCTCCCTGGCGGACGCGGAGGTGAGCGGCCAGCGTAACATATAACTTACAATTTTAACACAGTCCGGCAGCGGGCTGCAAAGACGGGCTCAAGACCCCTTGGCCTGCCTGGCCTTTGTGACGACGTTCAGGATGTCCTCCGGAGTGAACGGCTTCTCCACGTATTCGAAGGCCCCGAGCTTGATCGCCTGGACCGCTGTGCTTATCGTCCCGTAGCCGGTTATGATTATCACCTGTATGTCGGGCCAGCGCTCCTTTATGGTCTTCAGCACCTCGAGGCCGTCCATGTCCGGCATCTTGAGGTCTGTCAGCACGATGTCGAAGCGCTCCTTCTCGAGCAGGCCGATCGCCTCGTCTCCGCGCGAGGTCACCACCACGTCGTAGCCCTCGGGCGTCAGCACCCGCTGGCAGCTTATCCTCACGATGGCCTCGTCGTCGATTACGAGAACCCTCCCCAGGCTCATCATCCTCCTCCTTTCCCGAGGCGTCTCATCCCCGCCGATATCTCCTTCCTCAGCACGGATAGGGCACCCGGATAGCTGATGGGCACATCGCCGAGCTGCCGCTTGACGTCGGCGGTGTCCAGGACGTACTCCCCGCCGCCGGCCCGGTACCTGAAGAGGAGATCGACCTCGGGGTTGCCGCCGATCAGGGCCGTCAATGTAGATGTTAGGTCACCGAGGGGTCTTCTGTCAATGTGGCTCAGGCGGAACTCCGCCTCTACGGTGGTGCCCCCGCCCGGTGCCGAGCGTACGCGGATGCAGCCTCCGGCCTCGCGCGCAGACTGTGCGAGCAGCGGGATGCCGAGGCCGGTCTTCTTCCGCTTCGTCGAGAAGAACGGGTCGGTCAGCCTCCTCACTGTATCGGCGTCCATGCCCTTGCCGTCGTCCTCTATGGTGACCCTCAGGGTGTCGCCCTCTGCGTCCTCCTCGACGGTTACGGCTATGCGGGTCGCTCCGGCGTCGATCGAGTTGCCGGCGATGTCGAGTATGTGCATGGAGATGTCCTGCATCTCAGAACCTCACCCCCCTGCCGCCCTCGCCCGCGAGGGCGAGGACGATCTCGTCGAACGAGGCCTCCCTCATCGTGAACTCCGTGGCCGCCCTGCCGATGTCGGCGACGTGGTGGGCGTCGGACGACGTGATCCACGTGTATCCGCTGTATGGGCCGAACATCTTCGAGGCCCTCTCCCTGCCGGTCCTGAAGGATATCTCGAGGGCGTCGAAGTCGAGTGATTCGGGTATGAAGCCAAGCTGCGCCACTATGCCGAAGGCGTCCCTGTCTATGTGGCAGGCGACCGAGATGCCGCCGAGTCCGTGGATTATGCCGATGGCCTCCTCCACGCCCATGCCGGTGGCGTCCATGAGCACCCGGTCGTTGAACCTCACGACCTCGTCCCTCTCGTTTACGACGACCTGCTCGTGGAGTATCCGCTCGTCGTCGGTCGAGGGGAGGTCCTTGTAGACGATCTCCTGGAGCCTCATGAGCGGGTCCATGTCCGGAAACAGTGCGAGGATGTGCACCTCCTCGGCGGTCGTCAGCTCCATGCCGGGTATGACCGTCAGGCCGGCAGCGGCCTCGACGGCCGGCTGTATGTTCTCGGCCGTGTTGTGGTCGGTGACGGCGATGATGTCGAGTCCCTCCTCGAGTGCAGCCGATACCACCCTTGCCGGCGTCATGTCGAGTTCAGCGCATGGGGAGAGGCAGGTGTGAATATGGAGGTCAGTCCTGTATACCCTTAGCATTCAGTATCTGGTAGAGCTTGCCCGCCGTCTCGAAGGCGGACTTGCCGGTGAGCAGTATGGGGATGTTCTCCTCCGCCGCCTTCTCCATGGTGTCGGCATCTGGCATCCGGCCGTTGACAGTCACGATCGCCGAGAGGTTCTTGAATACAGCCACGGCCACGATGTTCACATGGGTCTGGAGGGTTATCCAGATGTTTCCCTCCCCGGCGTTTGCCATCACGTCGCTCAGGAGGTCGCCCACGTAGCCGCCGCTCACCTCCCGCTCGAGTCCCGCCGAAGGGACGAGGGGCTTGAGCGACAGTATCTCCACTATCTCCTTGAGTTTCACCGGCTCTCCTCTCCGCAGTCGCCGAGCCTTATAGTCATCTCGACCGTGGTGCCCTCTCCGACGACTGACTCTATCCTGAAGACGTCGGAGTTCTTCTTCATGTTCGGCAGCCCCATCCCTGCACCCCAGCCCATCTCCCTCACCCAGTCCGGTGCCGTTGAGTAGCCCTCCTGCATGGCGAGCTCTATGTCCTCGATTCCAGGCCCCATGTCCTCTGCAACGACCCGTATCTCCTCTGGGGTGATCGTGTACCTCAGTATGCCGGCAGTGGCGTAGATCATTATGTTCATCTCGGCCTCGAACGTGGCTATGGCGACCCTCCTGACGATCTCCTCGTCCATGCCCATGCGGAGCAGTATGGTCTTGAGCTCGGTCGATGCCTCGCCGGCGCGGCTGAAGTCTCCCCCTACGATGTGGAAACTCCCCTCGTATGTCCTGTCTATCTTCGCCTTCATGGCAGGAGCGTACCTCCGGGGGGTTCGCGCCGGCCCTCATTCAGGGCAGCACCTGAGCCCCTCCTCGTATAGTTTACCACAGGCCGTGTACATGGAGTAGGGCGTTATGAGCAGTGTGATGTTCTTCATGCGCGCCAGCTCGATCGTCTGGGTGTCCGGCTCCTTGCCCCTCGTGAAGACGACGACCCTTATGTCGGCGATGTCCGACGTCCTTATGGCCTGCTGCTTTGCAAGGCCGGTGATGAGCACGGAGTTGCCCCTCGAGTAGTAGAGGACGTCGCTCATCAGGTCGGTCGCGCACGCCCACTCGATCTCCTCGCCCGGCTCCAGCGAGTTGGTGACGGTCACTGCATCGAGAATCCTGATGATCTCGTCCAGTCTCATCTCGGCCTCGATATCCCGTGTTTCTTCATCAGGGCGTGGAAGTTCGGCCTCTGCATGCCGACGTCGCTCGCCGCCCTCGATATGTTCCACCCGTTCCGCTTCAGCGCCTCGGTGACGAAGGCCCGCTCGACGTCCTCGGTGGACCTCTCGCGGAGTGCCTTCTTTATCTCCTTCAGTTCCTCGATGCTGCGCGGCGGCTCTGAGGTGAACGGCGCCGAGGGCGCGAGGAAGCCGAGTGTCTCGGGGGTGATGGTGGTGCCGTCTGCAAGGAGGATCGCGCGCTGTATCGCGTTCTCGAGCTCGCGCACGTTGCCCGGCCAGCCGTGGGACGTGAGGACCCTCATCGCCTCGGCGGATATGTTCGTCACCTCCCTGCCGAGTTCTTCGGCGTACTTCCTCAGGAAGTGGTATGCGAGCAGGGGGATGTCCTCCCTCCTCTCCCTCAGGGGCGGGACGTGTATGGGGAAGACGGCGAGCCTGTAGTAGAGGTCCTCCCTGAACGTGCCGGCCTTGACCATGGCCGCGAGGTCCCTGTTGGTGGCGGTTATGAAGCGGGTGTCGACCCTTACGGGCCTCTTGTCCCCTACGGGCCTGTACTCCTTCTCCTGGAGCACCCTCAGCAGTTTCGACTGGAGCGCCGGCGGCAGGTTCCCTATCTCGTCGAGGAACAGCGTGCCGCCGTCGGCCTCTTCGATGAGGCCCTTCTTGTCTGCGAGCGCGCCCGTGAAGGCTCCCTTCTTGTATCCGAAGAGTTCGGACTCTATCAGCTCTCCGGCCAGTGTGCCGCAGTCTATGACTACGAAGGGCTTGTCCCTGCGCGGGCTGTTGTAGTGAACGGCCCGTGCAACGAGCTCCTTGCCGGTGCCGCTCTCTCCGGTGATGAGCACGGTGCTTGCAGAGGGAGCCACCGCGCCTATCAGCCTGAAGACCCTCTCGATGGCCCTCGACGTGCCGACGATGTTCCTGATGTACCTGGCTGAGAGCTCCTGCTTCAGGCGGAGGTTCTCCGCCCTCAGCCTCCTCCTCTCGATGGCCCTTGCAGCGAGCGAGACGAGCTCTTCGGGCCTGAAGGGCTTCTCGATGTAGTCGTAGGCCCCGAGCTTCATCGCCTCCACCGCGGTCGACACGGTCCCGTAACCGGTCACGAGTATCACCTCGGTCTCGGGGTGGGCCTCCTTTATCTCCTTGAGCAGCTCTATGCCGCTTGCGTCGGGCAGCTTGAGGTCGGAGAGCACGAGGTCGAACCCGGCCTCCTCCATGGACCTGAGCGCGCCTGCGGCATCCTCGGCCTCGGCGACCTCGTAGCCGTGGGGCTCGAGGAGCCTGCGGCAGCTCGCCCTCACGACCTCCTCGTCGTCGACTATCAGGACCCTTGCCTCTTCTCTCGACTGCATGCCTCGAATCGGTGGAGCCCCGGCCCTCCCTCTCCGTGCACGTACCCCTGCTTCCGGCCGGCTGGACCTGCTGCCGGTGGTCTTCATGCCTGCTGCAGGCCCTTCGGGGCCGCGTCGCCGCCGTCCGTACCCTTCGCCGCCCTCGGCAGCCTGATGAAGAAGCTCGTGCCCTTGCCGAGGGCGCTCTCCACCCTGATTTGGCCCCCGTGCTTCCTCACTATGCCGTGGCTTACGGCGAGCCCGAGGCCCGTGCCCTTGCCGACCGGTTTCGTGGTGAAGAACGGTTCGAAGAGCTTGCCCATGTGCTCCTCGGGTATCCCGGGCCCCGAGTCCGTGAACTCTATCTCTATGAACTCGCTGCCGTCTTCGGTCACGGGCCTCGTCGCTATCCTGATGCGCCCCTTGTCGTTCATCGCATCTGCGGCGTTGATCAGGAGGTTCATGAAGACCTGCTGGAGCTGAGAGGCGTCGCCCGTTATGAGCGGCAGGTCGGGGGAGAGGTCGGTCTCTATCTTGATGTTGTGAAACTTGGCCTGGTTCCTGATTATATCGAGTGTGTGCCTGATGGTGTCGTTTACGTCGACGTCGGCGCGCTCGGCGGGTATGGCCCTCGAGAAACCGAGGAGCCCCTTTATTATCTTCGAGCAGCGTTCCGCCTGCTCTATTATCACCTCGAGGTCCTCCCTGTCCATCTTGTTCTCCGGCGGTATCCTCTGCAGCATGAGGTGCGCGAAGGTCACTATGCCGGTGAGCGGGCTGTTGATCTCGTGGGCGACTCCGGCGGCCATGCGGCCGAGCGAGGCGAGCTTCTCGGTGTGTATGAGCTGCTCCTGGCCCCGCCTTATCTCCTCCGTCTTCTTCGCGACCTCGGCCTCGAGCTCCTTGGCCCAGTTCTCGAGCCTCTGCCTTGCGCTCCTGAGCTCGCGCGTCATGGAGTTGAAGGTCTCGGCGAGCATGCCCATCTCGTCCCTGGTCTTTATCTCCACCCTGTGGTCGAGGTCGCCCTTCGATACGCGCTCCATGCCCTCTGCGAGCAGCTGCAGGGGCCTTATCAGTATCTTCCAGAGGATGATGCACAGGACTATGCAGAAGAAGAAGGTGAAGATTATGCCGAACGTGAGGGTCTCGATCTTCTGCCTCCTGAGGGTGCCGTCTATGTTGGCGAGGGAGTAGTCGGTCTCGAGGATGCCGAGTATCTTCCGGTCCGGGGGGTGGTAGTGGCACGATGCCGTGTAACAGGACTCCTGGTTGACCACGGGGCGGAGGAACTTCAGTACGCGGCCGCCGTCGCCCTTCTTGATCGTCCACATGCTGCCGCCCTTCATCTTCAGCGTCTCGCCAGGTCTCTCAGGGTCGGTGTGGCAGAGCCTGCACGAGGTGTCGACGTCGATCTTCCGCCCCACCATCGCCCTGTCGCTCGAGAAGCGTACCTCGCCGAGGAGGTTGTAGACATCAATGCTGATGACGTCCTCGGACGACCCTATCACCTCGATGGTCTCCTGGATGGTCCCCACCTGGCGGGCATGCATGTTCGTGAAGATGCTCTTCTCTATCATCGCCGTGTACGCGGCGGTGTAGCGTATGGAGTTGTTGAGGAACTCCTGCTCGCCCCGTATTATTATCATGTACCAGAATATCGAGCTGCCGGTCAGTACGAGTATGCCGATTGCGACTATCAGCTTGAGGCTCAGTGAGTGGCGGGACTTCTTGGCGATCAGGTCCTTGAGGAAATCGATCTTTTCCTTGAAATCTATAACCATTTCAACCCCTTGCACGGGCAGGGGAGGCCGCACGGAACAGCCCCCGCAGGGCCCTCAGACCGTGCCCTGTTCTAACACTCTACTATAAACCGGTGCTGAAAATCCAGTTGCGGCGTTCCAGTGTCGGGTGAAGTCGTAGGTTTGGCTTACTGTCAAGGCAGAACTTTAATTTTTTTGTTGACAAAGACGCCGTTGTTGTTGTATATATGTAGCCATGCCAGGAAGCTATTTGCCATCGAGCTACCTACCGGTGCTGATCTTTCTCGTCATCTCCCTTGTCTTCGGACTCGGCGCCCTCGTCATGGGCGGCATGTTCAGGCTGAGGAGGCCCTATGCCGAGAAGCTGAGGCCCTACGAGTCGGGCGTCACCCCTGTGGGCGAGCCGAGACAGAGGTTCTCGGTGAGGTTCTACGTGATAGCGATGCTCTTCGTCGTCTTCGACGTGGAGGTCATATTCCTGTATCCATGGGCGGTCGTCTTCGACCGGATCGGCCTTTTCGCCTTCATAGAGATGGTGATATTCATCTTCATCCTGCTCGTCGGTTACGTGTATGCATGGCGGAAAGAGGCTTTCGTATGGGAATGAGGCGGGGTTTCGCCCGTCCGTCACGGGCTGCCGCCTCTTGATGGTCGATGTGAAGGGTTGATTCTATCCGGAAGACCGTTGTCCGTCAATCCGGGACAGGAGACTGTTTCATGATAATCGATACTGCAACCGCGATGGTCGAGGTCGAGGAGGGGGTGAAGGTCGTTCCCGGGGCCAACACCATCATAGCCACCATGGACAAGGTGATCAACTGGGCGCGTTACTCGTCCCTCTGGCCCGTCACCTTCGGGCTCGCCTGCTGTGCAATCGAGATGATGACCACCGGTTCGAGCCACTACGACATGGACCGTCTCGGCATGATCTTCAGGGGATCGCCGAGGCAGGCCGACCTCATCATTGTCGCCGGCACGGTGAGCAAGAAGATGGCCCCCGTGGTCCGCAGGATCTACGACGAGATGCCGGAGCCGAGGTACGTGATATCCATGGGGAGCTGCGCATGCACGGGGGGGATATTCCGCTCCTACAGCACCGTGCAGGGGTGTGACAGCTTCCTCCCGGTGGACGTGTACATACCCGGGTGTCCGCCGAGGCCCGAGGCCCTGATGTACGGGTTCGTTAAACTCCAGGAAAAGATAAGAAAGGAGCACTTCCGGTGGAGCCGCTGGAGATAGCCGAGAGGATCAAGGAACGCTTCCCTGAAGAGGTGGTCGCCGTCTCAGAATTCAGGGGCCAGGTCTCAGTGACCATAAGGAAGGGGCGGGTCGTCGAGATCTGCCGCTGGCTGCACGACGAGCCCGAACTCAGGTTCGACTTCCTCAAGGACCTCTGCGGCGTGGACTATCTCGGAAAGAAGCCCCTGAGGTTCGAGGTAGTCTATACACTCTACTCGATGAGGCACCGGCACATGATAAGGCTGAAGGCCGAGGTCGGGGAGGACGACCCCTCCATCGACAGCGTAGTGCCCGTCTGGATCGGTGCCGGCTGGCACGAGAGGGAGTGTTACGACATGTACGGCATAGCCTTCAACGGTCATCCCGACCTCAGGAGGATACTGATGCCCGAGGACTGGGAGGGCCATCCCCTCAGAAAGGACTACCCCGAGAAGGGACCCGAGCGGGAGTGGCAGGGCTTCCGTGAGGTCCTCGACAAGGCTGAGAAGCTCAAGGAGTTTTCATGGAAGGAGTAGACAGGCCGCTCGAGACGAGGGAGCTGAACGTAAGCATGGGGCCGCAGCACCCCTCCACCCATGGCGTCCTCAGGCTCGTCCTCGAGCTCGACGGTGAGACAGTGGTCAAGTGCACCCCGTATGTGGGCTACCTGCACCGCGGGGTCGAGAAGCTCGCCGAGGGGATGACATACCTGCAGGCCTTGCCCCTGACCGACAGGCTCGACTACATATCGTCCATGTCCAACAACGTCGGGTACTGCCTCGCGGTGGAGAGGCTCTTCGGGATCGAGGCACCCGACAGGGCGAAGTTCATAAGGACGATGGTCTGCGAGATGACGCGCATCAGCAGTCACATCATATGGATCGCCACCCATGCGCTCGACCTCGGCGCGATGACCGTCTTCCTCTACTCCTTCAGGGAGAGGGAGTGGCTGCTCGATCTCTTCGAGAAACTCTGCGGTGCAAGGCTCACGGTGAGCTATCCGAGGATAGGGGGCGTGAGGAACGACGTCTCACAGGAGTTCCTCGACAGCCTCTACGAGTTCACGGAGCAGTTTCCCGAGAAGATCGAGGAGTACGAGACCCTCATAGACCAGAACCGCATCTGGCTCGGCAGGACTAAGGGGATAGGCGTGATCTCTGCCGAGGAGGCGATAAACTGGGGCCTCAGCGGGCCGGTCCTGAGGGGCTCGGGCGTCGACTATGACGTGAGGAAGCGCTTCCCGTACGACGCCTACGACAGGGTGGAGTTCGACGTGCCCATAGGCAAGAACGGGGACGTGTACGACAGGTACCGCTGCAGGATGGAGGAGCTCAGGCAGTCGAACAGGATCATCAGGCAGTGCATAGAGAGGATGCCGCGCGGCCCGGTCATGGCGCCCGACGCGGCCAAGTTCACGCTGCCGCCCAAGGAGAGGGTCCTTGCGGACATGGAGTCGCTCATCCACCACTTCGTGCTGATAACCAAGGGGCCCATGGCCGCACCCGAGGGCGAGATGTACGTCGCCACAGAGGTCCCGAAGGGCGAACTCGGCTTCTACATCGTGAGCGACGGAACCGGAAAGCCGTACAGGATGAGGGTGAGGGCGCCCTCCTTCGTGCATGCCTCGCTGCTGCCGAGGCTCTGCGAGGGCAGCCTCGTTGCCGACGTCGTGGCCAACATCGGCACCATCGACATCGTGCTCGGCGAGTGTGACCGGTGAGGGCTCGCCGGGAGGTTGAAGTCAGGGACTGAATTCATGGATATCATGGACGAGATAAGGGATTTGTCCCGGAAGTACCCCGACCGCAGGGGTGCGCTCCTGCCTGCGCTCTACGTCGTCCAGAAGGAGGCGGGCTGGCTTAGCCAGGAGGCCCTCGATACGGTCTCCAGGGCACTCAACCTGCCGCAGGCCACGGTAAAGGGCGTGGCGACCTTCTATGCGATGTACAAGCACCGGCCGATGGGACGCCACCTCATACAGCTGTGCACGAATGTGGCCTGCATGATAATGGGGGCCGAGAGGCTGGTGGATCTCATCAGCGGTAGGTACGGGCTCGAGCCGGGCGGCACGACCGATGACGGTAGGTTCTCACTGGTGATAATGGAGTGTATCGGGGCCTGTGACAGGGCGCCTGCAATGCTGGTGGATACCGACTTCCATGCCGACCTCACCGCTGACAACATCTTCGAGATACTCGAGAAGTACGAGTGAGGCACCGGTCGGCCGGCGGATCGGTGGAAGTCGCGGGTGATCTCACTGCCGGACTGACGATTTAGGGTCTCCGTCATGGAAAGATTTCTACTGAAGAATATCGATAGTCCCGACTCTGCAGGCATTGGGGAGTACCTGCGGACGGGCGGCTATGCCTCCCTGAAGAAGGCCTTCGGGATGGAGCCTGCGGATATAATCGCCGAGGTGAAGGCCGCAGGGCTGAGGGGCCGCGGCGGTGCGGGGTTCCCGACCGGCATGAAGTGGGACTTCGCATCCAGGGACCCCAAGTTTCCGAAATACCTCATCTGCAACGCCGACGAAGGCGAGCCCGGCACGTTCAAGGACAGGCCGATCCTCGAGAAGAACCCCCACCTCCTCATAGAGGGCATGGTCATATCCGCCTATGCGCTCAAGTCCGAGAGGGGGTACATATACCTCAGGGGCGAGTACCCGCATGCGCGGGCGGTTCTGGACAAGGCGATAGCCGAGGCCTATGAGGCGGGCTTTCTCGGCGGCGACGTCGCGGGCAGCGGGTTCAGGTTCGACCTGAGCGTGCACCAGGGTGCGGGTGCCTACATATGCGGCGAGGAGACCGCGCTGATCGACTCGATAGAGGGCAGGAGGGGACAGCCGAGGATAAAGCCGCCCTTTCCTGTCAACGTCGGTGCCTGGGGTAAGCCCACGGTGGTCAACAACGTGGAGACCCTGGCGAACATACCCCTGATCGTATCCATGGGTGCCGGCAGGTACTCTGAGATAGGGAACCCGGAGTGCCCGGGGCCGAAGCTCTTCTCGGTGAGCTGCTGCGTGGAGCGGCCGGGCGTGTATGAACTGCCGATGGGTATCCCCCTCAGGGAGATCATATACGAGCACGCAGGCGGCGTACGGGGCGGCCGGGAGCTGAAGGCCGTGATCCCCGGGGGCATCTCCACGCCGGTGCTGACGCCGGATGTGCTCGACTGCCCCATGGACTTCGTCAACCTGCCGAAGCGGGGCAGCATGCTCGGCTCGGGCGCCGTGATGGTCTTCGACGACACGGTGTGCCTCGTCAGGGTGTGCTGGCGCGCGATGAGGTTCTTCGAGCACGAATCCTGCGGCAAGTGCACGCCCTGCCGCGAGGGTACCGGGTGGATGAGGAACATCCTCGAGAGGATGGAGGGCGGGTTCGGCCGCGATGGTGACATCGAGCTGCTCCAGGACATCGCCCGAAGCATCATGGGCAAGACCTTCTGTCCGCTGGGCGACGGCGCTGCAGGCGTGGTGCTCGGTTTCTTGAGGAATTTCTCCGATGAGTTCATGTATCATATCACGAACAAAAAGTGCTTGGCTGAAAGCGGCTGACGAGCCGGGCGTGAGAACCGGCTGCAGGGGATATATAGGATGATAAAGGTAACCATAGACGGAAGAGACGTCGAGCTCGAACACCCGGTGACGGTCCTCGAGGCTGCGAGGAAGGCCGGGATCGAGATTCCCACGCTCTGCTACTTCGAGGGGCTCTCGCCGTTCGGCGGCTGCAGGCTCTGCCTCGTTGAGGTGGAGAAGCTACCGAAGCTGCAGACCTCCTGCACTCTCATGACCGCCGACGGGATGGTGGTCAGGACCGAGACGGAGCAGATAAGGGCCGCGAGGCGTTCAATGCTCGAGTTCCTCCTGATCAACCATCCGCTCGACTGTCCCTACTGCGACAAGGCCGGCGAGTGTGAGCTCCAGGACCTCGTTGCACGCTACGGGCCCGAGGCGGGACGCTTCGCCGAGGGCAAGCGGAGGCATCCGGAGAGCTTCGACGATCCGATCATAGTGAGGAACATGGAGAGGTGCGTGCTCTGTACGAGGTGCATCAGGATGTGCAGCGAGCTCCAGGCCTCCTATTCCATCTCCGTGACCGGCAGGGGCAGCCATTCGTTCGTCGAGCCGTTCTCGGGCGGCAGGTACGACTGCGAGTACTGCGGCAACTGCCTCACGGTCTGTCCCGTGGGCGCGATAATGTCGAGGCTCCACAGGCACAGCTACAGGCCGTGGTTCGTCGAGAAGGAGACCGAGACCGTCTGCGGCTTCTGCGGAGTGGGCTGCTCCATGGTGCTGCAGATGAGGGAGAACTCCATAATAAGGGCCATACCGCGGAGGGGAGTGGGATTCAACGAGGGGCTCCTCTGTGCGAGGGGCCGGTTCGGTTACGAGTACGTCGAGGGCGGAGAGGAGCTTACGACCCCGCTGATGAGGGTGGACGGAGAGCTTCGGCAGGTGAGCTGGGAGGAGGCCCTCTCGTTCACAGCGAGGCGCCTCGGGGAGATAAGGGACGAGTTCGGCGGCGGCGCCGTCGGTGCCGTGGCCTCGGGACGGTGCACGAACGAGGACAACTACATGCTCCAGAAGCTCATGAGATTCGTCATCGGCTCCAACAACATAGACTCGGCCGCCAGGAACTACTACGCCCCTGCACAGATTTATCTCGAGAGGATATTCGGGCAGGGAATCACGGCGAACCTCATTCCCGGTATAGCCAACTCAGACGGTGTCTTCGTCGCCGGAGGCGACCCGACGGCGATAAACCCGATACTCGGGCTGAAGATAAGGGCCGTGTGGCGCAGCGGGGGAAGGGTCGTCGTGCTCGGAGTCCCGGGAGGGCTGAAGAGGTTCGTACCCTACGAGCTGATCCCTGTGCCGTACTCTGAAGAGATCGTGCTCTCGGCCATCGTGGGCAGGCTCCTCGAGAGGAAGCCCCCCGGCGGCGCGAATGCGGCCCTGGAGGCAAAGCTCAGAGACCTCAGGATACCTTCGGATGATGAACTCGGCTCCACCGGCGTATCACCCGAAGATGTCGCGAGGGTCTCCGAGGACCTCTCGTCCATGTCCACGCCGGTCGTGGTCATAGGTCCTGACATGGTACAGAGGAGGAGGGCGTCGAAGAGCCTCTTCCTCCTCGGAGCGATTGCATACCTGACTAATGCGAGGATATTCCTCCTTGCCGACAGGCCCAACTACCAGGGCCTTCTCGACATGGGGTGCCTGCCCGAGCTCCTACCGGGCGGAAGGCCGGTCGAGCTCGAGATGTTCAGGCACAAGGCCGAGGAGGCACTCGGCATGAAGGTCCCCGAGCAGAGGGGGCTGAACCTCTTCGAGATGATAGACGGGGCCGAGTCCGGCAGGCTCAAGGCCCTCTACGTAATGGGCGAGAACCCCGTCTTCAACCTGCCCGACGGCGTCAGGGTTGAGAAGGCGCTCGGAAGCCTCGACCTCCTCGTGGTACAGGACGTCCACCTCACGGAGACGGCGAGGCTGGCAGACGTGGTGCTGCCGGCAACGGCCTGGCCCGAGAAGGAGGGGACGTATACGAACCTCGAGAGGCGCCTCCAGAGGGTGAGGAAGGCGAGGAGGGGTAAGATGGCCTCCTACGGCAGGGAGGACTGGCGCATACTTGCAGATATCGCCGGACGGCTCGGCATGACGAAGACATACCAGAGGGTTGAGGATGTCTGGGAAGAGGTCATGCACGTCTCGGCACTCCATACAGGGCTGGGCTACGAGGAGATGGACGGGGGAAGGGCGCTCTGGCCATACTACGGAGAGCCCCTCAGGGGCATGGAGGGCGACTTCACGGTCGAGGGGCTCGACGGACTGCCGGAAGTCCCGGCACCCGAGAGGCCCTACCTGATGATCGAGCGGCCGCTCTATCACTCGGGTACGTTCAGCCGCAGGTCCAAGGCGCTCCTCGCCATTCAGCCCGGGCCTTACCTGAAGATGAACCCAGAGCTGGCCCGGAGACACGGGCTCACCGGGGGCGACAAGGCGCGGATAAGCAACGGCCGGGGCGTGCTCGAGCTCGAGGTGAGACTGGATGATGATATGCCGGACAACCAGGTCCACGTAGCCAATACGTTCGAGGGCTTCGCCGCCATGAGGCTGGCAGGCTTCGGGACCGACCCCGTAACAGGGGCCCTGTACATGGACGACAATACCGTGAGAGTGGAGAAGGTGCTGAGATGAGTATCTTCGAGTTCTTGATGCAGCCGGGAATCTTCGATATCGTGCTGAATGTCGGCGCCATAGTCCTGAAGGTCGCCGTTGTCATCGCGGCCGCCATGCTTCACGTCGCATACGCAACCTATTTCGAGCGCAAGGTCATAGGCCATATGCAGGTGAGGATGGGGCCGATGGAGGTCGGGCCGCACGGGCTGCTCCAGCCGGTTGCGGACATGCTCAAGCTCTTCT
>DRKX01000093.1 GCA_011051565.1 Nitrospirota bacterium | reverse complement strand
ATAACTCTCTTCCCGTTTCCCGACAGGCAGTTGAACGAGCTTGCGCGCGCGGGCAAGAGGTTCCTGGTGGCCGAGCTGAACCTCGGCCAGATGGTCGAGGACGTGAGGCTTGCGGTGGGCGGCCTGGCGGAAGTACGGTTCTACGGCCGGAGCGGGGGGTCGATGATCACCGTCGAGGAGCTCGTGAAAGAGGTGGACCGCCTCCAGAAGGCCTTCTCGCCCAGGGTGCAGCGTTAGAGACGCTGAGGACTCACCTCGGTCAGCACTTCTTGAGGACCACGAGATTGTCCCTGTGGATGACCTCGTCGGAGTACCTGTAGCCGAGGGTCTTCTCTATTTCCGAGGTGCGGAGCCCCTTCAGCTTCTCGATCTCGTCGGCCGAGTAGTTGGTGAGCCCCTTTGCAAACCTCTCGCCATCCCTGTCCGTGCAGTAGACGGCGTCACCGGCCCTGAAGGCCCCCTCGACGGAGACTATGCCTGAGGGCAGGAGGCTCTTTCCCCTGGCAAGGATCGCATCCTTCGCCCCGTCGTCCACGACTATGCTGCCTCTCGCCCTGAGGCCGAAGGCGATCCAGCCCTTTCTGGCCGGTATCCTGTCCTTTACGGGTTCGAACTCCGTGCCGAAGGCTCCGCCCTTGAAGAGTGCGGGGAGCAGCCCGGGCACGTTGCCGTTTATGATGTTCACCCTGATGCCGCACTGTGTCGCCCTCTTTGCGGCGAGGAGCTTCGAGTACATGCCGCCGGTGCCGACGAGGCTGCCGGTCCCTCCTGCCAGGGCTTCGATCTCGGGCGTGATCTCCTCGACCACCGGTATGAGCCGGGCGTTCCTGTAGCGCCTGGGGTCCCTGGTGTAGAGCCCGTCCACGTCCGAGAGAATCACGAGGCGGTCGGCATCCACGAGTCCTGCCACAAGGGAGGCGAGCTGGTCGTTGTCGCCGAACTTTATCTCGTCTACTGCCACGGAGTCGTTCTCGTTTATGACCGGGATGATGTCGTAGTCGAGGAGTGTCAGGATTGTGTTCTTTGCGTTGATGTACCTCGTCCTGTCGTAGAAGGTGTCCCTCGTAAGGAGTATCTGGCCCACCTTCTTTCCGTGAGTGCTGAAGCTCCTCTCGTAGGCCCACATGAGCGTGCTCTGCCCCACCGAGGCTGCCGCCTGTTTGTGCCTGATGTCGGAGGGTCTCCTCCTGAGGCCCAGCTTCTTCATGCCTGCGGCGACCGCGCCCGAGGAGACCACCATCACCTCGACACCCATTGAATGGACCTCGGAGATGTCAGCACCCAGTGCCCCTATCCTCGATTCGTCGAGGCTGTCGCCTGTTGTGAGGAGGCTGCTCCCTATCTTTATCACGACCCTCATGCCTTGTCCTGTTCCCTGAGCCTGTCGAGCTCCTGCGCCAGGAGGAAGACGAGCTCCTCCACCCCCCTGCCGGTCAGGGCCGATATCTCGATGATCGGGATACCATTCATTTTACAATATTCACGCAGCCTTTTCAGACGCTCTTCAGATGCGATGTCCGTTTTCGCGGCAACCACGATTTGGGGCCTTTGGAGCAGTCCGCTGCTGTAGAGTTCGAGCTCGCGGTTCACCTTGAGCAGGTTTTCCACCGGGTCTCCGGTCGCAAGCTCTGAGACGTCCACGAGGTGCACGAGCAGCTTCGTCCTCTCGACATGCCTGAGGAACCGGTAGCCGAGGCCCGCACCCCTGTGGGCGCCCTCGATCAGTCCGGGTATGTCGGCGACCACGAAGCTACGGTGCTCTCCGGCCTTCACCACCCCGAGGTTCGGCTTCAGGGTGGTGAACGGATAATCCGCGATCTTCGGTCTTGCGGACGAGATCACGCTGATCAGCGTGGACTTTCCAGCATTGGGGAGCCCGATGAGCCCGACATCGGCTATGAGCTTGAGCTCGAGGGCGATCCGCCTCTCCTCTCCAGGCTCTCCGGGCTGTGCGAACCTCGGGGCCTGGCGTACGGCTGTGGCGAAGCGTGCGTTGCCGAGTCCGCCGCGTCCGCCCTTTGCAACGAGGACCTCGGTCCCCGGGGCGTCGAGGTCAGCGATCACCTCGCCGGTCTCTGCATCCCTTACCACGGTACCCACCGGGACCCTGATGATCAGGTCCCTGCCGTCGCGACCGTGCATCTTTCTGCCCATTCCGGGCCGCCCGTTCTCAGCCCTGTACGTCTTCCTGTATGCGTGGTCGAGCAGCGTGTGCAGCTGGGGGTCGGTCCTCACGATCACGTGGCCGCCCCTGCCGCCGTCGCCTCCGTCAGGCCCGCCCCTGGGGATGAACTTCTCCCGCCGGAAGCTGACACAGCCCCTGCCGCCGTTGCCGGCCTTGACGTCTATCTCGACATAGTCTACGAAACGCATGTCTGTCTTCAGGAGTGCATTCTGGGATCATGCATGATCAGAGGGGGAGGGCTGGAACGGTTGAGGACAGCCGTGGGAGGGAGAGACCGGCGGGCGGGCTTCCTAACCCGCCGCCTCTTCAGGGTAGACGCTTATCTTCATCTTCGAGCGGCCCTTCCTCTCGAACCTCACCACCCCGTCTATCAGGGAATACAGCGTGTCGTCCTTTCCCTTCCCGACATTGAACCCGGGGTGGAACTTCGTCCCTCGCTGCCTTACGAGAATGTTTCCGGCCTTTACGACCTGACTGCCGTACCTCTTTACGCCGAGGCGTTTAGATTCACTGTCCCTGCCGTTTCTCGAACTGCCGACGCCCTTTTTGTGAGCCATTGCTATCCTCCGTAGATGATATCGTCGATCTTTATCCTGGTGAAGTACTGCCTGTGTCCCCTGAGCCTCCTGTAGCCCTTGCGGGGCTTCATCTTGAAGACGATCACCTTCTTGTCCTTTGCGGTCTCCACGACCGACGCCTTGACCGAGGCGCCCTCTATGTACGGGTTTCCAGCGATCGCGGTCCCCTCCTTGGAGAGAAAGAGGACCTTGTCGATGCTGACCTCGTCACCGGGGTTCGCATCGATCCTGTCGACCTTGAGCACCTCTCCTGCCGCCACCCTGTACTGCTTGCCGCCCGTCTCTATTACTGCGTACATGACAGAAATCCTCCTCTTTTCCGTTCCGGATTCACTTGAAGACACGGCTTGCCCGGCCTTAATGCGCCGGACCTGAACATATATTTAAGCGCAAGGGGGCTCAAAAAGTCAAATCCCGGCCCAGCCGGCCGCTTGGCAGGGATTCTTGATGCAGGGAGCCGCACTCTACAGCAGTGAGTCGATGTAGGCCTTGAGCACCTTCCTGTCGTCGTCCGTGGGTGAGACGAACTCGATGCCTATCCTGTAGGGTTCGTCGGCGAGCTCTGGTTCGAGCAGGCTGGCGACCCTTCCCCTGATGGAGAGTTCCTTGCCGTCGTCCGAGCGTGTGAGCGTCATGACGAACTCCGAGTCTGCTGCAAGCGGGGCGTCGGACTCGATGAGCATGCCCGAGAGGCTGATCTTTTTTACGGTGAAGTTGTGGGGGCATTGCATGTGCGCGTCTCCTGACTTGAGGTTGAACCGGCCGAGTATCCGTTTCTCGAGCGTGAGGATGCGGCTCTTCTCTATGAACTCAAGGAGCGAGAGGGTCTTTTCGCTGAGGACTCCTTCGAACCTTATGCCCGCCCTGTATATCGGGACGACGTCGCCTTCGTCCGAGACCACGGTCCTGTAGAGCTTCGACCATATCACCCTGCCCCTGAGATCGAGCAGCTCGTCCTTGTGGTTCACCTTGATCGTATACTCCTTGTTGACCGAGATCATGTGGTTCGACTCGACCGCCATCCCGTCGAGGCTCATGTTGAGTATCCTGACGTTGAGGACGAATGTGAGACACCCCTCGATACCCTCGACGTCGTACCGCTTGTTCTTCCTTCTTTCGGTGGCTCCGTCCGTCATCTCTTCACTGCACCTCTCAGTGTCCCGCGTCTCGACCCCGGCGCCGCCGTGCCTCTGCCCGAGCATTGCGGAGCCGCACCAGGACGCTACTTCACTATGATCCCTGCATATCCGACGACATGATCGTAGTCGCCGCTCACATCCGCCGATGTCGCATACCTTATCAGCTCTGCCGAGGCGGCCCCGAGTTCGAGCGCTGCATAGAGCATGGTCGTGACCGGCAGGTATCCGCACATGGATATACTCCTTGAGAGGACCGTCCGGTAGAGGCCTACTGGGTCGAGCGATAGTATGTGCTCGATCGCGAGGCCGTCGAGGTACTTCGCCTCCTGCTCAGGCACGTAGTGGCTCATGTCGGAGCTGGCTATGATCGTGACCCTGCGGCCTGTCTCGCTCACGGCCCCGGCGATCGCCCTGCCGGCGGCCTCGCACTCATCGAGGGAGACGTGCATGAAGGTGATGGGCACTATCTTCACCTCCGTGCCGGAGTATGCTATGAACGGGAGCTGGACCTCGAGGGAGTGTTCGAACATGTGAGCCCTCGCGTCCTTGCTGATGAGCGCGGATGCGGCCATGTATATGCGGTGGGCGAGCCTCTCGTCAATGCTGAAGCTTCCCGTGGGTATCTCCCAGACACCCGAATGCATTAGCGATATCTTCTCTCCGAGGCCGGTATGATTCGGCCCCAGGAGTATGAAAGTCTCGGGTGTCTCTATCCTCGAGTAGACCGCTCCGGCGACGGCGCCTGAGTATATGAGGCCCGCATGTGGGCAGACGGCGCCGATGACGCGTTCCCTCGCGGCCTCGACCATGAACTGCGCCACCTGTCCTCTCAGCCCCTCCGGTGTTCCGTGGTAGAACTGCCCTGCAACAGCGGGTTTCCTCGTCATCAGAAGACCTCTTCTTCCTCCTCGTAGGATACGTTCGTGAAGTCTGCAAACCTGGTGGAGTGGGAGAGGTATGTCAGGTACACGGTCGCAGTGGGACCGTTACGCTGCTTGGCTATGATGATCTCCGCCTTGCCCTTGTTGGAACTGTTGTTCTTCGAGTAGACCTCGTCGCGGTAGAGGAATATTATCACATCGGCATCCTGTTCGATCGCCCCCGATTCTCTCAGGTCGGCGAGGGTGGGCCTCTTGTCCTGCCGCAGCTCGACCCCCCTGTTCAACTGGCTGAGCGCAATGACCGGCAGGTCGAGCTCCTTTGCAAGGGCCTTCAGCGAGCGTGATATCTCGGATATCTCCTGTTCCCTCCGCTCGAAGTTCCCCCTGCCCCTCATGAGCTGCAGGTAGTCGACTATAACCATGCTGAGGCCGTGCTCCATCTTGAGCCGCCTCGCCTTGGCCCTCATCTCGAGCACTGAGGTGTTGGAGGCGTCGTCTATGAATATCGGGGCCTCGGCGAGTTTACCGGCGGCTGATGTCAGCTTGTGCCAGTCCTCTTTGCGGATGAAACCCTTCCGCACGCTGTTGGAGTCCACCATCGCCTCTGAGCAGAGCATCCTGAGGGCGAGCTGCTTCTTGGACATCTCGAGGCTGAATATCGCCACCGGCTCGTTCAGCTCGACACCGACATACTGCGCGAGGTTCAGCGCAAAGGCGGTCTTGCCCATCGAGGGACGCCCGCCCACAATGATCAGGTCACCGGGCTGAAACCCGGTGGTCAGCTCGTCGAGGTCCCTGAAGCCCGAGGGCACCCCTGTTATGGCCTCCTTGCGGTCGTACAGGTGCTCGATCATCTCGAAGCTGTCCTTGATGACCTCTTTCAGCTTGGAAAACGGCGCCTTTATGCGCTTGTCGGATATCTCGAAGATGGTCTTCTCTGCAAGGTCCACGAGGTCGTCGGCAGGGAGGTTCTCCTCGTACACGGTGGTCACGATCTCGGTCGCCGAGCGGATCAGGCTCCTCATCAGGGCCTTCTCCTTGACGATCTTCGAGTGATAACGGACGTTTGCCGAGGTAGGGACCGCGTTTACGAGTGAGGAGAGGTAGGATACGCCGCCGACGGCATCGAGCTGGTTCTTCGTCCTGAGGTGATCGGTGAGGGTGATGATGTCTATCGGCTCGTTCTTTTCGAAGAGCTCAACCATGGCGTTGAATATCAGGCGGTTGGTGTTTCTGTAGAAGTCTTCCGCGCTTATCACCTCGAGGGACTTGAGCAGGGCCTCGTTGTCCAGCAGGATCGCACCGAGTATGGACTGCTCGGCCTCGAGGTTCTGGGGAGGTAACTTATCAAGTGCTTCGTCGATTGTCGCCATGGCCGTACCTTTTCACTCTTCAACGCATGCCGAAGGTTCTTCTCACAAGCTCGAGTTCCGGTCTACTCATCCCCTCAGTGCCGGGGCGGTGAATTCAGGGTTCCGACCGTTCGACTCCCCGGTCCGGCCTCCACCCCTCCGGAAGGGAGGAGGCCCGTCAGTCGGCCTGAGCCGCTTCCTCGCTGATCACCTTCACGGTAAGATCGGCGGTGACCTCCGGATGAAGCCTTACCTTGACAGTGTACTCTCCAAGGCGCTTTATCGGCTCGTCGAGCACTATCCTTCTCCTCTCGATCTCGAAGCCCGACTCCTTGAGTGCCTTCTCGATGTCGATATTGGTGACGGAACCGAAGAGCTTCTCCTCTTCTCCGGCCCTCGCCCTTATCTCGATCGGGTTGGAGGCGATCCTGTCGGCGAGCGCCTGGGCGGCGTTCTTCACCTTGTTCGCCCTCTCCTGGATCGTCCTCCTGTAGTGCTCGAACTCCTTGACGTTTCTCGGGTTGGCCTCGACGGCGAGTTTCCTCGGCAGGAGATAGTTCCTGGCGTAGCCGTTCTTGACCGTCACGATATCGCCCATGTTTCCGAGGGCTTCGACATCTTCTCTGAGAATGACCTTCATGACTCTATGACTCTCCTTTCAGAATGTTTGATTTCAGCCTGCAGGCAATCGGAAAAGACCTTCCGGCCAATGGTGTGACGTCCTGTAACGGCGCGGCCCTCCATGAAGGTGCTCCGATCCCACCTCCGTTGAACTGCTGTAGTATAACCGAGATCGGCGGGTACTTTCAAGCCGCGTACGGATCACGAACGGCCTTTGAGTTCCCTTACGACCTCCTCTATGCCGGCGTCCGTATGGAATGTGGCGGCGTCGGGGGCTATCCTCTTAATCAGGCCGGAGAGCACCTTTCCGGGGCCGACCTCGACGAAGGCGTCGACGCCCGAGTCGGTCATGTTGCGCACCGAGTCTTCCCACAGCAGCGGGCTGTCGAGCTGTTTTACGAGCGAGGCCTTGATGCTGTCGACGGTGTTCAGGTACATGGCGTCCGCATTGTTCACCACGGGCACCCTCGGCGGGGTGAAGTCTATGTTCCTGAGCTCTTCGGCGAGCTTCTTCGACGCCTCTATCATCAGGGCGCAGTGGGACGGGGCACTCACGGCGAGCGGAAGGACCCTCTTTGCGCCCGCCTCCTTGGCGAGGCTCATCGCCTCCTCAACGGCCTCCCTCCAGCCTGCAATGACTATCTGGCCCGGACAGTTGTAGTTTGCGGGCGACACGTAGCCAGAGGTGACAGAGAGGCATACCTCGTCCACCTGTTCCCTCTGGAGCCCCAGTATCGCGGCCATCAGCCCGGCGGACTCGGGTACGGCGCTCTGCATGAAGCGCCCCCTCTTCTCGGTCAGGACGACCGCGTCCCCGAACTCCATCACGCCTGCGGCGACGAGCGCGGAGTATTCGCCGAGGCTGTGGCCTGCAACGACCGAGGGGCCGAGCCCCTTCGATGCCAGCACCCTGTAGGCGGCTATGCTTGCCGTAAGCAGGCAGGGCTGAGTCCTGTAGGTCCTGTTCAGTTCCTCCTTGGGGCCGTTGAAACAGAGGTCCGCCACGTCGTAGCCGAGCCGTTCCGAGGCCTCCTCGAAGACCTCCCTCGCCTCGCGGTATTCGTCATGGACGGCCTTACCCATGCCCACGTATTGTGAGCCCTGTCCGGGGAATATGAATGCCGTGCTCATCTCCCTTTCACCTCTCTCAGCCTCTTGATGATGGCCGGCACCACCTCGTAGACGTCTCCCACTATAGCATAGTCGGCGACGTTGAAGATCGGTGCGTCGGGGTTCTTGTTTATGGCCACTATGATGTCAGAGGACTGCATCCCCACGAGGTGCTGTACAGCGCCCGATATGCCGCAGGCGATGTATACCTTGGGGCACACGGTCTTACCCGTCTGGCCGACCTGGTGGCTGTAGGGGATCCACTCCTCGTCCACTGCTGCCCTCGATGCACCGACAGCGCCGCCTAACAGCCCTGCAAGCTCCTCGAGCATCTCGAAGCCCTCGGGCCTGCCGAGTCCCCTGCCGCCGGCCACGATGACATCCGCCTCCTGGAGGTTCACCATGGTCTCGGACACCTCTTTTATGGTCTCGGCGACCCTCGTTCTCGACGTGACGCCGCCGGCCTCTATCTTCAGCACCTCTCCGGTCCTCGCCGCGTCGTATTCACCCCTCTTCATGACCCGCGGCCTGACCGTGGCCATCTGGGGCCGGCTCGCCGGACAGAGTATCGTGGCCATGATGTTTCCGCCGAACGCGGGACGCACCTGGAGCAGGTTTCCGGTCTCGGGGTCTATCTCGAGGGATGTGCAGTCTGCGGTGAGGCCGGTGCGCACCCTTGCGGCGACCCTCGGGAAGAACGACCTCCCTATGGGGGTCGCGCCGGTGAGGACGATCTCGGGCCTGTGCTCCTCTATCAGTCTCGACAGGAGCTCCACGTTCGGTTCATCGTTGAACTGCTCGAATATCGGGTCCTCTGCGTGATACACCCGGTCGGCGCCCCAGTGGATGAGCCTTTCGGCCTCCGAGGCGTCTGCGCCGAAGAGTACGGCCGAAAGGCCCGAGCCCCT
>DRKX01000092.1 GCA_011051565.1 Nitrospirota bacterium | reverse complement strand
GACGTCCTGATCGCAACGAGGTCCCGCGGGTTCGCCCTCCGCTGTAGGACCCTCGTTGAGAGCCTCTCCAGGTCCTGGACCTGCCTCAGATGGGTCCTCAGGGTCTCCTGCAGTTCGAAGTCCCCGATCAGGTTCTCGACGGCCTCGTGGCGGTCTCTTATCGCCCCAGTGTCGACGAGGGGCTTCAGAATGGCGTTCCTGAGGAAACGGCCCCCCATCGGGGTCAGTGTCTCATCGAGTATCTTGAGCAGGGTTCCGTCGGACGAGCCGTCCCTCATGTTGTGTATCAGCTCCATGTTCCTCTTTGTGACTGAATCGAGGAACATGTATTCACCCTGCTTGAGCACGGCGGGACTGCGGAGCACGACGGCACCTTTCTGGTTCTCGGCCAGGTAGCTGAGCAGCGCGCCTGAGGCAGATACCGCGGCCCTCATCTCCTCGCATCCGAAGACCTCGAGGGAGTAGACCTTGAAGTGTTCGAGCATCTTCCTGTAAGCCTCCGGGTGGTCGAAGTACCAGTCATCGTAATACGTGGTGAAGCAGCCGTCGAGGGTACCGGTGTAGTGGAGGTCTCCCTTCAGGTGGGAGGGACAGAGTATCTCCTTGGGTTCGAACCTCTGTATCTCGTCCTCGATCGGCCGGTCCGTCTCATAGAGGAAGAACTCTCCGGTCGACAGGTCGGCTATCGAGATGCCGTGCACCCCTCCGTCAGGATAGAAGCTCAGTATGAAGCTGTTCTCCTTCGGGTTTTCCGGCGTATGCGTGCCGGGTGTGATGACCCTGACGACCTCCCTCTTGACGATACCCTTTGCCTCCCTCGGGTCCTCGACCTGTTCACAGACCGCAACCTTGTAGCCGGCCTCTATCAGCCTCGATATGTAGGATTCCGCGGCAAAGTGAGGGACTCCGCACATGGGAACGGGTTCGTCCTTGCCCTTGTCGCGTGTCGTGAGGGCGATCTGAAGGACTGAGGAGGCCACACGGGCGTCCTCGCCGAACATCTCGTAGAAGTCGCCGAGGCGGAAGAAGAGTATGGCATCTGCATGCTCTTGCTTGATGCTGAAGTACTGCTTCATGAGGGGCGTCTGCTCGGCCATAGGGATATTTAAAACGATTCCCGCCTTAAACTTCAACTCCCCGTCTTGACGCCGGTGTTTATCCTGTGGGCGAGGCATCCTGCTCCGAAACCGTTGTCTATGTTGACGACCGCGATACCCGGGACACAGGAGTTCAGCATGGCGAAGAGCGCCGCAAGGCCGCCGAAGGACGTGCCGTATCCCGTTGAGACGGGTACGCCGATGACCACGCACTCAGCGATGCCGCCCACCACTGAAGGGAGGGCCCCTTCCATGCCTGCGGCGACCACGATGACCCTCGCCTCTCTAATGCGGTCGACGTAGGCGAACAGCCGGTGTATGCCCGCCACGCCCACGTCATAGAGCGTCTCGACCCTGCTGCCCAAAAAAGAGGCCGTTATAGCGGCCTCCTCGGCCACCGCAATGTCGGACGTGCCGGCCGTCAGAACGAGCACGAGGCCGCTTTCGGGCTCGGCCCCGCCGGCGGTTATGACCCTGCAGCGGCGGTGGTACACGGCGTCCTTGATGCCGAGGGCCTTGTGAACCTCCTCGTCCGCCCTCGTCACGAGCAACCTCCCGCTCCTGTCGTAGATCGCCCTCGATATCCTGACCACGTCTTCAGGGGCCTTCCCCTCTGCGAAGACGACCTCGGGTATCCCCTGCCTCAATGCCCTGTGATGGTCCACGTGTGCGGAACCGACGAACTCGAAGGGCAGAGACTTCAGCCTCTCCACGGCGGTCTCCGGCGACAGGGTCCCATCCTTGACCTGCTGGAGAAGTCTGATCAATACGGCGGCGTCCATGACCGGTATATATTAAACTTTCACTGCGATATTTTAAAATACTTGACTTTTTTGACCGTTAACAATAAAATCTTGATAGCGGTGCTTAATACATAATCGCTGATAATACTATGAGGATGGAAGGTGTTTCCTCGAAATAAAGACCAGACGGGTAAGCCCCGTTCACAACGAGGTGGACAATGAGCAAAAGACTTCTGCTGGCTGATGACAGTATAACAATCCAGAAGGTCGTTGAACTCATACTCGCCGACGAGGGCTACGAGATCAAAGCGGTCGGCGACGGTGAACACGCCTGGACGGTACTGAGAGAGTTCATGCCGGACATAGTCCTTGCGGACATAGAGATGCCGAAGCTCAACGGATATCAGTTGTGCGAAAAGATCAAGAACGACGACAGTACAAGAGGCATTCCCGTCATCCTCCTCGCCGGGGCGTTCGAACCTATAGATGAAGACCTGATGAAAGACGTCGGCGCCGACGACTACATCGTGAAACCCTTTGAATCCCAGGAGCTGATCAGCAAGATAAACGCAGTCTTTGCAGAAAGGGAGTTGATCGAAGAAGAAGTGGCCGGTACGCTTGAAGAAGCAGGTGAAGAAGCCGAAGCCATCGAGACCGCCGAGGCAGTGGAGACGGCTGAAGCCGTCGAGGCCTTCGCAGCAGCCGAATCCCCTGAGGCGTTTGAACAGCCTGAGGCTGCCTT
>DRKX01000091.1 GCA_011051565.1 Nitrospirota bacterium | reverse complement strand
TGGATGAAGGGCATCTCCTCCCTGCAGTTCTTGCACCAGGAGGCCCAGAAGTGGAGAAAGACCGTCTTGCCCCTGAAGTCGGAAAGCCTCACTGCCGCGCCCTCGCCGTCGAGGAGGACGAAGGCGGGTGCTTCCAGACCAACTACGGCCCTGCGCGTCTGCCGCGGCCCCCTCTCCACCTGCGTGAAGAGCACGAACAGGAGGCCCGCGACGAGCACGACTGCGAGGATGACACCGCGTGAACTCAACGTTTTAGACTCCAGGGTGATCCAGGTTTTCAATCATAATGGAGCGGCTGCCGCCGTCTCCTGCAGCCCCGCCCGTTCGGCCCCGGGCTGCAGGGTGCAGAGTGATTATAGAGGGGAACTGTGAAAAAAGTATGAATCCCGGAGCTAATTGACGCCGGCGGTGAGCAGTTCTTCCTTGTGTGCGACCTTGAAGACCGGCTTTCCATCCTCAAGCGCCACGATCACCTTGTTCGTTCCCTTGAACCTGCCCTTCAGCATCTCCTCCGAGAGGTAGTCCTCTATCTCCTTCTGCACGGCCCTCCTCATGGGCCTTGCACCGTAGACCGGCTGGTAGTACTTGTTGACGAGCCACTCCTTGACCTCGTCCGTGACCTCGAGCACGATCTCCTGCTCGACGAGCTGCCTGTTCGTCTCCTCTATCAGGAGGTCGATGATGGAGAAGAGGTGAGACTTGTCGAGCGGGTGGAAGACGACGATCTCGTCGACCCTGTTGAGGAACTCCGGGTTGAAGGTCTTCTTCAGTTCGTTGAGCACGTTGTCCTTGATCTTCGTATACAGGTCGTCGGAGCTGTTGCGCTGGAACCCGAGCGGTGTCGCCTTCTCTATGATCCTCGCGCCGAGGTTCGATGTCATGATGATGACCGTGTTCTTGAAGTCTGTCTTCCTGCCGACGCTGTCCGTGAGCACGCCCTCGTCGAGTATCTGCAGAAGCACGTTGAACACGTCCGGATGCGCCTTCTCTATCTCGTCGAAGAGCACGACCGAGTAGGGCTTCTTCCGCACCCTCTCGGTGAGCTGGCCGCCCTCTTCGTATCCGACATAGCCCGGAGGCGCCCCCGTGAGCTTCGAGACGTTGAACCTCTCCATGTACTCGGACATGTCGATCTTGATCAGGGCGTTCTCGTCGTCGAAGAGGAACTCTGCAAGGGCCTTGGCGAGCTCGGTCTTGCCGACACCGGTTGGACCGAGGAAGAAGAACGAGCCGATCGGCTTCTTCCTGCTCTTGAGGCCGGCCCTCGAGCGCCTTATGGCGCGGCATACCGCGCGCGTCGCCTCGTCCTGCGCGATGATCCGCTTGTGTAGTTCCTCCTCCATGAGGAGCAGCTTCTCGGTCTCTTTCTGTTCGAGCTTGATCAGCGGGATGCCGGTCATCTTCGAGACCGTGTAGGCGATGTCCTCGGGCTTGATCACCGGGATGTCCTTCGTGAGGTTGTCGCGCCACTGCTTGTGGAGCTGCTCGTGGAGTCTCTTGAGCTTCTCCTCCTCTCCCCTCAGGGAGGCTGCCTTTTCGACGTCCTGGAGCTTGATGTAGAGGTTCTTCTCCTTCGAGAGCCTGTCGAGGTCCTGCTCTATGTCCTTCAGCTCGAGCGGTGGTGTGTACCTCTTGAGCTTGATCCGCGATCCGGTCTCGTCTATCACGTCGATGGCCTTGTCGGGCAGGTTCCTGTCCGATATGTAGCGGTCGGACATCTTCGCCGCGGTCACGACCGCGTCTTCGCTGTACTTGACCCTGTGGTGAGCTTCGTACTTGCTCTTAAGGCCGATCAGGATATCTATGGTCTCCTCCATGTTCGGGGGATCGACGTATATGGGCTGGAACCTCCTCTCGAGGGCTCCGTCCCTCTCGATGTACTTCCTGAACTCGTCGGCCGTGGTCGCGCCTATGCACTGTATCTCTCCCCTCGACAGGGCGGGCTTCAACATGCTCGATGCATCGACCGAGCCCTCGGCCGCTCCGGCGCCTATGAGGGTGTGGAGTTCGTCGATGAAGAGGATTATGTTGTCGGACTGCATGATCTCCTTCATCACGACCTTGAGGCGCTCCTCGAACTGCCCCCTGTACTTGGTGCCTGCAATCAGCGCGCCCAGGTCGAGTGATATGATGCGCTTGCCGAGCAGCTGGTCGGGGACGTCGCCGGAGACGATCTTCTGCGCCAGCCCCTCAACGATGGCGGTCTTGCCAACGCCGGGCTCGCCGATTATCGCGGGGTTGTTCTTGACGCGCCTGCCGAGTATCTGCAGTACGCGCTCTATCTCCTTCTCCCTGCCGATGACGGGATCGAGCTTACCCTTCCGCGCCAAGGCGGTGAGGTCCTTTCCGAACTCATCGAGTGCGGGTGTGGCGGTCTTCTTCTCGCGTATGTGCGGCTGCGTCCTCATGGACAGGTTTATCGAGAGCTGCCTCGCCCCGAGCAGGTTCGCCCCGAGGTTGCGCAGTATCTTGCCGCCGATGCCCTCGTCTTCGCGCACCAGGCCGAGCAGCAGGTGCTCACTGCCGATGTAGTTGTGCCCGAGGAGCCTCGCCTCTTCGACGGCGAGCTCGAGGACCTTCTTTGCGCGCGGCGTAAACGGTATGTCGCCGAAGGTCAGGAGGTTGGTCCCCACAGGGAGGTTTCTCTCCACCTCTATGCGGACCTCCTCTATCGAGAGGCCCATCTTCTTCAGTACCACGACCGGGAGCCCGTCCTGCTCCCTGATGAGTCCCAGAAGCAGGTGCTCGGTGCCGAGATAGTCGTTCTGCCGTCTCTCCGCCTCTTCCTTGGCGTATATGATTACCTTCCTGCCTCTCTCTGTGAACTTTTCAAACATACTTACTCCTTTTTATGCTACGGGAGTGATTTAAAAGGTATCCCCTTTCTTACCACTCGAGTATCGCATTTCATCATCTTATCCCCTTAAAAACATAATACTTATTTTTTGGTGTGGTTGTCAACTTCCGGGCCTGCCGCATACCTTGCCTCTGCCGCTGCCGGTGGGACAAGTCCGGTGCTCGTGCGGGCCGCCGCCCGGGAAGGCGCCGCCCGGGCAGCGGCGGACCGATGGTAAATCCGCAATCTGTCTGCAAAATTTGATTTATGAAAATTTGTCGTGTTAGAATTGAGGATTCGATAAGCAGAGGTTTGCGGCGGCCTTCCTCCGGTCTTTATCGCGTGCGGCAACCTCCCCGCATACTCACGGGTTCAGAGGAGGGGCATCGAACAGGCAACCCCAAAACAACGGCAAAACAACGGATCGAGGTGCATGATGATACAGGAAAACGTCCCTACAGGCCTTACATTCGACGATGTACTCCTGGTGCCGGCTAAGTCGGACGTGATCCCGAAAGAGGTCGACGTCTCGACCCACCTCACCAGGAACATCTCACTGAACACGCCGATCGTCACGTCCGCCATGGACACGGTGACCGAGGCATCCATGGCCATAGCCATCGCACGCGAGGGAGGCATGGGGTTCATACACAGGGCGATGCCTCCCGACAGGCAGGCGCTCGAGGTCGACAAGGTAAAGAAGTCCGAAAGCGGCATGATCATCGATCCCATAACCGTATCACCTGACGCGCCCATAAGCGACGCCCTCGCGCTGATGAACCAGTACAAGATATCAGGGGTTCCGGTGACCGTGGACGGCAAGCTCGTCGGGATACTCACGAACAGGGACCTCAGGTTCGAGACCCGCATGGACAGGAAGGTCAAGGCGGTGATGACCCGGGAGAGGCTCGTCACCGCAGAGGAGAACATCACCCTCGACGAGGCGAAGGAGATACTGCACAGGTACAAGATCGAGAAGCTCCCCATAGTGGACAAGGAGTACAGGCTCAAGGGACTGATAACCATCAAGGACATAGAGAAGAAGAGGAAGTACCCTAACGCGTGCAAGGACTCCGTTGGAAGGCTGCGCGTGGGCGCGGCGGTCGGTGTCGGGAGCGAGGCCATCGAGAGGGCCGCGGTCCTCGTCAGTGCAGGCGTCGACGTTCTCGTCATCGATACGGCCCACGGACACAGCAATGCGGTCATAAAGACGCTGAAGGAACTGAAGAAGAGGTTCGACGTCGACGTGGTCGCCGGAAACGTCGCCACGAAGGAAGGGGCCAAGGACCTCGTCGAGGCGGGAGCAGACGCGATAAAGGTGGGCATAGGCCCCGGCTCCATCTGCACCACGAGGGTGATCGCCGGCGCCGGGGTGCCGCAGATCACCGCCATCAGCGAGTGCTACTCGGTCGCGAAGAGATACAAGATACCCGTCATAGCCGACGGCGGCATAAAGTACTCGGGCGACATCACCAAGGCGATCGCCTCCGGCGCGCACTCCGTCATGATCGGCAGCCTCTTTGCCGGTACAGCCGAGTCGCCGGGCGAGATAATCCTCTACCAGGGCAGGAGTTACAAGGTCTACAGGGGGATGGGCTCACTCGGGGCCATGGCCCAGGGCGCCAAGGACAGGTACGGCCAGGAAGGCGTGGAGACCCAGAAGCTCGTCCCCGAAGGCGTGGAGGGCAGGGTTCCATACAAGGGCCCACTGTCGCAGAGCATACTGCAGCTCATAGGCGGACTCAGGTCCGGCATGGGCTACTGCGGATGCAGGACCCTGGACGAGCTGAGGAGGAAGGCGAAGTTCATTAGGATAACGAATGCCGGGCTCAGGGAGAGCCACGTGCATGACGTGATAATCACCAAGGAATCACCGAACTACAGGACGGACTGGTAGGGATGGAGAGAGAGAAGATACTGGTGCTCGACTTCGGCTCCCAGTACACCCAGCTCATAGCGAGGAGGGTGAGGGAGTGCAGGGTCTACTCGGAGATATTCCCGTTCAACACACCAATCGAAAAGATCAGGGAGTTCAATCCCAGGGGGATAATACTGTCGGGAAGCCCCTCGAGCGTATACGGCGACTCCCCTCCGATCCCGGACAGGGAGATATTCGGCCTCGGTGTACCCGTGCTCGGAATCTGCTACGGCATGCAGCTGATGGCGTACATGCTCGGCGGAGAGGTGAAGAAGGCGCAGAAGAGGGAGTACGGCCGGGCCGAACTTATAATAGACGACGACAGGGACCTGCTTTGGGGGATTACGGACCACTCAGTGGTATGGATGAGCCATGCCGACAGGATAGAGAAGTGTCCGAGGGGGTTCGTCCCCATCGCTCACACGGACAATTCGCCGATCGCCGCCATGGCGGACCACGACAGGAAGCTCTACGCACTCCAGTTCCATCCCGAGGTTGTACACACGACAGAGGGCAAGAGGATTCTGCAGAACTTCGTGCTCAACATATGCAACTGCAGGCCCGTGTGGCAGATGTCATCGTTCATAGACTGGGCCGTAGAGGACATAAGGAAGAGGGTCGGCGGCAACAGGGTGATATGCGCACTGAGCGGCGGGGTCGACTCCTCGGTCGTTGCCGTACTCGTGCACAGGGCCGTGGGGGACAAGCTCACCTGCATCTTCGTGGACAACGGGCTCCTGAGGAAGGGCGAGGCCGAGAAGGTCCAGGACACCTTCGGCAGGCACTTCAGGATCAAGCTGATAACCGTGGATGCCAGGGAGCGGTTCCTGCGGCTCCTGAAGGGTGTCACGGACCCGGAACAGAAGCGCAAGATAATAGGGCGCGAGTTCATCAGCGTCTTCGAGGAGGAGGCAGGAAAGATCACCGACGCCGTCTTCCTCGCGCAGGGCACGCTCTACCCCGACGTTATAGAGAGCGTATCGTTCAAGGGGCCCTCGGCCGTGATAAAGTCGCATCACAACGTCGGCGGACTTCCGGAGGTGATGAAGCTCGAGCTGATAGAGCCCCTCAGGGAGCTCTTCAAGGACGAGGTGAGGGAACTCGGCGAGGAATTAGGCCTCCCCGAGGAGATTTGCTGGAGGCATCCGTTCCCGGGACCCGGGCTCGCGATCAGGTGCCTCGGGGAGATCTCCGAGCAGAGGCTCGCCATACTCAGGGAAGCGGATGCCATCGTGCTCGAGGAGATCAAGAAGGCCGGGCTGTACCGTGAGATATGGCAGGCCTTCGCCGTACTGCTGCCAATAAGGAGCGTCGGAGTCATGGGAGACGAGAGGACCTACGAACACGTCGCTGCGGTGAGGGCCGTGACGAGCATGGACGGCATGACCGCGGACTGGGCGAAGATGCCCGACGAGGTGCTTGGCAGGATATCGAACAGGATCATAAACGAGGTCAAGGGCATCAACCGCGTGGTTTACGACATAAGTTCCAAACCACCCGGCACCATAGAGTGGGAGTGAGGCTCCATGTCCACCGGACGCTGTATGAACGAGAGACAACGAGTGGCGTGATGGCCCTGAAAGACTACATCAGAAGCAGGCAGGAACTCGTAGATTCCTACCTGAAAGAGTACTTTTCGAATGAATTCCTGCCCGCAAGGCTGTACGAATCCGTTACATACTCACTATTTGCAGGCGGAAAGCGGATAAGGCCGGTCCTCGCAATCGCGTCGTACGAGGCCTGCGGGGGAAAGGCCGAGGATATACTGCCGCAGGCATCGGCGATCGAGCTGATTCACACCTACTCGCTCATACACGACGACCTGCCGGCCATGGACGACGACGCGATGAGGCGCGGTAAGCCCACGAACCACAAGGTCTTCGGAGAGGCGATCGCGATACTGGCGGGTGATGCGCTGCTGACCGAGGCGTTCGTCATGTTCACCGAGGGGGAGACCTTCCCTCCAGGCGCCGTGAAGAAGGCGATAAGGATACTGGCGGATGCCGCAGGTCCGCGGGGAATGGTCGGAGGCCAGGCAGAGGACATACTCTCCGAGAGAAAGGCCCCGGACCCCAAGACCGTCCACTTCATCCACACACACAAGACCGGCGCGCTGATATGCGCCTCGGTCAAGATCGCACCGGTGCTCGCAGGCCTGCCGTGCGAGGTCGTCGACGGCATCGGCACATACGGAGAGAAGATCGGCCTCGCCTTCCAGATCGTGGACGACATACTCGACGTCACAGGCGATGCAGGCGCGCTCGGAAAGGAGACAGGGGCTGACGTTGAAAAGGGCAAGATGACGTATCCGGCCATATACGGCATCGAGAGGTCGAGGGCCGCTGCGAACGAGCTCGCCAAGGAGGCCCTCTCGGCCATAGACTTCATGACTGACGCAGCAGACCCGCTCAGGTGGATCGCGGAGTATCTCGTGCAGAGGACCATGTGAGACGCCTTGCGGGTTTTTATTTTTCACGTGAAATGAATAATAATAAATATATATCAGGAACGCCGGAGTCCCCGGGTACGTCGACCCGACTCCGGACCTTCCCCGTACAGGGCATATGAGCGAGATTCTTAAAGACATAAAGGATCCCGAAGACCTCAAGAAGCTCGACATCGCCGATCTCACGCGACTGTCCGGCGAGATAAGGGAGCGGATCATCGAGACCGTCTCCTGCACCGGCGGACACCTCGCATCGAGCCTCGGCGTCATCGAACTGACCATCGCGCTCCACTACGTATTCGAATCCCCGAAGGACAAGATCATATGGGACGTGGGGCACCAGTCCTACGCGCACAAGCTCATAACCGGCAGGGAGGAGAGGTTCTCGACCCTGAGACAGTACAGGGGCATATCAGGCTTTCCGAAGATGAGCGAGAGCCCCCACGACCACTTCGGCACCGGCCACAGCTCGACGTCCATCTCGGCGGCCCTCGGGATGGCCGGCGCGCGGGACCTCAAGGGCGAGGACTTCAGCGTGGTGGCGGTGATAGGCGACGGCGCCATGACCGCGGGGCTCGCCTTCGAGGGGCTCAACAACGCAGGGCACCTCGGGATACCCCTAATAGTGGTGCTCAACGACAACGAGATGTCCATATCGAGGAACGTGGGCGCGCTCTCCAACTACCTAAACAGGATACTCACCGGCGAACTCTACAAGAGGTTCAAGAAGGATACGAAGTCATTCCTCGAGGGCATACCGAAGGTCGGCGACAGGATGTACCGGCTCGCGCACAAGCTCGAGGAGACGGTCAAGAGCCTGCTGCTTCCAGGACACATATTCGAAGAGCTCGGGTTCAACTACATCGGTCCCATCGACGGCCACAACATAGAGAACCTGGTCGAGACATTCAAGAGGATCAGGCGTCCCGACGGACCCGTGCTCGTCCACGTGATCACCACGAAGGGCAAGGGTTACGAGTTCTCGGAGAAGAATCCATCGTGCTTCCACGGCGTAGGGCCTTTCGATCTCTCCACAGGCACACCCAAGGGCTCGGGCAGTGTCGAGACCTACAGCGAGGTCTTCGGCAGGACCCTCACGGAGATGGCGGAGAAGGACGACAGGATAGTCGCCGTGGTCGCGGCGATGACCGAGGGCACCGGCCTCGGCGGCTTCGCCCGCGCGTTCCCGGACAGGTTCTTCGATGTCGGGATCGCCGAACCCCATGCCGTGACGTTCGCAGCAGGGCTTGCAGCCGAGGGCCTCGTGCCGGTCGTTGCCGTATACTCGACGTTCCTGCAGAGGTCTTACGACGAGATACTCCATGACGTATGCCTGCAGAACCTGCCCGTGGTCTTCGCCATCGACAGGGCGGGCATAGTGGGCGACGACGGACCTACGCATCACGGCGCCTTCGACATAAGCTACCTCCGGCACATCCCGAATCTCGTGGTCATGGCGCCAAAGGACAAGAGGGAGTTCATCGACATGCTCGGTTTCGCGATCTCCCTTAAGAAGCCGGTCGCCATAAGGTATCCGAGGGGCAAGTGCACGGAGGACTTCGACACCGACTACCAGCCCCTGAGGCTCGGAGAGGGAGAGATACTGACCGAGGGCGGAGACCTCGCCATCCTCGCCATCGGAAACATGGTCCGGCCCGCCTACATGGCGGCCCGGCGCCTCGAGGCAGAGGGGATCGGCACCATGACCGTGAACGCGAGGTTTGCCAAGCCGCTCGACAACGACATACTCTTCAGGATATCGGAGCGGGTGAAGAACCTCATCACCGTTGAGGAAAACTCTGTGGCCGGAGGTTTCGGCTCCTCCGTCCTCGAGGCTCTCAGCAGCATGGACATACAGGACATGAACGTAAGGGTCATGGGCATACCGGACATATTCGTCGAGCAGGGTCCCCAGGCCGTCCTCAGGAGGCTGCTCGGCCTGGACGAGGACGGCATATACGTAACCGCCTCTTCGATGATGAAGCACATGAAGTCGAGGCATTGAAGGAGCGGCTCGATAAACTCCTGATGAAGCGGGGGCTCGTATCTTCCCGCGAAAGGGCGAAGGCCCTGATACTTGAGGGAAGGGTCCTCGTCAACGCCGCACCGGTGGACAAGGCCGGCGCCATGGTGGACGAGGGGGCCGAGATCGTGCTCAGGGGCGGTGACATCCCCTACGCGAGCCGCGGCGGCCTGAAGCTGGAAGGCGCGCTCGATCACTTCCGCATACGGCTCGACGGGCTCGTCGTCATGGACGTGGGGGCGTCAACCGGCGGATTCACCGACTGCATGCTGCAGCGGGGTGCCGCAAAGGTGTACGCGGTCGACGTCGGCTACGGTCAGCTCTCCTGGAAGCTGAGAAACGACCCCCGGGTGGTCGTCCTCGAGCGGCAGAACATCAGGTATCTCACGGCCGATCTCGTCCCCGAAGGGGTCGACCTCGTCACGATAGACGTCTCTTTCATCTCGCTGTTGAAGGTCGTCCCGAAAGTAACGGAGTTTCTCAAGGAAGGCGGCGGTGTGCTCGCACTCGTAAAGCCCCAGTTCGAGGTCGGCAGGACGGAGGTCGACAAGGGCGGAGTGATAAGGAGTGAAGAGAAGAGGACATCGGTGCTCCGAAGGCTCACCGCCGAGTTCGAGCGGATGGGCCTCGACATACACGGGGTGTTCGAATCACCCCTCAGGGGACAGAAAGGCAACGTCGAGTATTTCGTATACATGACGAGACAGGCCCCCGCAGGTGTGCACGGTGCAGAGCGAAGCACTGCGGAGACGGCCGGCCCGGGAGAAACGTGATGGCTGATGAGAAGAGACTCATAGGACTCGACCTCGCCGAGGCCTCTGAAGAGGTGGTCAGGATCCTCATGGACGACCCCTCCGGCGACGTCGTCTTCCACGACATACTCGACGCCAACAGGCATAGGCCCGATATCCTGAGGCTCCTCCACGAGCACCCGAACACCCCCCGCGAGGTCGCCGCAGAGGCGGCGTCGGCGCTGAGCCTGCCCGCGGAGGCGGTCTCCGCCGTCGAGGCGGAGGCAGAAGGAGAGACAGGGGAACAAGAGGCGAAGCTCCAGCGGAGGGAGAGCATCGTCCAGAGGATACAGCGGCTGAGCGTGGGACAGAAGATACAGCTTGCCATGAGAGGCGGTAAAGACGTCAGGAACGTCCTGATAAGGGATCCCAACAGGGAGGTGGTCATCAAGGTGCTCGAGAACCCGAAGATAACCGAGAACGAGGTGGAGATGATCGCGAGGAACCCGTCGACGCCGGACGACGCCCTCCGCTACATCTCCAAGAAGAAGGACTGGATCAGGAGGTACAACGTCGTGCTCTCCCTTGCGTCCAACCCCAAGACACCCATCGGTGTCTCGATGCCGTTGATCCCCCGCCTGCGGCTTCACGACCTCGTCATCCTCGAAAAGAACAAGAATATTCCCGAGGCTGTCAGGAATTCGATAAAACGGTATCTCAAGCTCAGGAAGCAGTGACCCCGTAAGGACATTGGATTGGAGATGAAGACCATGCCGGATTCAGTGAGACCGTCCACCTGGGAGAAGGTCCTCAATTTCCTCGCATCGAGCGACGAGTCGACCCCCTACCTGCTCGTCGACAAGGACGTGGTCGAGGAGAAGGCGTCCCTCATGGGCAGGGGGATACGCAACTGCCGTGTATACTACGCGCTCAAGGCCAACCCGGACATAGGGATAGCGAGGCTCCTCGACAGGCCGGGGATGAACTTCGAGATCGCCTCTGAGGGCGAGCTGAAGATACTCGCCTCACTCGGGATAGGACCCGAGAGGATCATCTCGAGCAACCCGGTGAAGAGCCCGGCCTTCATCAGGCAGGCCGCCGCGTACGGGGTGGAGTATTTCGCGTTCGACTCGCCGGCAGAAGTGGACAAGCTCGCGGCCCACGCCCCGGGGTGTAAAGTCTACGTCAGGCTGGCAGTGCCCAACGAGGGAAGCGAGTGGCCGCTGAGCAAGAAGTTCGGCATAGAGCCCGACACAGCCGTGGAACTCCTGCTGTACGCGAGGGATAGGGATCTCGACCCCGTCGGGGTCACTTTCCACGTCGGCTCGCAGTGCACGAACATATACAACTGGAGCACTGCCCTGGACAAGGTGAGCACCGTCTGGAGCAGTGCCGAGGATGCAGGCCTGAGGCTCGGGATACTCAACATAGGAGGGGGCTACCCGATAAGGTACACGAGGGATGTCATAGACATACGGAGCATAGAGGAGATGATAGACACCCTCGTCTCTCGGAAGTTTCCCGACCACGTTCAGGTCCACCTCGAACCGGGCCGCTCGGTGGTCGGAGACGCGGGTGTATTCGTCACCTCGGTCATCGGCAAGGCGGACCGCGGAGGCGTCGACTGGCTCTACATCGACGCCGGGGTGTTCAACGGCCTCATGGAGAGCATAGGCGGAATAAAGTACGAGTACGTGGTCGGCAGCCGTGCCGCGACCAGGAGGTGGACGCTCGCCGGACCGAGTTGCGACAGTTTCGACGTGATCGCCCACGACGTGGAACTGCCCGAGCCCATGATAGGGGACCGCCTCCTGATACTCTCGGCAGGCGCGTACACGATCTCCTATGCATCCGAGTTCAACGGGTTTCCAATACCGAAGACCATACTGATATAGCCGCCACGCCCTCGGCCCGTAGCGGGTGGCGGAAGCGGTCTTTCCGGTGGAAAAAGAACAGTCAATGACGGCTCCGGGGACGGGCCGGGGAAAAATTATGGAAGGAGGTTGTCCTGATGATAAGGTTCTTTGAGAAAGACCCCTACTCACCGATCCAGTATGTCTACGACGTCGAGAGGGTGCTCTACAGGGGCAAAAGCCCTTTCCAGGAGATACTTGTGATCGAGAACCCGTACTTCGGCAGGATGCTCGTCCTCGACGGAGTGGTCCAACTGACCGAGCGGGACGAGTTCTTCTACCACGAGATGCTCGTGCACGTGGTCATGCACGCCCACCCGGAGCCGAAGAGGGTCGTGGTGGTCGGAGGCGGTGACGGCGGGGCCGTCAGGGAGGTCCTGAGGCACGATACCGTCGAGAAGGTCTTCTTCGTCGAGCTGGACGAGGAGGTCATAAACGTTTCGAGGGAGTTCTTCCCCTCGGTCTCCTCCAACCTCGATGACGGCCGGGTGGAGATCATGTGCATGGACGGCGCCGAGTTCATAAAGGGTAGGAACGAAGAGATGGACGTGGTGATAGTCGACTCGACCGACATCATAGGCTTTGCAAAGAGCCTCTTCACGGTCGAGTTCTTCAGGTCCGTCAAGGAGAGCCTCGCCGGCGACGGGATGTTCGTGACCCTGTCCGAGTCGCTCCACTTCCACAGGGACATGGTGAGAGGGGTACAGGAGACGATGGGGCTCGTCTTCCCGAAGGTAGACCTCTACACCGCGCCCATAGCCACGTATGCGGGCAACTGGTGGACGTTCTCGGCTGCATCGAGATCACTCGGCCTCAGGGAGATGCGGAGGCCTGCAGTCAGCGGCCTGAGGTACTACAGCGACGAGATACACGCCCAGGCGTTCCTCCCCCCGAAGCTGTACGAGAAGCTGATGAACAAGGAGCTGAACTGGTGACAGGGAGCATCAGGACCCGAGCAGCCTCAAAACGGCCTGTGCATCGTTCCAGGTGAGCCACTTGCTCTTCGGGTTTCTCAGCAGGTAGGAGGGGTGAAAGGTCGGCACGACCGGGATGCCCCTGTAGCGGAAGGTCTTCCCCCTTGCCTTCGAAATGCTCCCCACGTCACCGAGGAGGGCCCTCGTGGCCACCGAGCCGAGGGTCATGATGACCCGTGGTCCGATGATCTCTATCTGCCGTTCGAGAAACGGCATGCAGGCCGCTATCTCGTCATCGAGCGGGTTGCGGTTCCCCGGGGGCCGGCACTTGACGGTATTGGCGATGTACACTCCATCCCTGCCGAAGCCCATCTTCTCTATGAGGCGCGTGAGCAGCTCGCCTGCCTTCCCCACAAAAGGCCTACCCTGCAGGTCCTCCTGCTCTCCCGGTGCCTCGCCGACGAACATGAGCCTCGC
>DRKX01000090.1 GCA_011051565.1 Nitrospirota bacterium | reverse complement strand
GAGCCCTTGACTTTGATGGTGAGACAGAGTATAAAATAGTAACCTGTTGCCCGCATTGATTGTGAAGAGAACGGAATAGCCCGATGCCCCTTTCCGGGTCCCATACTCAAAAAATCGCGAGCCGTCCGTTTCAGAAAGTGGGATATCTTTAAGCAACCATGAAGCAGGACCATATTATAAACAACGTTGCCGGCGCATGTATCCGGACATGAAGAAACCCTGGGCCGGGAGGTTCAAAGAGGAGACAGCCCGCTGCGTCGAGGAGTTCACGGAGTCCGTATCCTTCGACTGGAGGCTCTGGCCTTACGACATCGAGGGCAGTGTCGCGCATGCGAGGATGCTCGCCCGGCAAGGCATAATCTCAAGGGATGAGGCCGACAGGATCATCACAGCCCTCCAGGAGATCGCCTCGGAGATAGAGTCCGGCAAGTTCCGCTTCCGCAGGGACCTCGAAGACATACACATGAACATTGAGGCTGCACTCATAAGCAAGATCGGGCCTGTCGGGGGCAAGCTCCACACCGCCCGCTCACGTAACGACCAGATCGCCCTCGACCTGAGACTCTACCTGCGTGCCGAGGTCCGGGGGATAGTCAGGATGATAAAAGGGCTCCAGAGGGTGTTCCTCAGGCTCGCACAGAGGCATGCCGGTACGATAATGCCCGGGTACACACACCTTCAGAGGGCTCAGCCCGTGACGCTCGGGCATCACCTGCTCGCCTATGTCGAGATGCTCCAGCGCGACAAGGAGCGGCTCCTCGATGCCCTCGACAGGATCAACACCATGCCGCTCGGCGCATGCGCCCTGGCCGGTACCACGCTGCCAATCGACAGGGCCTACACGGCGAGGCTCCTCAAGTTCAAGAGAGTGGCCGTCAACAGCATGGATGCCGTCTCCGACAGGGACTTCGCCGTCGAGTTCCTCTCGATCGCCGCGATCATCATGCTCCATGTCAGCAGGATAGCCGAAGAGCTCGTCCTGTGGTCCACAGAGGAGTTCTCGTTCGTGGAACTCCCGGATGCTTTTACAACGGGCTCGAGCATAATGCCCCAGAAGAAGAATCCGGACGTGGCGGAGCTGATAAGGGGAAAGGTGGGAAGGGTTTACGGTGCACTCGTCGCCCTGCTGACCACCATGAAGGCTCTTCCGCTCACCTACAACCGGGACATGCAGGAGGACAAGCAACCCGTCTTCGATGCCGTCGACACGCTCAAGAGCGTGATAGGGATACTGGCCGAGATGCTCCCCAAGGTGAGGTTCAACAAGAAGAGGATGACCGAGACGGCGGCGGCCGGCTACTCTCTGGCAACCGACCTTGCGGAGTATCTCGTCGGAAAGGGACTCCCGTTCCGCGACGCCCACGAGGTGACCGGAAGGGTCGTGGGATACGCAATCGAGCGGAACGCCGAGCTTCACGACTTGACGCTTGATGAACTGCAGGCGTTCTCTCCGCTGATAGGTCCGGATGTGTTCGATGTCCTCACGATTGAGAAGGCGGTCGAGAGGCGGAACTCAATGGGCGGGACATCGCCTGACGAGGTGAGGAGGCAGGTTGATCGGCTCAGGAAGGCGCTGTAGGGTCATGTTAAGGGCGGCGGCCCTGTTCCTGCTTGCGGTCATGGTTTCGACCGTGTTCGCCTGCGGCAAGAAGGGGCCGCCCACGCTTGACGACTACAGGTCTAACGCCGGCTCACAGGCAGAAACAGCCGGCACGTTACAGGCCGGCCTCTCCTTTCCCGGGGACGGCCCCACACTGACACGCACCGAGACTCAAGGAGTATAGGGGATGAAGGAATCCATTCTCAAGGCTGTCCAGGACAGCATAGACCTGAAGAAGCGCTTCTTCGAGGAGAACATCGACAACATAATACAGGTCTCGAAAGTCATCGCCGATGCATTCAACGACGGCAGGAAACTGATCCTCTTCGGCAACGGCGGCTCTGCAACCGACGCCTCCCACATTGCGGCGGAATTCATAAACAGGTTCAAGAGGGAACGGCCGGGTCTGCCGGCCATGGCCCTGAATACCGATGTCGCAGTCCTTACGTCGATTGCAAACGACTATGATTACTCCGAGGTGTTCGCCCGGCAGCTTAGGAGCCTCTCCGACGAGGGCGACATCGTCATCGCCATAAGCACGAGCGGGTCATCGAGGAATATCCTCAAGGCCCTCGACGTCGCCAAGAGAAAGAGGCTCGTTACGGTCGCTTTCACCGGCGCCAAGGGGACCCGGATGGCCTCAAAGACCGCCTATGCGTTTGTCGTCGCTTCGTCCGACACACCACGCATCCAGGAGGTGCACATCACCTTGGGACATGTACTCTGCCAAGTGGTCGAGGAGATACTCTTCGAGGTGCCTCGGAAGCGGCTGCGTTGATCGAGGAGAGATAGCGAAATGACGCCTCTCAGGATAATGGGCATAGATCCCGGGAGCCTCTTCTGCGGATACGGGATAGTGGAGCAGGACGGCATGAGGAACATCTCTCATGTGGTCTCAGGGGTGATAACCCTTCCCAAGAGAGAGCCGTTGTATATGAGACTGAGACGTCTGTACGAGGATGTGAGGAGTATCCTGAGGCTGTATGAACCCCGGCAGGCTGTTGTAGAGAAGGTCTTCTTTGCAAAGGGCGTCAAGGCGGCGCTTCATCTCGGCCATGCAAGAGGGGTTGTGTTGCTTGCCGCGGCCGAAGAAGGTGTGGTGCTTCACGAGTACAGTCCAAACGAGATAAAGAAGGCGGTCGTGGGATACGGCAGGGCCGAGAAGGCCCAGGTGCAGAAGATGGTCCAGACGATTCTCTCTCTCGACGAGACACCGCCGCCTGATGGTGCCGATGCCCTTGCCCTGGCGATATGCCATATAAATGCGATGAGTTTCAGGTCCTGTCTGGTTGACCCCCGAGGGTCTTCCTGACGGCCTCTTCGAACCCTATGGGCCTGAACCCGAAAAGGCGCTCTACGGAATCCGTGTCGGTTATGTTGTCGACCTGAAGAAGGTCTATCTGCTCAGCACCCACATCCGGCACTTTCAGCCCTATCTTCCTGCCGACACCGGCAAGGGGCAGTCCTGCCTTCACGACCGCAGGCGGTATGTGCACTATCGGCTTGTCCACGCCCAGCTCTCTCATTATCGTCTTAAGCATGTCGTTGTAGCTCAGATGCTCTGGCCCTCCGAACTCAAAGGTCCTGTTCTCGGAATCCGCATCATTCATGATCTTCAGCAGGCATCTGATCCAGTCCTCGATGAAGAGCGGCTGAAACCTTGCCTCACCGTCTCCGGGCACGGGCACTACAGGGCCGAGCCTGAGCAGTCCTTTCACGTTCTCCGTAAATCCGTCACCCGGGCCTATTATCAGCGAGGGCCTGAAAATGATGTAGGGAATCCCCGAGCCCCTCACGATCTCCTCTGCCTCTGCCTTTGTCCTCAGGTACCCGAAAGGGGACTCGAGGGCGGCGCCGAGGGCGGACTGGTAGAAGATACGTCCTGCACCGGCCCTCTTTGCCTCTTCGACGAGATTCCTTGTCCCCTCGACGTGTACCTTGTCGAATGTAGCTCCTCCGCCTTCCTTTATGATTCCGACCAGGTGGATGACGGTCGAGGCCCCTTCGAGCTTTCCCTTCAGGCTTTCCCTGTCCGTGATGTCTCCCCTGCAGGTCTCGAAGCCTGCAGCGGAACACAGCCTCTCGCCGTACTCATTCCGTACGAGACATCTTGCCCCGTGCCCCTCGCGGCTAAGACCCCTCAGGAGGTGTCTTCCCACGAAGCCGGTCGCCCCTGCTATGAATATCACGCCCCTCCTCCGAGCAGCTCCTTGTAGACGCCCATCGACTTTTCAGCGACTCCCTTGTGGAGGCTGTTTCCGCTGGCATCCATTGTGACGATGGCCGGGAAGTCCTCGACCTCCATGAGCCACATGGCCTCGGGTGCTCCGAACTCTTCGACCTTCCAGCCGTCCACGACCCTCTTTATCCTGTCGGCGAGATAGACTGCGGCGCCGCTTATCGTGTGGAGATAGACACAGCCTGCTTCCTTCATGGCCTGAAGGGTCTTCTCCCCCATGCCGCCCTTTCCGATTATCCCCCTCAGCCCGTACTCTTTTATTATCCTCCACTCGTACATCTCCACCCGCTGACTCGTCGTGGGCCCGCCGGCTATGAGCCTGTAACCGGCGTCTTCCCTTCTGACAATCGGGCCGCAGTGATAGAGCACCGCTCCTTCGAGCTCGAAGGGTATCTCGTCAGGGAGGGGGAGTTCGCTGAAGAGATACTTGTGGACCCTGTCCCGTCCGGTCACGATCATTCCGCTCAGCAGCACGAAGTCGCCGACGTTGAGCGAGGCGACGGCCTCTTCAGAGAGCGGTGTCGTCAGTGTCTTGATATCCACCTCGATTCCTCCATGGATTTAGTGCGCGTTCCTATCCCCACACAAGCCTTCCGCGCCTGTTGGCCCAGCAGCAGACCGAGACATCCACGAAATACGAGGCCGGATGGCGATGGTTGTAGTCGATGTTAAGCCCTATCACCGTGGTTTTGCCGCCGAAGCCGAGAGGCCCGATTCCGAGCCGGTTCAGTTCGTCAAGGAGCCTCGCCTGCAGGGCGATGATCCTTTCGTCTCCTGTCCGCTCGTCGATTCTCTTCAGCAGCTGTCTCTTGGCAAGCACGGAGACCTGGTCCTTGGTCGCCCCGATGCCCACACCGAGCGTATAGGGGGGACAGCCCCTTCCCTGTGCCTTGAACACGGCATCTATGACACACTTTCTCACCCCGTCGAGGTCCCGCTGTGCACCGATCTCCTCGGCCGGGAGCTTGTACGTCTGTCCGGCATTTTCACATCCAGAGCCTTTGAGCATAAGGTCGATCGTGAGGACGTGTTCTCCGGTCTCCTCAAAGTATATGACCGGGATGTTCCTGCCGGTATTGTCCCCGGAGTTCCTGTCAGTCAGGATGTCCACGGCATTCGGCCTCAGGGGTACCTTCTCGGTAGCCTCTCTCGTTGCGGCCGTGATGATCGAACGTACCTCCTCCTGGCTCAGTTGCCGGGGAACCCGGATGAAGAATGTCGGCACTCCGGTATCCTGACAGATGGGGCGTGACGTCTTTCTTGCGAGACTGATGTTTTCAAGGACCACCCCCATCGCCTCCTTGGCGATCCCTTCCTCTTCCGCGGCATACGCCTTTTTCAGTTCGTTCTCTACGTCCGAAGGGAGCGAGGTCGCCACCTTCCTGTAAAGTTCCACGATTCCGTCTTTCAGTTTCAACAAGCCTTACGCCTCCCGGTTCAGTCTTGTACACCGAACTTCTGCGGTCATCACGGACCGAAGGCCGGTCGTATCAAGAGTTGTAACGATTTACAGCGTGCACGTGTGTTTTATGGTTTTCACGGTACGGTGACCGCAGAGTGCCCGCCGTGTTTGATGACAGACCTTGACAGTTTTCCGGACAGCCGGCGGCCGATTACGATGTGGTCATCTTCAGGTCCCTGAGCGAGACTATGTGTTTCTCCTCTTCAGTCATCATTCCCTTGAATATCACTCTTGCGTTGGCATCCTCCGCCGTCTCCGAAAGGTTCCTGTAAAAGTTGTAGGCCTTGCCCTCGATCTCGAGGGCCATGATGATGACCTCGGTGTCATCGACGAATTCCTTCTCTTCGAACATCTTCTCGGCGTCCCCCACCGGGAGCCCGGACTCGGTATGGGTGGCCCGAACCCTCCTGCTGAACTCCTCGAAGCTCAGGACCTCGTTGTCTCCCTGGAGCGAATGGTAGAGGAACTCGAGGTAATGCATGTGAGTCTCTTCCCAGTCCCTGAGCTTGGAGAGGGTCTCTTTGGCATAATCGGTATATGCCTTTGTGGATGCGAAGTCGTAGAAGTCCCTCGTCCCTTTCTCCAGCTTGTAGGCCTCGATGATCGCTTCTACGAGGTCTTCTTTTCCCGTGATCATGCGTTCCCCTCCAGATCGGCCTGTGAGAAGATTATCTCGTCCCTGAACGACCTGACAAGGTAGACGGCCCTCATGACCTCGGTGTCGAGCACGTCGACTATCGCGGCATCCAGCCCGGCACCGGCCATGTATGTCAGGAAACTCGAGTTCACCGTGGATTTCAGGCCCTTGTGGAGACCTGTCGAGACGTTCGATACCCAGGCTATGGTGTTGATCGGCGGATCCACCATCTCCTTCAGGGCCAGGATGCATTCGTGGGAGCTGACTATGTGGTCCTGTCCCATCCCCCTGCCGATGTGGACCACGGATGGGTCTGCAAAGAGCTTCATGTTGGGTATGTCGGCGGCGTTTGCCATCTCGATCAGCTCTTCGAGCACCTGGAGTTTGCCCTCGAGTGATGTGGGGATTATACCCCTCAAGGCCCTGATTACAAGCCAGCACTGGTTGTCCCTGCAGAGTTTGAGAATCTCTTCCGGATTCTGTTCTTCGAGAGAGAGGTAGTTGATGATCGGCGGCTTCCTGCACAAGGAGACGGCCTGCTTGAGTGCATCGAAGTTCCTTGTGTCGAGGCAGACTATGGGATCGTGTGACTCGACCACCACCTCGACGACCCTCGGGAGTGTATCCTCGTCTCCGGAGCCGTCGAGAGAGCACTGTATGTTGATGACATCCGCCCCGGCATTGACAAGCTCACCGCTCATCCGCCTGATCGCTTCGGGATCGAACTCCTTGACGGCTTTCATGTAGGCTGGGTTCCTCGTGTTCAGGTTTTCCGCTATTACAATCATGAAGACCTCCTCGGTTAATGGGATGAACAGGCCACAGGCCGTCGGCTGTAAGTATTATTATGATGAATTTATACTAACATATTATCACAAAACGATTCGGTATGGAAGTGGATGCGAGGCGCCCTGTCATGGTACTCGTCTGTCTAATTTTGAACTTGGCGTGCAAGGGGCTCCGGCCGGGAGGATCACTTGTCGGGCTTGGCTGAGGGGGCCTGTTCGGGCTTCTGAGGTTTTACGCCGTCGGTCTCCGGTTTTGCGTTTTGAGGGGCGGCCGGCAGCGACTTCCCTTCGGGGATGACCGTCGACCTTACGACCGACTTCTGTTTTACGGAGACCACCGTGAGTATAAGGGATGTAATCATGAAGGCCACGGCAATGCCTGTGGTTAGCTTGTTCATGAACGTCGCGGCACCCCTGCCGCCGAATATGGTCTGACTCGATCCTCCGCCGAAGGCCGAGCCGAGTTCGGCTCCTTTTCCGCCCTGTATGAGGACTATCCCGATGAGCAGCAGGCATATGATTATATGTACGACGATAAGCAGAGTTATCATGGGGGCTATGTCTCCTGTCCGTACTTCACTATCGCGGCGAAGCTGTCGACCTTGAGGCTCGCCCCGCCGACAAGGGCGCCGTCGACGTCCTCCTTTGACATGAGGGAGGATATGTTGTCGGGCTTAACGCTTCCGCCGTATAGTATCCTGATCGTGTCAGCCGCACCGCCATACATGGTTACGAGTTCAGACCTTATGAACCGGTGCGCCTCCTGTGCCTGCTCGGGTGACGCGGTCTTGCCGGTACCGATCGCCCATACCGGTTCGTACGCGACGACGAGGCCGTCTGCCCTGACGCCGCGCAGGCCCTCGGTCGTCTGTCTCTTGAGAACGTCGAACGTGTTGCCGGCTTCTCTCTCTTCGAGGGTTTCGCCGATGCAGAATATCACGGTGAGTCCAGCGTCCTGTGCCGCCTTCGCCTTCCTGTTTGCGGTCTCGTCGGTCTCGCCGAAGTACTGCCGTCTCTCGGAATGGCCGACGATGACATACGAGCATGCTGCATCCTTGAGCATGAGGGGCGATACTTCCCCGGTGTAGGCGCCCGAGACCTCGTAGAAGACATCCTGCCCTGCAAGCCTGATGTTTCCGCCCTCCAAGAGATCGGCGGCGGCCTGCAGGGAGGTAAACGGAGGCGCTATGACTATCTCGGTCTCCCGTACATCGGCCACGAGGGGCTTGAAGGTCTTGATGAACTCCCTGGTCTCGCCCGAGGTCTTGTTCATCTTCCAGTTCGCTGCCATGATCGGTACGCGCATGGTATTAATTAAACCCCAACCTGAAGGAGAATGTCAATACTCGGTATCGGATGTC
>DRKX01000089.1 GCA_011051565.1 Nitrospirota bacterium | reverse complement strand
TGGTAGAGGGTGAACCATGCTCCCTCCCGGGAGCCGCAGGAGAGGAGTGCTTCTTTCGCCCTGACCGCATCGAGAGGAAAGTTGTCGTAAGCTGTGATCCAGAGGGGATTCAGGTGGGCATGAGTAGGCAGCAGGTCGCCCAGGTGAAGGGCCTTCTCAGCGGCTGACTCGATCACCACCGCCTGGTGTCCTCTTGTGTGCCCCCCTGTATGCACGACTCTGACGCCGGCAGCCACCTCAGCGTCCCCTGAGACAAGATCGAGCCTCCCACTCTCTCCGAGGAGCTCATGGTTTATGGGCCAGTAGGTGTTGGAGGACCTCCTGTTCGGGTTCAGCACGTCCTCCCACTCCGCTTTCTGGAGGATGTGTCTTGCGCGCGGAAACGTCAGTTCGAGCCCTCCCCCTGCAGCCATCACCACTCCACCGGCGTGGTCGAAGTCGTAATGCGTAAGGACGACCGTGTCGACATCCTGCCTGTCGAGCCCCAGTGTGCGGAGGTCTTCGGGGAGACTCCACTCATCCTCGAGCCTGAATATCCTCTTCTGCTTTTCGTCGAGCTTGTTTCCAAGGCCCGTATCTATGAGCACGACGGCCTGAGGGGTCCTGACGAGCACGGGAGAGGCGACAAGCGGTACGAGGTTCTCTTCGTCGGACGGATATCTCTTAGACCACAGCACCTTCGGCACGACACCGAACATGGCCCCGCCATCCAGGGAAAACCTGCCGCCGCCGAGCCAGAACAACTCGAACTCCCCTATTCTCAAACACTTTCTCATGCCCTGCCGTGATGTCTCCATCCCCGCAATCAAGTGCACTCCGACTTCAGCGCCTCTCAACCCTTCAGACCCGGTCGGCCTCCCTGCTGATCCGGCCTCTCCGGGGCCCCATTATTCCCGCGAGTCTCTTGAATACATCCAGGCTCATCAGCTCCTCCGTGGTGTAGGGGAGCTTCCGCCTCCAGTTCGGGTATTCGCTCACGGTTGATGGCAGGTTCTGCTGGTCTGCGGCACCGATGAGGTCGTCGAGGTTCACTGTCAGCAGCTTCGAAGGGGTCATCGCAAGGTACCTGTAGACCGCGAGGCACAGCTCCTCGGTCATCTCCGGCACCCCCTCCGGATCAGCCGGGATTCCAGGCGGAAGCAGGCCTGCCCTTCCGAGCGCCCTAAGGAGCCTCCGCCTGTCGGCCTCCCTGCCGGAGAGGTCCTTAACGTAGGCCTCGTCGTCCGGATAGAGGCCGAGCGCCTTCTTGACCTCTATGTCCCTGCCGGTCCAGAACCCCGAGATGGTGGGAAGGTCGTGTGTGGTCACGGATGTGACCGCCATCTCGGGATATGCCTCAGGGGGTAGGAAATCGCGGGTCGAGGGATCCCTCTCGAAGTACAGGAGCCTGTATGAGAGCATACCGAACCTCCGGAGCGCCGCCCGCACCTCCTTGCCGACGGTGCCCAGGTCTTCAGCGATCACGACCACGCGGTTCCGCATGCTCTCGAGCGCTATTATCCTGAGAAGCTCCTCGTACGGATAGCGGACATAGAGGCCGTCCTGCGGCTTAAAACCCCGCGGTATCCAGAAGAGCCTGAAAAGGCCCAAGGCATGGTCTATGCGGATGGCCCCGGCATGCCTGAGGTTCCTCCTGATCATCTCTATGAAGAACTCGTAGCCCTGGGCCCTGAGCCTCGAGGGGACCAGCGGAGGGAAGCCCCAGTTCTGGCCCCTCAGGCTGAAAGCGTCCGGTGGTGCTCCGACGTCTACGTCCATGGCGAATATATCCTGGTTGGCCCACACATCACTGCCTTCAGTGAGCGAGCCGACTGCGAGGTCCCTGTACAGGCCTATGGACATGCCGGCCCCTGCGGCCTTCTCTGATGCATCGGCAAGCTGTTCATCGATCAGCCACTGGATATACTTGTGGTAGGTAACGGCCCGTTCATGCCTCTCTCTGAACATCCTGACCTCATGGGTGTCGGGACTGTGGTATCCGCGGGGCCAGTCCCTCCAGTGGCGGATCCCCCGGCTGCCGAACTCTTCATGAAGGGCCATAAAGGTTGCGTAGTCGTCGAGCGCCCTGCCCTCGGAAGCGACGAAAGCCCTGAACCTCCGGCCCCTCGCTGTTGATTGAAGGAGGTGTTCCTCGTAAAAGTACTGGAACGCGGCACTGAGCACCCGGGTCTTGAGCCTTGCAACCCCCTCGTAGTCGATCAGCTCGGACTGCCTCAGCCTTTCGAGCTCTTCACCGAACTCCGGACTCTCCATGACCGCCCTTGCCCGTCTCGAGTCCCGGATGTCTTCAACGGCATTGATATCGATGTATATCATGTTGCAATAAAGCCGGCTGAGCGGAGAGTAAGGGCTCACGCCGGCAGGCAGCCGGTTGGTGATGCTGTGCAGCGGGTTTATAGCCACGAAGTCTCCGCCGAGCCTGCCGCCCGTCCACTCGAGCACCCGGCCGAGGTCTCCGAGGTCACCCGCTCCCTGGTTGCCGCCGGAGCGGAGCGCGTAGAGGCTTATTCCAAGGCCCCACGCCCTGCCCCCGCCGGCCAGCGCAGGTGGCAGGTAGGCCCTGTCAGGCGTCACGATGAGCCGCATCCGCCCTGACAGCGTCCGCCCCTGGAGCACGGCCTCGACCCCTACGTCGTAATAACCCGGCGGCCGGTCATCCCTGTCGGCGACCAGTGCCTCTATGACCCTCCTGCCGCCGAACTCTTTCACCGCCGTCTGCCCGACATCCGAGAGCAGAGCCTCTCGGACCTCGGTATCGTTCTCCTCCTCTCCGGTGACACGCCACCTGAGCCGCGTCTTCCCGTCGGCCTCGTCAGCCGGGATGAAGATGCGGAGCACGCCGGGCTGGGCGTTCACCGAGACGACCTTCACCGGCTCTATCAGCTCACGGTACCTCTCCCACCTCAGCCCCTCTATCGCCTTCCTCAACCCTTCCGCATCTTCCGTGTCATAGCCAACGGCCCTGAGGGCGGCCGCCTTGGTCTCGAGCGGAACGGCCCTGCGCCTGCCCCATGCGTCACTGTACTCGGACACGAAGCCGCAGAGTTCAGAGAGTTCATCTATGAGTCTACGGATTTCCATGAAAATCAAGCCTCCCCCCTTGCTCCGGCGCATCCCCACGAACGGGTCAGGAACGCGTAATCTCCTCTATGTTGAAGAAGAGCCTCTTGCCGAGGTGCAGGAACCCCTCTCTCCAGACCCTGATGCCGGATTCTTCACACCTCAGCACCTCGGGATACACACTGAGCAGCATCTCGTGGTATATGTTCTGAGCCGTCCAGAGGTTGACCTCGACCGGGAAGAGGAAGACCGTGCTGAGCACCTCGTTGACCCTATCGAGGTGTTCCGTGTCAGGGGTCTCGCTGAACCTCCGCATCTCCTCCTCGAGCCTCCGCCTCAGGAGCATCTCCAGCCACTTCCGGTCGAGCTCTACATGCCACCTCTTCATCTCCCTGAGCAGGTAGCCGATCCTCTCCGTATCCACCCTGCTGTCCTGTACGGCCTGCTGGAGCTCCCTCTTGAGGGCTATCTCTGTCGCCATCTTGAGGACACCGGGAATCCTGTGGCCGAACTCCTCGAGCAGGCCCATCAGGAAGGCATTCTTTTCGTACACGCCCTCGAAGTTTCTCTCGATATCATCAATCGTGTCCCTCATGATGACGTCGAGCAGCCTGTGCTGCTCGTCCTTGAAGAGGTCCTTTATCGTATACCGCTCGGGCCCGAAACAGCGCTGCACGACCCTGAGCACTCCCGGCAGGTCTCCCCTGGAGAAACCGCTGAGTATCTCCTCCTTCATCCGCGTGTACGACTCTCCGCCCGTATCGTCGGTGACGGCGCAGTTGTAGTCGTACGAGCCGAGCTGAAGGGCCGCGAACACGAGGCTCTTCGCCTCCTCGGTTATCAGGGAGGAGACGCGGAGCCTCCCTATCGCAACCTCTGTATCGTCGTGTTTCAGCTTCTCATACGCCAGCCTCTCCACCCCGTAACAGTAGAGCTCGGTCTTTTCAGGATAGTCTTCAAAGAAGGAGCTTATGGCAACATGAACCGCGGCCCTCCTGAGGTCCGCCCTCGAGGGCAGCACCGACCTCCTGTATATGTCCGCCCCGTTGCCGAGTTCCTCCACATTGCTCTTCGCCTCAGACAGTCCCGAGAGGAACTCCTCTTCGAACCACCGGCCCGAGACCTCAGCGGCGAGCTCAATCGCGCGGGCGGCGTAGCGTAGTATCTGGACCGTCTCGATCCCCGAGATGTCCTCGAAGAACCAGCCGCAGCTCGTATACATGAGCATGGCGTTCCTCTGCATCTCGAGGAGCCTGAAGGCCGTGACCCGATCGAGACTGTTCAGGGGCTTCACGGCATGCTCCTTGAGGAAGGCATCCTTTACACCCTCGGTCCGCTCCAGTATCACGTCTATGTAATCGTTCCTCGCCTCCCACGGATCCCTGAGGAGGCCGGACGAGAACTCCTCGTAAACACCGGCGAGCCTCTCTCTCAGCCGGTCCAGGCTCCTGCGGAGAGGGGCCCTCCACTGCTGGTTCCACTCCGGGTGTCCCCCTGTGGAACAGCCGCAGTCAGAGCGCCACCTCTCGACACCGTGCGCACAGCTCCACGAGGTGTTCTCGACTATCTGCACCTCGTGGGCCGGGCTGTTCTGGGAGAGGTACTCGGCGTAGTTGGTCAGCCTCACTCCAGGGTCGCCCTCGATACGGTCTACTGCATAGGCGAGGGCCATCTCACCGAACTTGTGATGGTGCCCGTAGGTCTCTCCATCAGTGGCTATATTGATTATTGGAGAGTGGTCCGACGCAGCCGTCGAGGCCTCGAAGAGCCTCTTTGCAAAGGCCTCGCCGCTGTTGAGCAGATCACCGAAGGAGACATCGTGCGAGATACCGCCGTCATAGAAGATGATGTTCATCTCGGCCCCTGAGGGCAGCCTGCAGAGGTAGGGCCTCGTGGTATCTATCGAGCCGCCAGGCACCGCGGTCCACTCTTCCCGTCCCAAGGGCCTGACGGCCCTCGCCTGCCCGGGGGATAGTATCGTGAACCGGATGCCGAGTCCGCTCATTATCTCGAGCGTCTCTGTATCCACTGCAGCCTCCGGAAGCCACATGCCCTCGGGGTGGCGGCCGAACCTCCTGCTGAAGTCACGCACGCCCCAGACGACCTGCGTCACCTTGTCCCGCCTCCCGGCGAGGGGCATTATCATGTGGTTGTATGCCTGGGCCATTGCGTTCCCATGCCCTGAGCGGCTCGCGAGGCTCAGCCTGTCGGCCTCGATGATCTTCCCGTATATGTGGGGTGAGTGCCACTCTATCCAGCTGAGGAGCGTGGGGCCGAAGTTGAAGTTTATCTTCTCGTAGTTGTTCACGATACGGATGATCCTGCCCGCACCGTCCAGTATCCTCGATACGGCTATCGGCGCGTAGCACTCGGCATTGACCCTCTCGTTCCAGTCATGGTACGGGTATGCGGACTCCTGGGCCTCGATCCTATCGAGCCAGGGGTTCTCCCTCGGAGGCTGGTAGAAATGCCCGTGTATGCAGATATAGCGTTCCATCCCTCACCGATCCCCTCTCTCTACGCCGACCGCTGCGTGACGGTACGGCATCGAACCTCTACTCAACGATCTCATCACTTAGGTATACTGTATTATTACGGCGCTGAAATCGTCAACAGAAAACGCCGTTCCGCCCGAGCAGCGGACTCTGGTTTCGGCAGGTTGCGATCGAATACGTATCCGCTGCAAAAAGAGGTATAATAACCCGTATGACCGGAGAGATAAGGACGAAGAGCGGAATCACCCTGACAGTGGAGAGCCGGGAGGCGGAGAGGGGCATCGAGGTTTCGCTGCGGATGAGAGACAGGAGGAGGTGCATCCTCCACTGGGGCCTCTCACTGCATGAGGATGCCCCCTGGCAGATACCACCGAGCGCGCTCCGGCCCGAGGGCAGCAGGGCATTCGGCCGGAACGCCCTGCAGACACCCTTCATGCCCGACAACGGCGGGAGCCGGGTAACCTTACGGCTCGGCCGGGACCTGAGACTCCCGGTCCTGAACTTCGTCCTCTACTTCCCTGAGGAGGACCGCTGGGACAACAACAGCGGCAGGAACTACCGCGTGAGGCTCTCCCTGCCCGGGCCGAAAGGCCCCTCGCCCGAGGAGGCCTTGAAGGCCGAGACAGTGGACCTGGATGTCGCTTTTCAGAGGGTCTACGGACTCGGCCCTGACGGCCGGCTCGCAGCAGCCCTCGGCAGGAGAGGCGACGGCACCTGCAGGCTCGTCCTCGTCACGGACATGCCCGGCCCGCTCTTACTGCACTGGGGTGTGGCGGTGCACAGACGGAATGAGTGGCTGACGCCCCCGGCTTCCATGCTTCCACAGGGAACGACCCTGCCGGGCGACGGGTCCGCAGAGACGCCTTTCGTCATGCACGAGGGCCTGAACCGCCTGATCCTCGACTTCGCGCCGGAGGATGCCCCGCTTGGGATCGACTTCGTGCTGAGGCAGCCTGACACCGGCCGCTGGATCAAGGAGAGGGGGCGGGACTTCTTCGTGCCGGTCACCATGGAGGCGGAGAGGCCCCACACACACCTTGCAGAGGAGATCATCAGGGCCGAGACGGGCGACCACTCCTGGACGCTCATGCACAGGTTCAACCTCTGTCACGACCTGCTGGACGACGCCAGGGGCGACGCCGAAGGCATGGCAATGCTGTTCGTGTGGCTCCGCTTCTCAGCCATCAGGCAGCTGGTATGGCAGCGGAAGTATAACACAAAGCCGCGAGAGCTGACCCACGCACAGGACCGCCTCACCCTGAAGCTCGCCGGTCTCTACGTGGACGAGGCCGAGAGCCGCGAGCTGATACGCCTTATGATGACCACGCTCGGCAGGGGCGGTGAAGGCCAGCGCATACGCGACGAGATACTGCACATAATGCACAGGCACCACATAAAGGAGGTATCCGGCCACTTCCTCGAGGAATGGCACCAGAAACTCCACAACAACGCCACCCCTGACGATATCGTCATATGTGAGGCCTACCTGGAGTTCCTCAGAAACGACGGAGACCTCGACACATTCTACAGGGTGCTCGAGGCCGGCGGTGTCACGAAGGAGCGTCTCGAGAGCTTTGACCGGCCCATCAAGACCCCTCCGGACTTCGTCCCCCATCTCAAGGACGCCCTCATACACGACTTCGAGGAATACCTGAAACTGCTGAGGTCGGTTCACTCCGGCACCGATCTCGAAAGCGCCGTCAATGCCGCAAGGTACCTGCTGGATGGCGGGACAGGCGGGCTGCTCGACTTCATACTGGCACACAGGGACGACCAGGGCGCAGTTGTGGTGGACCTCGTAGAGGTGATCACGCGGGTGCGGAGGATCATCAACCGGATGCTCGGCGCAGAGAGGGATCATGCAAGGGTGCGGGACCTGCTGTATCTCGACCTTGCTCTCGAGGAGTTCATGCGGATTGCAGTTGAGCGCAACATCCACCGCCGCACTGAAACGGAACGGCTCGTCCGGCTCGTCGGACCGGTGATCGAGAACATCCGGTTCACCCATGACAGTGCCGACCTCTCAGGGTGTCTCCGTGAGTGGAAACGCCTCGAGCAGGAGTACAGCCCCGGCCGTGACTGGTCACTTCATGCAAAGGCCGTACTCGACAGGGCCGGACGCGCTGTGGGCGCCTTCATCGACCACTATTACCGGATGTTCCAACCCAAGGCCGAGCTGCTCGGCAAGGCTTTCAATGCCGATCCATGGTCCATCACCCTCTTCACCGAAGAGATCGTACGCGGCAGGCCCGCTTTCGTCCTATCCATGCTCCTGCGCCGCCTCGACCCTGTACTGCGAAGGAGGGCCGAACTCGGCGACTGGCAGGTGATCAGCCCGGGCCGGGGTGTCGGACGCGTGGAGACGGTCGGCTCACTGGGGGACGTCCAGGGCCGAAGGTTCGAGACCCCTGTTGTCATCGTTGCAGACAGGGTGCGGGGTGACGAAGAACCGCCCGAGGGGGTGACCGCGGTCATCACTCCGGATGCCGTCGACCTCGTATCGCACGTGGCCGTACGCGCACGCAACGCCGGACTCCTCTTCGCCGTCTGTTACGACTCGAAGTGCCTCGAACGCCTCAAGTCTCTCAGGGGACGGCTGCTCAGCTTCACAGTAACCCCCTCCGGAGACCTCGAGTTCGAGGAGACCGGAGACGACAAGGCGGCCCTGCCGCCACGGATACGGCTGGGGTTCAGGAAGGTGTCGCGGCCTGAGTTCACTGCCTATGCCCTCTCTGAAGAGGACTTCAGGGAGGGTGTGGTCGGCGGCAAGTCCCTCAACCTGACCCGGCTCCGAGGCAGGCTGCCGGACTGGATACGCCTGCCCGCATCGGTTGCACTGCCCTTCGGAGTGTTCGAAAGGGTCCTCGACCTGGAGGCCAACAGCGGGGTCAGGCAACGCTGCCTGGAGCTGGCCTCGAGGCTCGACCGCGATGCAGGAGAGACACTCGCAGAGATACGCAAGACCGTGCTCGAGCTCGAATACCCCGAAGAGCTCCCCGCCAGGCTCCGCAGCGTCATGGAAGGGGCTGGGCTTGCATGGCCGGAATGGGACGAGGCCTGGACCTGCATCAAGCGTGTCTGGGCGTCGAAGTGGAACGAGAGGGCGTATCTCAGCCGGAGGGCGGCGGGCATCCCGGACGAGGACCTCTACATGGCCGTGCTCGTCCAACAGGTCGTGGAGGCGGAGTATTCATTCGTCATTCACACCGTCAACCCATTCACCGGCGACACCGACGAGCTCTTTGCAGAGGTCGTTCTCGGCCTCGGTGAGACCCTCGTCGGCAACTACCCGGGCAGGGCCCTCGGCTTCACCAGGAATAAGACGCGGCCCGGCCTCCGCATCACTTCATATCCGAACAAGGGCACCGGACTCTATGGTGGAGGCCTCATATTCCGCTCGGACTCAAACGGCGAGGACCTCAGCGGATACGCAGGAGCAGGCCTCTACGACAGCGTCATGCTGGCCCCGCCCAGGGAGGTGCCGCTCGATTACACGGATGAACCCCTCGTCTGGGACGAGAAGTTCAGGCTGGAGATACTGAACCGCATCGCTGATGCCGGAACGGCCGTCGAAACCGCGATGGGCTCTCCACAGGATATCGAGGGAGCCTTTGCAGGGAATGCCTATTATGTGGTGCAGGCGCGTCCGCAGGTCTGATGGGCCAAGGAGAGAATGACGACGGCTGGTGGCGGTGGAGGGATTCGAACCCCCGACCCTGCGGATATGAGCCGCATGCTCTTACCAACTGAGCTACACCGCCGTGATCATCCGTTTGAACGTGAAGGTAATTATAACAGAAAAACGAGCCTTAATAAAAGAGTATGAAGCGCCTCATCCTCACGTTTATGAGCAGGCCCACACAGATGAAGTTTGCAAGCAGTGCGGTGCCGCCGTAGCTGAAGAAGGGCAGGGGTATGCCCACAACAGGCATCAGGCCCATGGTCATGCCGATGTTTATGAAGACATAGAAGAGGAACATCGTGCTTATCCCGATCGACAGCAGTGTTCCGAACTCGTCCTTTGCATAGAAGGCGGTCTCGTACCCCCGGATGATCAGCAGCATGTAGAGGCTGATCACGAATACGGAACCCACCGCCCCCCACTCCTCTGAGAAGACAGAGAATATGAAGTCCGTATGCTTCTCGGGGAGGAACCGGAACGGGCCCTGCGTGCCCCTCAGGTACCCCTTGCCGAACAACCTGCCCGAGCCTATCGTGATCTTCGACTGCTCGATCTGGTAGCCTATCCCCTTTGGATCGACCTTCGGGTCGATGAACGCGACCAGCCTGTTGCGCTGGTATTCCTTGAGGCCCTCCCACAGGATGTTCCCGGCAAAGGGAAGCGAGATGACGACCACCAGGATCAGGCTGACGAGTATGCGTCTCTGCACGCCCTTCACCAGCGTCATCAGCACCACGATCCCGACCAGTGTTATCGCTGTGCCGAGGTCCGGCTGCCTGTAGAGGAGGAAGAAGGGGATGAGCACGAACAGGAGGACGAGCATCGCAAGGGGAGAAGCGGTGAGAGGAGAGCGTTTTATGCTCAGGTATTTGGCAACGACGACGATTATGGCTATCCTGAACACCTCCGAGGGCTGAAAGCTGAACGACCCCACCCGGAGCCATCTCTGCGCACCCATGCCCGTATGTCCGAGCACAATGGTCAGAAAGAGCAGGATCAGGCCTATGCCGTAGAGATGGTAAGCAACGTTCATCAGCTTTCTGTAGTCGAAGCTTGCAGAGACGAAGAGGGCCGTCACACTCAGTAACAGCCATACAGACTGCCTGACGTAGAACGACGGCTGGGCGTCGAGGACGGACCTGGTGGCACTGTATATCGTCATTATCCCCAGCAGCGTCAGCAGAAGCGGTATGGAGAACATCAGCCAGTCGAAGTTCCTTATGCCCTGGTAGCTAATTTTCAGCCTGTCTTTCAGCATGGTATCCTGAAGACCTCATGTACGCCTCGATGGTCGCCTTTGCAATGGGACCGGCGGTCTCTCCTCCGTGTCCTCCGTGCTCGACGAACACCGAGAGAGCTATCATGGGATTCGCGGCCGGCGCGTAAGCAACGAACCACGCATGATCCTTGTATTTTCTTGCGAGCTTCCTCTTCACCGATTCGGGTATCTTTACCACCTGTGCCGTACCGGTCTTGCCGGCGATCCTCACGATCTCCGACTTCGCATCTCCCCCCGTGCCCTTTGGGTCATCGACCACACCGACGAGTGAGTCCCTGATCAGCCGGAGCGTTCTCCGGCTGAGGCTGAGCTTTGTCATGGGTTCAGTGCCGGAAGAGACCTTGAGAAGCTCCGGCCTGTAGACGGTGCCGCCGTTTGCAAGGGCGGATATCATGAGGGCTGCCTGGGCAGGGGTGACGGAGACGTACCCCTGGCCTATCGCTGCATTGAAGGTCTCTCCGAGGTACCAGGGAATCCCCTTCTTCCTCAGCTTCCACGACGTAGTCGGTATGAGCCCCTCCTTCTCCGCACTCAGGTTGACTCCGGGGGCGGTTCCCAACCCCAGTGCGTTTGCATACTTGGCAATCCTGTCCATGCCGAGGAGCCTGCCCACCTCGTAGAAGTAGACGTCGCAGGACTCGACGAGGGCCTTTCTGAGCGCCGTCGTTCCATGGCCCTGTCCCTTCCAGCAGCTGAACTTCCAGATCCCCACGTTGATCGCTCCCGTGCACTCCACCGAGAAGTTCTCGTCCACGACCCCCTCCTCGAGGGCTGCTATGGCAGTGACTATCTTGAAAATCGATCCCGGGGGGTACTGGCTCTGGAAAACCCTGTTCAGAAAGGGATGGCCTGGATGTCTCTGCAGCCTGCGCCATTGCCTCGGCGATATACCGCGCACGAAGAGGTTGGGATCAAATGAGGGCAGGCTCACCAGCGCAAGGACCTCTCCGTCATCGGGATCGAGTGCCAGGAGCGCACCCGCCTTTCCCCTGAACGCCTCCTCTGCGGCCTTCTGTGTGCGGATGTCCACGCTGAGCGTCAGGTCTTCACCCTTGCGCGGGGGAACCACCCTGAGAGTGCGCAACTGCCTTCCGAGTGCGTCGACCTCGATGAACCTCTTTCCAGGGACCCCCCTCAGCCTCTTGTCGTAGAGGGCCTCGACACCCCACTGCCCTACGAAGGTCCCCTTTGGAACTCCGGCAAAGAGCCCCTTGCGCAACTGTGCCTCGGTGGGCAGGCTCAGGTATCCTATCAGGTGCGCCCCGGTGCTGCCGTAAGGGTATGCCCTCGTTATCTCGGTCTCCACCACGAGGCCCGGAAAGTCCGACCTCCTCGCCTCAATCCTGGCGACCTCTGCGAAGTCCAGCCCCTCTTTCAGCCTTATGGGCTCGAGCACGTGCCTCTTCTGTTTCGCTATCTTCTTCGACAGCTCATCGACCGGCATGTCCAGGAGCCGCGCGAGGCCTTCGAGGTCGAGTCCCTCCTTGGAGAGGTCCGGGATCAACGAGGCTATGAAATACGGGGCGTTCTTCACGAGGGGTATGCCGTTTCTGTCGTATATTATGCCCCTCGGCGCAGGAATCTTGAAGACCCTGACCCTGTTCTTCTCGGACAGCTTCCTGTAGTAACCGCCCTTCAGTATCTGGAGCTGCCAGAGCCTGAGAAGGAAGACGACGAAGACCGCTATTGTGATGTAAGTCAGGACCGTTATCGTCTTCCTCTTGTCTCTCATTTCCCTGTCCTCAAGAGCCACCCGAATGGGGCGTTGATGGATGCCTTCAGCAGGGTGAGGGCCAGGAAGTCCAGGACAGGCGCAGGCCTCTGTGAAAAGAGGGCTAACGACGTGTATACCACGGTCTCGTCGATGACGGTGAGCGTGAAGACTGCAAGCATCCCGAGGATCGGCGTCCATATGAAGAAGCCCTCGGAGAGATACGCAGGCAGTATGCCCACGAGCCCCTTTCCGAGCATACCGGGACCGATCAAGCCTCCTGACAGGGCGTCCTCGAGGAAGCCCACGGGTATTCCGATTGCAACACCCGCCAGCTCGCCCCTCCTGAGGCCTGCGTAATAGACGAGAAGCAGCGTCAGATTCAGCTTCATCGGCCCTACCGAGATCACGGACTGTAGCAGGAACACGCCTACACCGATCACGCTCCAGAGGGCCGCCTTCTTCATGGTCACGTTCATCCGCCCGGGTCCTATTTCTTGAAGACCATGACCTCTTCGATCATGGACGCCCTTATTATCGGTTCGACCTCGACATCGAGGAAGAGCTCGCTTCCCTTCTTCACCCCGGTTATGTACCCCACGGGAATCCCCTTCGGGAAGACCCCGTCGAGCCCAGAGGTGATCAGCAGTGTCCCGGGCTCGACCACTTCATCCCTCGGGATGTACTTCAACACGCACGAACCATCCCCCCTGCCCGAGAGCACTCCCTCTATCCTCGAATCCTGGAGTCTCACGGATACGGAGAAACTCACGTCCGTCACGAGCAGGACCTTGGAGAACCCCGGCATGACCTCTGTGGTCTTTCCCACCAGTCCGTCTGGCGTCCTCACGGCCATGTCCTTCCGGATGCCGCTCGCCGCCCCCTTGTCGATGATCATAAGCTCAGGCCACTGCCTTATCCCTGAGGATATGACACGCGCAGCCGACACGAATCGCGGCTCCGCCTCCCTGATCTTCAGTATGGTCCTCAGCCTCTCGTTCTCGATCTTGAGTTCGCTGTACTCCTGCTCTTTCATCTTCATCCGGACGAGTTCCTCCCTGAGCAGGCGGTTCTCGTTCTCCAGCTTGAAATAGTACAGGAAAGGCGACTTGATGATCTTCAGGATTGCGGCAAAGGTCTTCTCCAGCCGGTACAGCGGGGTCTGAAGAGCACTCAGCGGCTTGAACGGTCCCCTCGTGCTCTGAAAAGTCATAAGGGAGGCGGATACGACAACGACAAGGAAAAGCAAGACAACCCGTCTGTTCCTCATCTCAACATCAGTTCAGTGCCACACGTTGCAGCAGGTCGATCTCGTCGAGCATCTTGCCCACCCCCCTGACGACCGCAGTGAGAGGATCATCGGCCACGATCACCGGAAGCTTGGTCTCCTCCTTTATCAGCAGGTCTAACCCCCGGAGGAGCGCACCGCCGCCGGCCAGCACTATGCCGGTATCCACGATATCGGCTGCAAGCTCCGGAGGGGTGTTTTCGAGGGCCACCTTGATGGTATCGAGGATTATGGTTACAGGCTCCTGCAGGGCCTCCCTGACCTCCTCTTCGTTTATGGTGACGGTCTTGGGAATACCCGAGACCATGTCCCTCCCCTTTATCTCGATCTCCCTCGATGTGCTGTCCGTGGGATAGGCGGACCCGATCTCGATCTTGATCTGCTCTGCGGAGCGTTCACCGATCATGAGGTTGTATCTCCTCTTCACATAGGCGAGAATGGTCTCGTCCATCCTGTCTCCGCCGACCCTCACCACCTTGCTGTAGACGATGCCGTCGAGAGAGATCACGGCCACATCGGTGGTTCCGCCGCCGAGGTCCACGATCATGTTCCCCGTGGGCTCTCCCACGGGCAGGCCAACACCGACAGCCGCGGCCATCGGCTCGGATATGAGATAGACCTCTCTGGCACCTGATGCCTGCGAGGCGTCCTTGACCGCCCTCTGCTCGACCTGCGTTATCCCCGAGGGCACACCTATTATAACCCTCGGAGAGACAAAACTCTTCCTGTTGTGCACCTTGGTTATGAAGTACTTGAGCATCTCACCGGTGGCGTCGAAGTCGGCGATCACGCCGTCCTTCATCGGCCTTATCGTGGTGATGTTCGCCGGGGTCTTGCCGAGCATCCTCTTGGCTTCTGCACCGACGGCTATCGTCTTCTTGTTGTCCTTCCTTATGACGACCACCGACGGCTCGTTGCAGACGATCCCCTTCTTCTTCACATAGACGAGGGTGTTCGCTGTTCCGAGGTCTATGGCAAGGTCGTTCGAAAAGAGTCCGAGCAATTTCTGTATAAACATCTACCCTCCTGACGCAGCAGCAGTAAGCGGTCTCAGCCGGCGGCCCTTGATCAGCCGCCCCCAACATCCCCTTTATCGCCTGCCACTTCCATTACATTGGTTTTTGCTATCTCGTCACCGAGACGCCTGTTCGTATCACTCCCGTAAAGCACTATGAACTCAAAAGCGAGCACGGCGAGGAAGAGAAGCCATCCTATCAACGGGACCCTCCAGAGCAGGAAACCAAGGGCAACGGTCAGGTTTCTCAATATGGATTCCTTGACGGTGCAGCGCCCCCCATCCGCCCTTACCACGCTCAGCCCAAGGAGCATCTTGCCGGGACTCCTCCCGTTGAAGAAGCCGTCGGCTGTCAGGATATATACAAGCCCTGCAATCAGGCCCGTCTCATGTAACAGCTCGACGGCCACGGCAGCCAGCACGAGGTCTACGACCTTTGCGACCACACGGGAGAGAAGTCCTGCAGGGGTTGTCATCTAAAATACTACCAGATAGGTATCAGGATTTTCAAGGAAGACTCCGCCTTCTCCGAACCCCGCAAACAGGCCCTTGTTACAGGACACGATTGTACCGCGCGTTCCTCAGACCAGGCCGTACGAGAGCAGGGTCCTCCTGAGGCTCTCCTTGTTCGCCTCCGACATCTCACACAGCGGGAGGCGGAGTTCCGCGGTAGTCCTGCCCATCATCGACAGGGCCGTCTTGACGGGAATGGGGTTGGTCTCGAGGAACATGGCTGCATTGAGCGGTTCGAGCCTGAAGTGGAGCTGCCGAGCGTCGTCGTAACGCCCCTCCTCGTAGAGTGCGCACATCCGGGAGACATCCCGCGGCATCACATTGGCGGTCACCGAGATCACTCCCTTGCCGCCGAGGGCGAGGAGTGTGTATGTGGTGAAGTCGTCTCCTGAGAGCACGGTGATCCTCTCGCCGCACCGCCTCAGGACGTCGCTCACCTGTCTCATGTCGCCGGTGGCTTCCTTGATGGCGACGACGTTTTCTATCTCAGCAAGCCGCTCGACCGTCTGCGGGAGGATGTTGACCGCAGTGCGCCCTGGGACGTTGTAGAGAACGAGCGGAAGGTCTACGGCCTCCGCCACCGCCCTGTAATGCCTGTACAGGCCCTCCTGCGAGGGCTTGTTGTAGTACGGCGCGACGAGCAGTGCCGCATCGGCCCCGAGCCTCTGCGCCTCCCGCGTCATGACGATCGTCTCTTCCGTCGAGTTGGCGCCGGTGCCTGCTATGACCGGGACCCTCTTGTTTACCACCTCTACCGTGGTCTTTATCACACCGTAGTGCTCTTCGTATGTCAGGGTCGCCGACTCACCCGTGGTGCCGCAGGGCACTATGCCGTTCGTACCCTCTGCTATATGCCACTCGATCAGCTCTGACAACGCCTTCTCGTCCACCGCGCCGTTCTTGAACGGCGTGACCAGCGCTACTATCGAACCCTTGAACATCGAAACCTCCTCCTTGAGAACTGCAAGGCGCTCCCGCCGCCGCGGGCACGAAAAGAGTTTTTAAATGCCGGCTGCCGGACGACTCATTCCCCGGATCGAGACATCCCGGCGAAAAGAGTCTCCTCAAATGCCGCTCGCCGGATGACTGTGATAAAGGCCGGCCCTGTACGTGGAGCCCTCCTTCTCCGTCCACCTTACAAGCCCGTAGGCCGGCATCTTATCGTCTCCCCTGTCCCTTATGGTTATTGCATGCCCCTTCTGCAAGGGATAGGTCGTTATCATGCAGAAGCCCTGCTCCGATATGTCGACGATCGAGCCGTCGGCCTCGACCCGCGTGGCATCCCTGCCGCCCACCTCGGTCACCGCAAACCTGATGTTCAGGCGGGTAGCCTGTCTCGAAACACGCCTCTTCTCCTCTAACATATCTCTTCCCCCACTAATATCTCCGTGTCGATGACCCCGTCGAAGACGGTCACTGCCGGACCGGTCATGTACACGTGTCCGTCCTCCGCCCATTCGATGGTGAGGTCTCCGCCGAGCAGGCGGACCGTGACGTCCCTTCCCGTCGACCCCTTAAGCGACGCCGCCACGGCAGCCGCAGAGGCCCCGGTCCCGCAGGCCATAGTCTCGCCGGCGCCCCTCTCCCAGACCCTCATCCTGATCTCCCTGTCGTTGAGTATCTCTATGAACTCCACGTTCGTGCGGGCGGGAAACATCCGGTGGTTCTCGATCAGGGGCCCGTAGTAACTCACGGGAAAGGTCTCCACCTCATCTATGACCGTCACGCAGTGAGGGTTGCCCATCGAGAGGCAGGTGACATCGAAGACTCGCCCCTCTATCTCGAGAGGGTAATCCAGGAAGACCGCCGTCTCCGGAAGGACAGTGCGGTCCGACTCGCGTATGTCCACCGGTATCTTCTCCGGCGAGAACTCCGGCATTCCCATGTCGACCCTCACCATCTCTCCTCGTGCCTCGGGCCGGATTATGCCGGCAAGGGTCTCGATGTCGAGGACCGCCTTGTCGCTCAGCCCCCTCTCCCAGATGTACCTGGCAAGACAGCGGATGCCGTTGCCGCACATCTCGACCTCAGAGCCGTCGGCATTGAAGATCCTCATCCTGAAATCAGCCTCGTGCGACTGGCAGAGCAGAAGAAGCTGATCCGCACCTATGCCGAGCCTCCTGTTGCACAGATGTGCCGCGAGACTCGACAGTTCATCCGTATCCAGCCCGGCCAGTGACGACTCCCTGAGCGTGTCTATCACGACAAAGTCGTTTCCGAGACCGTGCATCTTTGTGAACTCGATCTTCATACTTCATATCACCGTGAGATCCATCATCATCCCGAATCTACTGCAAGAAGTCGGGGATCACCTCGCCGCGGACGAGGTCCCTGTATGTCTCCCGTTTTCTTATGACATAGTGTTCGCCGCCCCTGACGAGCACCTCGGCCGGCCGTGGACGGCTGTTGTAGTTGGAGCTCATGGAGAAACCATAGGCCCCGGCACTCATGACGGCGAGATACTCGCCCTGCTCGACCCGGTTGATCTCCCTGTTCCTTGCAAGGAAATCACCAGACTCACATACGGGACCGACGATATCCGCCGTGATCTTCCTGCGCCTGTTCTTTCTGACAGGGGCTATGTGGTGATAGGCGTCGTACAGCGTGGGCCTCATCAGGTCGTTCATCCCGGCATCCACTATCACGAACTCCCTGTCATCCCCCCTCTTCAGGTAGAGCACCTTGGTGAGAAGGATGCCCGCATTCCCGGCAATGGAGCGTCCCGGCTCCATGATCAGGGTTATCTCCCGTCCCCTGAGGAGCGGCAGGAGTCTTCGTGCCAACTCCTTCGGATGGGGCGGTCTTTCGTCGTTATATTGTATCCCAAGCCCGCCTCCTATGTCCAGATATCTCAGCCCGATCCCCTCGGCCCTCAGGCTCTCCACGAGAACGAGCACCCTCTGGAGGGCGTCGACAAAGGGACTCACGCGGGTTATCTGGGAACCGATATGCTTGTGCACCCCTATGATCTCGACATTCTCGAGCCGTTTCGCCAGCCTGTAGTACTCGAGGGCGTTCTCTATAGGAATGCCGAACTTGTGCTTCCTGAGGCCGGTCGATATGTATGGATGGGTCTCGGGATCGATATCAGGGTTTATCCTCAGCGCCACCGGAGCCTTGACCCCCATACGGCCTGCTACGGCGTTGATCCTCTCGAGCTCCTGACCGGACTCGACATTGAACATCAATATCCTCTTGCCGAGGGCATACCGTATCTCGTCATCCGTCTTGCCCACGCCGGCATAGACTATCTTTTCCGGGGGTATGCCCACGCGGAGGGCCCTGTAGAGCTCTCCTCCGGATACGATGTCGGCACCGCCGCCGTGCCGCGCCACCAGGCGCAGTATTGCACTGTTCGAGTTGGCCTTAGCTGCAAAGCACACGATGTGAGGGACCTCGGCGAATGCATGAGCGTATGCATCCAAGTGCCTCGCGAGCGTCCTGTGGCTGTAAACGTACAGGGGCGTGCCGTACTCTTCGATGAGGGCCTCAACAGGCACGTCTTCGGCAAAGAGCTCTCCCCTTACATATCTGAAGTAATCCATGGGTCCTCCCCTCGAACGGCCTCGTTATCAAACCTTATATTATATACACAGGGACTTCCTTAAAGTCAAAGAAGGCGATCCCGCCCGGGTGACGCCGCCCTTCGCGGCCCGCCCGTCCGCGAGGCTGATCTATACGGGGGGTTATTTTTGTGTTGACTATCGACCACCGGGTGTGTTACTCTTTGTATAGAGTTTTGGAAGTTTTTGTTACGCGTAAGGCCACAAAGACTTTTAGCTTGGTGGCCTTTTTGTTTAGGAGCGGTGTAGTTCCGAGACTTCAAAGTATTCAGCAAGGAGGTACGAGAGAGATGGCTAATGGAACAGTGAAGTGGTTCAACGAGTCTAAGGGTTTTGGATTCATCACGAGTGAAGACGGCAGTGACGTCTTCGTTCACTACTCCTCTATCCAGGACGACGGCTTCAAGTCACTCGCCGAGGGAGAGTCGGTCAGCTTCGATATCGAAGAAGGCCCGAAGGGCCCCAAGGCGGTCAATGTGGTCAAGCAGTAAACAACACCTGTAAACGACCGGGAAAGTCCCTCTGTGACAGCAAAGGGACTTTCTATATTCCACCTAATATTCCACGCGACAACACCCCCTGCATACCATGATGTCGGCCGGCACACCTGACCGACGACTCGCGGTCTGCATGGTCTGCGGCTTTCAAGCGAGGTCCCACGAGTTCACCACAGTGTTGAAGTCATACTCGGTCCTCTCAAGCAGCCCCGGCAGATCCTCCACAGACACGCCCAGCCTCTCCCGCACCCACGCCTGGACCTCACGGACCTTCCTGTTCTGGCTCCTGCCGAGCCCGCGCTCCTTTGCAATCTGGTTTCCGGCATACACGGCATACGTCAAGACCGGATGCGCCTCGTCCGGATCGTCTCCGGACCTGTGGTGAAGCCTGATGGCCTCGGAGAGCTCCCTCGGGAAATGCCACCTCTCGGCTATGAGCGCACCCACACCGGTGTGGGCGAACCCTATGACCTCCTCTTCCACCTCAGCCATGTCCGGGGAACCGTCATCCTCGAGGCGCCTCAGGACCTCCGCCGTCTCGTCAGGAAGGTTCTGCGCGATGACGACCTTTCCTATGTCGTGTATCAGGCCGCAAACGAAGGCCTTCTCTCGAAGTGCAGTCCCCATCGCGTGGACGAGGACCTTCGAGGCGATCGCACAGCCGAGGCTGTGAAGCCACAGGCCATGCATGTCGAAGGAGCCCGACGGCTCCCTCTTGAATATCTTGAAGACGGAGACCGTGGTCGCAAGACTCCTTATGGTGTTGAAACCGAGGACGGTGACGGCCCTCGACAGGGTGTCCACGGAGGAGGAAAACCCGTAGTAGCTCGAGTTGGCCAACCTGAGCACCTTGGCTGTAAGGGCCGGGTCCCTCTCGACTATGCTGCTGACCGAGTCGATGGTCGCCGAGCTGTCCATCAGTGCCTGGTTGACCTTGAGCACGACGGAGGGAAGGGTCGGCAGGTCCTTCACCCCTGAAACGAACGTCTCTATGTTGCGGCTCTTGCTCATGTAAACTCCCTCTCACACTGGGCGACGATCGCGGAGAGATCCTCGTCCGAGATGTCGGGCAGGATCAGGTTTCCGTCGTCGTCGCGCTCGATCTTCGTGATGTTCGGATATCGCTTCTCGAGCAGCTTCAGCTCGAGCGCCTGGGTCCTCACTATGCTGAGGAGCCTCCTGTTCTCTGCCTCGAGGTCGTGTTTCTCGACGGCCGAGCGTATCGAGAGCTTCAGTTCCACATCGTTCCAAGGCTTTGTGAAGAACCTGTATATCTCCCCGTTGTTGACCGCACTCATGGCAGCCTCTATGCTCGCATGACCCGTCAGGACGATCCTGACGACCCCGGGAAACCGGTTCCTCACGATCGAGAGGAACTCAGCCCCTGACATGCCCGGCATGCGCTCGTCGGAGATCACCACCTTTATCCTCTGTTCCTTCAGGATATCGAGGGCCTCGGCTCCGCTGTTGGCCGAGAATATAGTGTATTGCTCGTCCATGAGGACCCTCTTGAGTGAAGATATGATGTTGGGTTCGTCATCCACCAGGAGTATGCAGTCTTCCATTAAACCGTCCTCCTTGAGTTGTTTTGGATACATAAGCCCCCCTTGTCCAGGATGTATTCACCGGCCGACCCTGCCGCCGCCGCAGAACGGGCACAACCGCCAGTCGTCCTCGAGGGGCATCCGGCACTGTCTGCAGAAGTTCTGCTTGAAGCTGCCGCAGTAGGGACAGAACAGGAACTTTGCATCGATCAGCCTCCCGCACTCCTCGCACGTGCGTTCGTGTCTCGTCTGTGTTCCTATCACCCTAAGCAGTTCATCGAGCGTGGTCTCTCCCTGCCTCACCTTGTCTATGCCGTCTTCCATGAGGGTCTTCATCCCCGCTGAGCGGGCCATGTTCAGGAGTTCCGCCTCCTTGTACGCACTGCTAATGAAGTGCCTGAAGTCGTCGTTCATGATGAAGACCTCGAATATCCCGGTCCTCCCGAGATAACCCGTGTGATTGCACCTCTCGCATCCGGTCCCCCTGAACGTCCTGTCACCGAGGGAGTCCGGAGGTATCTTGAGCAGCCTCATCAAATCCCTGTCCGGCGGGGCCTCCCTCCTGCAGTACCTGCAGACCTTCCGGACGAGCCTCTGCGCGAGTATGCCCTCGAGGGCAGAAGCTATGAGGTAGGGTTTGACGCCCATGTCTATAAGCCGCGTCACTGAAGCCACAGAATTGTTCGTATGGAGGGTCGTCAGCACCATGTGACCTGTCAGGGCGGCCTTGAACGCCACGTCGGCGGTCTCGTGGTCACGTATCTCTCCGACGAGGATGACGTCGGGGTCCTGCCTCAGGGTGGCCCGCAGTACAGAGGCAAAGGAGAGCCCTATCTTCTCCCTCACATAGACCTGGCTCGCCTCCTCGAGAAAATACTCCACAGGGTCCTCGATGGTCTCGAAGTTCTTCGTGCTCTGGAGCATCTCGTTCAGTATGGAGTAGAGCATCGTCGTCTTCCCGCTGCCTGTGGGGCCAGTGGAGATGATTATGCCCTGGGGCTTCTTGATAAGGGCATAGAGCTTGTCGAGGTCGGCGGGCGAGACGCCGAGTTCGTTCAGCCGCTTGATGGCTGCATTCTTGTCGAGTATCCTCATGACCACCTTCTCGCCGTTGATGGTCGGCATCGTGGAGACCCTTATGTCCACGATCCTCGTGCCTGACTTGACCGTTATCCGGCCGTCCTGGGGCTTGCGCCTCTCGGCGATGTCCATCTTGGCGAGTATCTTTATCCTCGATATGGTCGCGGGATGGAGGTCGGAGGGTATCTTGATCTTGTTGTGGAGCATGCCGTCTATCCGGTAGCGTATCACGGAATACTTCGTCTTGGGCTCCACGTGTATGTCACTCGCCTTGTAGCGGATCGCCTCGGAGATTATCGCATTCACAATCCTTATGACCGGCGGCACCTCTGATGAGCCTATCAGCTCCTGCACGTTGAACTCCGGATCCTCTTCCTCAATTATGATGTCGATCTCATCGAGAGGCTCTATGGCTGAGATACCGTCCATTTCAAAGGCAGCCTCAGAGGAGCCGTCGTATGCCCTCCCCAAGTGGAACATGATGTCCGAGCTCTTTGCAACGAGCGGCACCACCTTGAGACCGGTCATCAGGGCTATGTTGTCGCACTTGAATATATCGGATGGATCGGCCATGGCTATCGTGATCTGCTTGTCCGCCACCTTCACCGGGATCAGCCTGTTCCTCTCGCAGAGGTCACGCGGCAGGAAGCCCACTACGGCCGGGCTCAGGTTCACCTCCCTCAGGTCTATGTAATCGAGGTTCAGGTGCTCCTGCAGTGCCCTCACTATCTTCGATTCAGTGGTCAGGCCGAGCCTCACGAGTGTCTCGCCCAGGAATTCCTGATCCCCCTTCTCCTTCAAGGCCGTATCCAGGTCGGCCCTGCTTATCGTCCCCGACTTGACGAGTATATCACCCATGATCCCGCGGTTTTCGTTGAAGTGGGCGGAGTAGTTCCTGATCCTGCGCTGCTGCTCCCTCGTCAGTTCCTTTAGCTTCCGGTTCTCCTGTATGAGCACGTACTGCTGGAGCGCAAGACTGACGGTGAGCCTCAGGTCCTCGTCGTTCCACGGCTTCGTTATGAACTTGTAGACCGCCCCGTCGTTCACCGCCCCCATTATGGACTGTATGTCCGCATGTCCCGTGAGCATTATCCTGATCGTATCAGGCCACCTCTGCTTCACCTCCCTGAGGAACTCGGCGCCGGTCACCTTCGGCATCCTGTAGTCGGATATGACGAGGTGGACCCTCTCGTGCTCCATCAAATCCAAGGCCTCGCCAACGGATGCGGCCGTGAGTATCCGGTAGTTCTCATCTATGAATATCCTCTTCAGGGCGTTGAGCACTTCATGCTCGTCGTCGAGAAAGAGGAGCGTGAACGGCTCGGCGGGGCCTCCGCCCTCCTGCAGAGACTCGACCGCGGCGGTCGCACCCGGGGTTATGGACCTGAAGAGCTCAGCGTACCTCGACATCCCGCCCCCCCTCGGCCGGAAGCCTTACGAGAAAGGTCGTGCCGGCACCCGGCCGGCTTTCGACCTCGATGTCACCGCCGTAGGCGGTCACTATGTCACGTGTGACGGTCAGGCCAAGCCCCGTACCCTCGCCGACGTCCTTCGTGGTGAAGAACGGCTCGAATATCCTCCCTCTGATGTCATCGGGGATGCCGGGCCCGTTGTCCGTGAACGCAACCGTTATGTCTCCGCCGGCGAACCTCGTGCTCACGTGCAGCTTGAGTCCCCCTTTCTTCGCCTGCAGGGAGTTCAGTATGATGTTGAGGAAGACCTGGCAGACGAGGGCCGGATCGCAGAGAAAACCAGGCAACGACCCGTAGTCCCTCTCGATCTCGGCGTCTTCGGGTATCTCGTGGGCGAGCACGCTGAAGGTCCTCTCTATCTCCGTGTTAAGGTCGACGACGTCTTCCTTGCTGTCATCGACATGGGAAAACCCCTTGAGGTCCGCGACGATCCTCCTCACCCTCTCGGCTCCGTCGAGGCTCTGGCTGATCAGCTCTCCGACGTCTCTTACCACGAAGCCGAGCTTGAGATCGCTCCACTTCTTGGCGGCCTCCTCGGCGACACCGTCGCCGGCCTCCCCGACTATGCGGCGGTAGAAGTCCAGCATCTCGGTGAATCTCGACATGTATCTCTTCAGGGTGTTGAGATTGCTCGATATGAACCCGAGTGGGGTGTTTATCTCGTGTGCCACACCCGCTGCCAGCAGCCCTATGGATGCGGCCTTCTCCTGCTGGATGAGCCTCGTGTGAATCCTCTTCAGCTCCTCCGTACGCTCCTGGACCTTCCTGTCGAGGCTCTCTGCGAGCTCTCGGTACCTCGACTCGGACGCGCGCAGCCTCCTGTTCGTCTCGATCAGTTCCTCGTGGGTCTGGTCGACCACGGTGGTGTGTATCTCGGCCGTCAGCATCCTCTTCAGGTTGTTGGTTATCATCGTGTTCATCACTTCGCTCAGCAGGCCTGTGAAGTCACGGAGACGCAGTCGCCCGCTTGAGGGAATCTCGACCATGATGCTGCCGGCAGGCTCGCCCTCGAGACAGAGCGGTGCGACCTCCCTTGCACGGCCTCCCCCGCCAGTGGGATCACCGCAGGCCCAGAGCACCCTGCCCTTGGAGTCCCTCACCTCGATCCTCGACACCCCAGCGCGGAGTGCACTCCTCAGGATCGGCATTATCTCTTCATCCCCGAGAATCTCGCAGAGTCTCTTCTCGGCCCCGACCACGTACTCGATACCGCCCGCACCCTCACGGTCTTCATTCATTCGAGCATCCCCTTTCCTGCAGCCGGGAACGTCCACTCACCGACCCTGCTCCCTCAGAGTCAGCCGCCGAACGAACTCCTCCCTCTCGAGTCCGTATCCTTCGCGCAGGCCCCATTTTCTGTCTACGGCGTCGTAGGTGAGTTCCACCAGTCTGCCGAAGGTCTCCACTACTCCCCAGCCCTGAAGGGCCGAGGCCATGAAGACGGGTATGCCCGTGGGCCGCCACAGGCGTTCTATGTCGGTCTCGGGGACGATCTCGCTGAGGTCCCTCTTGTTGAACTGGATCACGAGGGGGACGGTCTCGATGTCGATCCCGACAAAGGCGAGGTTCTTTTCGAGGTTCTCGAAGCTCGAATAATTGTTAGCCGTCTCCGACAGCCGGGAGTCAGCGATGAAGGCCACTCCGTCCGCCCTCTGCAGTACGGCCTTCCTCGTTGCATCGTGTTTCACCTGGCCCGGAACCGTATAGACCTTCAACTTTATCTTCAGTCCCCCCGGGGTGACGAGAAAGAACGGGAGGAGATCGAAGAAGATCGTCCTGTCGTCCCTCGTATCGAGCACCATCAACTCCCCCCGGCCCTCGCGTGCAAGGAGGTCGTGAAGCCTCAGGAGATTGGTCGTCTTGCCCGAAAGGGCCGGCCCGTAGAATACGAGTTTCAGCACCATCCTCTTCTCTTCCCTGTCGAACTCGATCATGGACTACCTCTTCACCATCACGAAGACACCGCTCCTGGATGGATCGATCCGGTAGTAACGCCTGATCGCCTGTATGTTCTTCTCGTTGAGCTGCAGCCCCTTGCTGAGCAGCAGCAGGCCCGTGCCGCTGTAGACGTCACGAGAGATGACCATGCCCGCCTCGAGGTTGTCGGGATGCAGCTCGAGCTCGACCACGGCCGTCTCGACCACGACCTTCGAGTACGTATCCTCGACCGCGGCCCTGACATGCTTGTACAGACCGGGGGCGAACCTCCTGCCCAGCGCATCCTTGACGCCCTTCAGCGCCGCCTGCACGGCGCTGTCGCTCAAGAGGCTGCCCATGGCCTTGTCCACAGCGTCCACCATGCCGATGATCCGCGAACCTACGGGTATCCCGCTCCCCTTGAGCCCGTCCGGGAACCCGCTTCCGTCGTATGATTCGTGGTGATGCCTTATGAGTGTACCGGCCTCTCTCAGGTCCTCTATGGAGTCGATGGCGGCCTGCCCCCTTACGGGGTGGAGCCTGTACTCCTTGAGTTCCTCGGGGCTCATGTCTCCGAGTCCCTTGCGGAGAAGGACGTCCGGTATGCCGATCTTGCCGATATCATGAAGGAGCGACGCAATGGTGATCGTGTCGACCTCCCTGGCCGGCAACCCCAAAGACTCCGCCGCCTTTCTCGAGACCTCGGCGACGTTCCTCGAGTGGTTCCTGACCGCACTGTCACGCAGTTCTATGAGGCCCGAGAATGCTATGATCGAGTTCTGGAAATTCTTCCTCAGCCGCTCGTTCAGCGACTGCAGTTCCTCGTTGTTCTTCTGTATCTCCTTGGTCTGCTCCTGCACGTAGAGCTCGAGCTTTGAGTTCCAGTCCCTTAGTTCCTCGTTCTTCTTCTTGAGCATCTCCGACAGCCGCTTGTTCTCCCTGGTCAGGAAGAACCTCTGCGCCGCCTCCCTTATGATCTGCACGAGCTCTTCGTCCTTCCACGGCTTGGCCACGTACCTGTACGCCCCGCCCCTGTTTATAGCGTCCACGGCAGCGTTCACGTCGGCGTACCCGGTCAGCATGATCCTTATAGTGTCAGGGGTGATCCTCCTCGCCTTCTCCAGGAAGTCCACGCCGGTGAGACCGGGCATGCGCTGGTCCGAGACGATGACTCCCACGTCCCGGTTGGATCCGAGTATCCTCAACGCCTCCTCGCCGGATGTGGCGGTCAGGACGTCGAGGTCTTCGTCCATCAGCAACCTGCTTATCGCCCGGAGTATGTTCTCCTCGTCGTCGACCACCAGTATCTTCACGGCCGTGACTGTCTCAGTGCTGTTCATGCAGACCTGCCTCCTTAACCAGCCGATCCCCTCCGGAACGGCGCTTCAGCTCCGAGAGAAAGACGTTGACTATCTCGGGATCGAGGCTCTCACCCCTCAAGGATGCGATTATCTCGACCGCCTCCTCCTCGCTGAGCCCGGCCCTGTAAGGCCTGTCGGTCGTCAGGGCGTCGAAGACGTCGGCTACGGCCACTATCCTTGCCTCTACAGGGATGCTCTCCCCCTCGATCGCGGACGGATAGCCCGTGCCGTTGAACTTCTCGTGGTGGTAGAGTATGATATTCACGATCACCTCTGACATCTGGGCCTGCCGCGCCACGTCAGCCCCCCAGACTGGATGTCGCTTTATGACCTCGAAGTCCTCCTCGTCGATACCACAGCTGTTGTTGAGTATCTGCTCCGGAACGCCCACCTTACCGCAGTCGTGAAGCCAGCTGCCGTATTTTATGTCTTTCTTCGAGGCCTCGGGGAGGCCGAGGGCTTCCGCTATCATGAGGGCATAGGCCGCAACCCTCTCGCAGTGTCCCCTCGTGTAGGGGTCCTTGAGCTCAATCGTCTGGGCGAGCGAAAGCAGTATGGCCTTGTCCTTCACCCTGAGGGAGCGGATGATATGGTGGCGGCCGGCGGCCTCCTGCACGGTCCTGACCAGGAGGTCGTCGTCCCAGGGCTTGACGATGAACCTGAAGACCTCTCCGCTGTTTATCGCCTCCATGGCCGTCGGAAAGTCGGCATAGGCGGTAAGGAGTATCCTCACCGTGTCGGGAGATATCCCCCTGACCCTCGTGAGGAGCTCTATGCCCTTCATGCCGGGCATCATGTTGTCGGATACGATCACGGCCACTGCCTCCTCAGCAATGAGACCGAGGGCCTCGTCTGCAGAAGCGGCCTTCAGCACCCTGATGCCGTCACAGCAGACGAGCAGCCGCTCTATCGAGTTGAGGACATACTCCTCGTCATCTACGAGCAGCACCGTGTCAGGCATGATCACCCTCGCCAAAAAAGATCAGAACCACTCCCTCCTGCCCGTCCGGATACCTCATGGACGCAAATCTGACCATCGATACCCCCCCGATGCGGAAGTCACCGGTTTGAAGCCCGTCCCTGACGGCGCCGTCTATCATGCCGTTCAGCTCCTCGGAGAGCACGGCCGTCCTGTCCATGCCGAGTATCGTAGCGCCGCCGCTTCCGAACATCTCCACGCCCTTCTCGTTGCACTGGACTATCAGTCCGTCTGAATCTATGCCGAGCACGGCGACCGGAAGCGCGTCGAGGATGTTCTGAGAATGGGTCAACGCCCTGTTCTGAAAGATCAGCTCCGAGGTCCTCTCCGCAACGAGCCTCTCGAGGTTGTCGTTCACCTTCTGGAGCTCCTCGTTCTTCTTCTGAAGTTCCCTGGCGAGTTCCGCGTTCCTCTCGTGCAGCATGTAGCGCTCTATGGCATTGGATATCGTGACCTTGAGCTCGTCGTCGTTCCAGGGCTTCGGTATGAACTTGTATATACGGCCCTCGTTTATTGCGGACACCACGGCCGCGGTGTCCGCATAACCGGAGAGCACGATCCTGACCGTCTCGGGCCAGTGCTCGCAGACCTCCTTGAGAAAATCGACGCCGTTCATCCCCGGCATCCTGTAGTCTGACAAAACGATCTGGACGGGTGAGACCTCTCTCAGCACATCAAGCCCCTCGTCGCCGGATGCAGCGGTGATGATCTCGTAGTCGTCGTCGAGGAAGAGCCTCTCTATGGCCCTGAGGACGTTCCTTTCGTCGTCCACGCAGAGTATCCTCACACCCGTATCCATATGCCGTCACCTTCCATCCATCACGGGGATTCTCACAGTAAACGTCGTCCCCTCACCCACCTCGCTATGGACAGTGATCTCGCCGTTGTGCTTCTTCACGATGTCGTAGGTTATGCTCAGGCCCAAACCGGTGCCCTTGCCTATCTCCTTAGTCGTGAAGAACGGATCGAATATCCTGCCGAGGTTCTCCTCGGGAATCCCGACACCGGTGTCCGATATCTCAACGAAAATGGAACCGTCCTGATGGCTCGTCCTCACGGTTATCTCGCCCTGCTTCTCTATGGCATGCGCTGCATTGACAAGGAGGTTCATGAAGACCTGGTTCAGCTGCTGGGGGAAACACTTCGTGAGGGGCAGTTCTCCATAGTCCTTCTTCAGCTCCGCCTTGTACTTGAGTTCGTTCCAGACTATGTTTATGGTGCTCTCGATGCACTCGTTTATGTCCGCATGCTTGTACTCGGCCTCGTCGACACGGGAGAAACTCTTGAGGTCCTGGACTATCTTCCTCACCCTGTCGGCGCCGTCGAGCGATTCCTCGATGAGCGCCCTTATGTCCGGTATGACGTAGTCGAGCTTGAGCTTCCGCCGCCTTTCACCGAGAATCCTCTCGAACTCCTCCGAGCCGAGGGCGGCGATGATTTCCGCCTGGGCATCGATGAACTCCGTGAGTTTGCTGACGTACTTGTCGAGAGTACCGAGGTTGCTCGATATAAAGCCTATGGGGTTGTTGATCTCGTGTGCAACGCCTGCTGCAAGCTGTCCGATGGACGCCATCTTTTCCTGCTGGAGGATCTTCGTCTGTGTTGCCTTGAGCTCTGTGTATGCGGTCTCGAGTTCCCTGTTCTGCAACTCGAGTATGTGCATCATGTTGTTGAAGTGCTCGCCGATCTGGTATATGGGGTCCGTCGTGGCGCTTTTGAACACGGGACAGCGCGAACAGTCCCCGTGTTGCTTCGCGAAGTATCCCTTGGCGTCACCGCCGCATTGCGAGCCCACCACCTGCCAGCACCGCGCGGCCGCTTCTCCATGACACGGGCAGTCTTCCTCGGTACAGTTCATCTCCTTGCTGCATCTCTTCAGGTGGGGGTTGGCGAACCTGATGCTGAAGTCCTTCTCGTGCGTAACCCTCTGGATCAGGTAGGATATCTCATCAAGGGCGGTCTGGAGCTTCCGCCGGTTTTCGTCTATCTCCCTGTTCTTTTTCTCGAGCACCTCTGCAGCATTTTTGAGCTCCGTCAGGTCGTGAATGGTTATGACGATGCCCGGGCTCTCATAACTGTTCAGGGCCTTGAAAGGATAGAACCTCAGGACGAAATGCCTGCCTGTGGACTTGTGTCTCAGTTCCACGCTGTGGCGGTAGAGCTTGTATGCCTCGACCCCCTGCTCACTCAGCAGGTCCTCCCATTTCCTTCCGATGAGTTCATCATACGAGAGTCCGGAGAACTCCCTGACACTCTTGTTGCACCTCCTTATCCTGCCCTCGCTGTCGGCGAGTATGATCATGTCGTCGAGGCAGTCAGCCGTACGCTCCCACTCCTTCTTGGCAACCTCCACCTGTCTGAATAGGACGCCCTGTTCTTCGTGCTTTTTCACGAGTTCTCTCTGGACCGACTCGAGACGCTGCTTCTCCTCTATAAGCGACGCCTCGACGTTCTTGCGCATGGTGATATCCCTTATGATGGCGGTGAAGTACACCTCCCCCTTTGATGCCCATAAAGAGAGCGAGAGTTCGACGGGGAATTCCGTCCCGTCCTTCTTGAGGGCAACCAGTTCCATCGTCTCTCCGGCAAGTATCGGCTTTCGGCCGTCACGCACCAGCCTCATCCCCTCTGAATGTTTCTCATGAAACCTCTCCGGTATGATGACGGTCACGGGCCTGTCCATCAGTTCCGCCGGGGAGTAGCCGAAGATGTTATTGACGGCGCTGTTGCACGAGACGATTATCCCGTTCGAATCGGCCGTGATGATCGCATCCGGAGTCGACTCCACGAGGTTGCGGAACCGCTCCTCGGACAGCAGTGTCCTCTCGGACAAGTCCCTCTTGGTCACCTCCTTGATGAACTCCGTGACCTCCAGGACCTCGCCGTCTTCGCTGAATATGGGAAATGCGTAGACCTCGAGAAGGGAACCTTTTCTCTCGCCGTCGAAGTACTCGTGGTGCACGGTGAGGGGCCTGCCCGTCCTGAAGACCTCTTTCACCGGGCATATCTCACCGCCTGCATCGCACGGCGTGTCCCTGCGATGGGTGACTTGATAGCAGAAGTAGGTTCCGGTGTCTCCCTCCTTGATGCCTGCAGCGGCCCTTGCGGCATGATTGAGATACCTCACCTTCATGTCCCTGCCCACGACCACGATCTGATGCTCCGTGCATCCGGACGGCATCTCCGACAGAGGCATCCCGTGGGGCAGGCCGTCGAGCGCAAATACACGGACATCCGGCGCGTACGGCCGGCCGGCTGAAGGATTCGACTGGTTGATAGACGGCATTGAAGTGCCCCCTCCGGCATTTCAAGTCACTAAAAAATACCCTCCTGCCCCCAATCTGCGAGACTTCCCGGCGGTGCATCAGGCGCCGATCATGCCGCATCCACCGCCTCGGTTGAGCAAATGCATGGCATGGTATTAATATTATAGAACAGCCTGCCTTGAAATACCATCAAAAATTGCTCGCCCTGAAAGGCGCTCTGAGATACTTATCGGACGGAGATGTACAAACTTTAAGAGACCGTGTCTGTACCGGTCGACACACCGTGAGTCTGCCGGCAGCGGCATGTTTTGGAAGTCCACTGTTTTGGAGGGTCTCATTGGCGGGAGCGTGTGGGAATCGAACCCACCTTCCCCGCTTTTGGCAGGGAACACCGGATTTGAAGTCCGAGGGGGACACCAGAGCCCCATCCGCTCCCATGCTTGATTTTACAGGGTTGTCTCTTCTTTCGTCAACGCAAGGCCGAAAGACTCGGTGCCATGTGCGGAAACGCCGCCTTTGGGTAAAAGCAGCCCCGGCTCAAAGACCCGTGAGGCGCCGGGCGCTCCACCTTTGCGCGGATTTTGGGTTATCATATAAGGGCCGTGAAGCTAAGGACCGCCATCAAGCTCTCCCTCATCCTGTTCACACTGTCGGCAGGGGCCTTTTATCTCTTCATCCTGAGGGACCTGCCCTCGGTTGAACAGTTGAAGTCCTACAGGCCCCCGGCGGCCACGAAGGTCTACGCCGACGACGGCGTGCTCATAGGTGAGTTCAAGATGGAGCGGGGCAGGTATGTGGGCATAGACGATATCCCGCAGTACCTCGTCTACGCTGTGATCGCGACAGAGGATTCGAGGTTCTTCGAGCACAGGGGGCTCGACTACTTCGCCCTCCTCCGCGCCCTCGCAAAGGACATAATCCACAGGAGATTCAAGGAGGGAGGAAGCACGATCACACAGCAGCTCGCCAAGATACTCTACCTCTCCCACGAGAAGACTCTCAGGCGCAAGCTCCGGGAGGCGATACTCGCAACGAGAATAGAGCGGGAGCTCACGAAGGAAGAGATACTGGAGCTGTACCTGAACAGGGCCTACTTCGGTGAAGGCGCTTACGGTGTCGAGATGGCTTCGAGGGTCTACTTCGGAAAGCCTGTGAGCGAGGTGGACCTCACCGAGGCTGCGATGCTCGCCGGGCTTCTCAAATCACCCTCGTACTACTCGCCATACAAGGACATAAAGCGGGCTGAAGACCGCATGAAACTCGTACTGAAGAGGATGGAGAAGGAGGGGTTCCTGAGGCCCTCGGAACGGATCGAAGCCGCAAGAAAGGGCCTGAAGCTCCTCAATGCAAGCGTCAGAAAAGAGGGTTACGGCTACTTCTTGAGTTACGTGCGCAACTACCTCGAAGAGGAGTACGGCACCGAGACGGTCTACAAGGGCGGCCTCCGCGTCTACACCACCCTGAGGAGGTGGGCCCAGATCCAGGCCAGAAGGGCGCTCAGGGAGGGACTCGAGGCCGTGGACAAAGAGAGGGGCTGGCGCGGTGTGGCCGGGCACATCGAGGGACTCGACGTTCAGAAGGAACTCGGCTCTGTGGCGAAGGCGGACGTGCTCGCCTCCCTGAAGGGGGAACTGCTCAGGGCGACGGTCCTCAGGGTATACCGCGACAGGGCCATCCTCAAGGTCAACGGCGCCTACGCCGTACTGCGCCTCAAGGATGCCATGTGGGCAAGAAAGGTCTTTGATCCCGAAAAGAGGACTTCCTATTACATAAAGGACTTCAACCTCAGGAGGATCATCACCGCAGGGGACGTGATCCTCGTGAAGCTGATAAGTATATCGGACGGAATAGCCTATGTGTCGCTCGAGCAGGAGCCGATGGTCCAGGGCGCTCTCATCGCTGTGCAGCCCGCGACAGGATACATAGAGGCCATGGCAGGGGGCTACGACTTCAGGAGAAGCCAGTTCAACCGCGCCGTGAATGCAAGGAGACAGGCTGGGTCGGCCTTCAAGCCGATCGTCTACGCACTCGCCCTTGAACAGGGCATGACCCCGGCCACCATAATAAAGGACGAACCCGTGAGCTATCCTACCGGTGACGGCGGAGAGTGGACCCCCGTCAATTACAACAGGAAGTATTCCGGCCCGGTGAGACTGCGGGAGGCGCTCGTAAACTCGCTCAACGTGGCCACCGTCAGGCTCGCCGAATCGATCGGCGTCGACGACATAGTCTCCTTTGCAAAGGCGTGCGGATTCGACGGAGCCATCCCCTACGACCTGAGCCTCGCCCTCGGGTCCCTGACGGTCTCTCCACTGCAGCTCACGATGTGCTATACTGTCTTTGCAAACAGGGGGATCAGAATGAATCCCGTGGCCATAAAGCAGGTGGTCTCCTCAGACGGGCGCATCCTCGAGTTCAACATACCCGAGGGCAAGAGGGTGACCTCGCCAGAGGTGGCATACCTCGTGACCACCATCCTCCAGGACGTGATCCGGAGGGGCACGGGCACGAGGGCCGCCGGCCTCACAGTGCCGTCAGCCGGGAAGACCGGCACCACGGACAACTTCATGGATGCCTGGTTCGTCGGCTACACGCCGGAGCTGCTTGCAGGAGTATGGGTCGGCTATGACGACCCTGTATCCCTCGGTGAAGGCATGAGCGGCGGCAGGGTGGCTGCTCCCATATGGCTGAGTTTCATGAGGGCAGTGACAAGAAGCGGCGCAGGGGATTTCATTAAACCGGACAATGTTGTAAAATACTACATAGATAAAGAGACCGGCCTGCAGGTCCTCAGGGACTCGGCAAACGCCGTCGAGGAGTATTTCATCAAGGGGACCGAACCAGAGTGGAAGTACATGAACAGGTTGAGAAGGCTGTTGAGAGGTCTGTTCGGCAGAAGCGGTGACGACAAATAAAGGAACAAGGAGGACGGTATGAAAAGGGTCTTGCGCATCGTTGTCATAGTCGTAACTCTGTCGCTCATTACGGCGCCGGGCATCCTGAACGCCCAGCCCAACGGCACTTACGACCGCGCACTCTACCTCTACAAGGAGGGCAGGTTCAAGGAGGCGGTCGAACTGCTCGGTGACTATCTCCGGAGGAGGCCGGAACCGTCGGCATACTACCTCATGGGATACGCCCTGTATGAGCTCGGCAGGTACGAGGAGGCGATGAAGTATTTCGACGAGGCATATCTCGTGGCACCTGACTTCAAGCCCGAAAAGATAGACTTCGACCGTGCCAAACCCTGATCAGGACCCTATATCTTTACGCGTCACCTGTGAGATATAGACTATGCAGTCCTCGCATATCCTGTCCGGTTCACTGTTGCATATCATGCGGTTGAGCTCCCAGCAGGGCTTGCTCTTGTCGATGTAGGCCGAACAGAGGTCCCTCGTCTTCTCCGGACAGTCGGTTATCTCCCAGCACGGGGCGTACTCGAGGAGCTTCTTGATCCCCTCGATGCTGATCTTCTTTATGTGGATAAGTTCCCTGAGGCATTTCAGCCACTTGATGTCGTTTTCGGAATAGTACCGGTTCTTGTTCCTGCGCGCGGGCTTGATCAGGCCGTGCTTCTCGTACAGCCGGAGGGTCTGGTCTGTGGTCCCGATCAGCTCCGCCACAATGCCTATCGGATAGAGAGGCAGTGCCATCTTCTCCTCTTCGGTCATCTCTTTTCTCGGCTTCTTCTTCTCTTTCATCCCGGCAACCCGCTACGTTCAACCCATCATAGTGTGATGATTACCCCGCCGCTGCAGTGGCGGCAAGCCCCCTGCTTAATTTTTACGACGTGGGTATCAAAGGATTATCGTTGCTGCCAATCCTCGGTCAGAGGCTGCAGAGGTCCCCTACGATCAGGCGCTTTAGTAATTATAATTATTAAAAACTTTTTCAATTAAAAAAAGCAAGCAACCGTGTGAGGCGGGGCGTCATTCGGTCCTCGTCCGTGCAAGGACGGCTGCATGGACCTCCTCGACCCCTTCGCGTACGAGGACCCTCGCGCACTCGTTCAGGGTGGCCCCGGTCGTCATCACATCGTCGACTATGACGACACGCCGCGGAAGCCTCCTCCTCGCGGATGCTGAGACCGAGAAGGCGCCTCTGGGGTTCTTCAGGCGCTCATCCCTCGACAGGGTGCTCTGCGGCACTGTATCCTTCGACCTGATCAGCAGGGCCGGCTCGAGGGGGACGGAGAGGCCCCTTGAAAGGCGGAGGCCGAGCAGGTGGCTCTGGTTGAATCCCCTCTGTACGAGCCTCTCCCTGCTGAGCGGCACGGGCAAGATGAGGTCGACGGGGGGAAGGGGCAGGGAACAGAGGAGGGCCCCGAGCGGGACCGAGAGTCTCCGGAGCCCTTCGAACTTCAGGAGGTTTATCGCCGCCTTCAGCGTTCCGCTGTAGTCACCGAAGACGTATGCCCTCCTGTAGTGAGGGCTCTCTTTTATGCAGGAGAGGCACTTGAAGGAGTAGTCCGAGGGCAGCGCCACACCGCATGTAGTGCACCGCTTTACTTCCGGGGCACGGGTCACCGAGCTCCAGCAGCCGCTGCAGAAGGGTGCATGCCTACGGCTGTCCGAAGGCCTGCCGCAAGCGGGACACCTCGCAGGCAGTATCAGGTCAAGGAGCTTCCACATCTGCCGCACTTCGGCCCGAGGGAGAGCTTAGAGGCGGCGATCCTGTTCTTCGTCCCGCAGGCTCGACACTCCCTCACTATGTACTCCTCTTCTTCAGCGTCCGGAGTCCGTGTAGTCTGGAGATCACGTGCGCCGGCGGAGTCTCGGCCGTCCTGCGGCATGCCGATGAGCTCTTCCCGGAGGAACCTCGCATAGGCGTCGTCACTCTCTATGATCTCAATACCCATGCCGTTCTTCACCATCTTGAGCTGGCTCTTCACCGTATGCCTCACAATACCCTTCAGCCGCGACGTGGTGCCGTCGGGCAGCAGCAGACTTATCTCGACCACCGTGTCGGGGACGAAGCCGTGATTGGTCCTTATGAATATCCCCTTCTCCGAGAAGTCGGATGATATGCCCTTGAAGACCTTGTCTGCAGCGCTGAATTCGGTCTCGACCCGTTTTGTATAACGCTTGTGTCTCCTCTTGGTCATCTATCCAAAGTGTTCCTTGAGCTTTATTATGTCTTCCCTCTTCTGGCCCGTGGAGATTATGTCGACACTCACACCGAGGGTCTCCTCGATCATCCTGATGTATGCCTGTGCGTTACCGGGCAAGTCGGAAAAGTCGGTGATACCGAGTGTGGACTCGTGCCAGCCCTTGAACTCCCTGTAGACCGGCTCGCACCCCTCGAGCACGGGCAGTTCACTTGGAAACTCCTCGATGGTCTCCCCCTTGTAGCGGTATGCGAAGCAGACCTTGATCGTATCGAACCCGTCGAGGATGTCGAGCTTCGTCAGCACGAGTCCGGCAAGCCCGTTCACCCTCACGGCATGCCTGAGCACCACCATGTCCAGCCACCCGCACCTCCTCGGCCTCCCGGTGGTCGCCCCGAACTCGCCCCCGCGCTCTCTCAGCTTCTCACCGACGGCATCGTGTATCTCCGTGGCGAACGGCCCTCCTCCCACCCTCGTCGTATAGGCCTTTGCCACGCCGAGCACCGTGTCTATCCGAGTGGGGCCGACTCCGAGGCCCGTACACGCCCCGCCCGCAGTGGCCGAGGAAGAGGTCACGTATGGGTACGTGCCGTGGTCTATGTCCAGGAGGGTGCCCTGCGCCCCTTCGAAGAGGACGTTCTTTCCCTCGTCGAGGGCCCTGTTGACGAGGATGTCCGTATCGTCTATGTAGTCTCCGATCTTCTCGGCATAGCCCATGTATTCCGCGTAGATGTCTCCGGCATCAAAGGTCTCTGCCCCGTAGAGGTTCTCCAGGACATAGTTGAGGTCTTTGAGGTTCGCCTCGAGCTTGTCCCTGAACACGCCGGGATGGTAGAGGTCGGCAACCCTTATGCCGGTCCTCGCCATCTTGTCCATGTAGGCAGGGCCGATGCCCCTGCCGGTCGTCCCGATCTTCCTGTTGCCCTTGAGCGCTTCCTTCTCTCTCTCTATCGCGATATGATAAGGCATTATGAGATGCGCGCTCTTGCTTATCCTGAGGCTGCCGTTGAGCTCGACACCCCGCTTCTTCAGCCCTTCCATCTCCTCTATCAAGGCCCCGGGATTTATGACAACACCGTTCCCTATCAGGCAGAGTTTTCCGCTGTGAAGTATCCCCGATGGTATGAGGTGCAGTACGAACTTCTCGTTGTTTATTACAACTGTATGTCCGGCGTTATGGCCGCCCTGAAAGCGCGCAACCACATCGGCCTTGTCCGTCAATGAATCAACGATCTTCCCTTTTCCTTCGTCACCCCACTGGGCTCCGAGGATAACTACTGCTCTGGACATGTAAAAACCTCCTGAAACTGAAATGTGTGTGGACGAATCAACTTGCCCGCACTCCCGTCATCCGCCGAAACTCTCCACAACCGTCCTTAACTCTTCGTAGCGCGGGTCTTCCGCCGCGCTGCCGGGTCTCGTGCAGAGTAATGATAGCAGTTTTCTCCCCTCCGCTGCTCCCTCTATCTTTACCACGTAGCTGATTCCATTGAGTCTCGCATACTCGAAGGAGCTCTCGAGCGGCCTCCTTATGATGTCCCTCACTGCATCAAACCCCTTACTGCGCAACTCCCTTGCCAGGCTCAGGGCGAGGGCCTTGTCGGCTGTAAGGTCGACTATGAGCACCGATGTCCTCTCGGGAACCGCCAGGGCCGAAACACCCATGAGGCTTCCAAGGTCTATGGAGAACCCCGTAGCAGGCGAATCCTCGCCGAAGGAGCCGACCAGAGTGTCATACCTGCCGCCGCAACCAATCAAGAGCCCCCTGTCCGGGACAAAGGCCTCGAAGAAGACGCCTGTGTGATAATCGAACCCCCTCGCCTCCGAGAGGTCGAATATGACCTTCCCGTGGACACCGTGGGTCTTCATGAACCCGTACACCTCCCTCAGGTTCCTCAGCGCGGCCTCTGAGACGGGATTGTCCACGAGGGACTCGGCCTTGTCGAGTATGCCCTCGTCTCCGTAGAGGTACATTATCTCCTCGAAGAGTCCGAGTTCCTTGCCGGTAAGGACACCGGCCCTGTGGAGGTCGAGCAGGCCAGAGGCATCCTTGCGGACGAAGACGGACTTGAGCGTCCCGATATGGGGAAGGAGCCTCTCCTGCTCCCAGAAGCCCCTGAGGAAGTCCCTCTGCCCCATGGATATCCTGTAGTCATTCAGGCGGGCGGAACTGAGCACCTCTGTGAAGAGTGAAATGATCTCGGCGTCACCCTCCGGCTCCCTTACGCCTATCAGCTCGGCCCCGAGCTGAAAGCTTTCGCGCTGCCTGCCGCCGTGCACTCTCTCGTATCTGAAGACGTTCAGGCAGTAGGAGAGGCGCAGCGGACGGGCCCGGCGCAGGGCCGTACCGGCCAGCCTCGCAATCTGAGGCGTCACGTCGGGCCTCAGGATCATGACGCGGCCGCTCTGCCGGTCGGTCAGCTTGTAACCGCTCTCAATGAGGTCCTCGCCGGCGCCGCGCGCTATCACGTCGAGATACTCGAATATCGGGGTGATAACCTCCCTGTAACCCCACGTCCTCATGACATCAAGACAGAGGGTCTCCACAGCCCGCTTTTTCTCGGCGTATACGGGCAGGAGGTTCATGCACCCCCTGGGGCTCAGGGGGCGGTCTGAGATCGGGGCGGTCATCGTTACAATCGGATAAGCCTGACAGAAATGATATTCGGCAGCTCCCTTATCTCATCAAGCAACGCGGGGTTCACCTCGGCGTCCACGCTGACGACCGATATGGCCATACCCGCGGCGGACTCGCGCCCGAAGTGCATCCTGGCTATGTTTATGTCGTTCCTGCCGAGCAGGGTCCCGATGTTTCCTATCACTCCCGGCCGGTCCTTGTTGTGTATGTAGAGCATCGTGCCCTCGGGAATGATCTCCACGGGGAAGCTGTCGACGCGTATTATGCGCGGCTCCTTCTTGCCGTAGAGCGTGCCGTAGACGGCGCTCTCCTTCCCGTCGGCCTTCACCTTGAGGACGAGCATGTTATGGAAGTCACCAGAGTCCGGGCTCTTCATCTCCCTCACCTCAATGCCGCGCTCCCTGGCTATGAGCGGCGCATTGACGAAGTTCACGGTCTCGGTCAGGATGGGCGTCAGCAACCCCTTAAGCGCGGCGATGGTGACGGGTTTCGTATCTATCTCACCGGCCTCGCCCCTGAACTCCACGGTCACCTCGGTTATACCTCCCTCGTACACCTGTGCAGCAAAACTGCCGAGCGCCTCGGCGAGCGTGATGTAGGGCCTGAGCCTCGGCAGTTGGTCTGCTGGGATGGAAGGGAAGTTGACGGCATTGCGTATGGTGCCGTTCAACAGGTAGTCGACCACCTGCTCGGCTATGGCTATGGCCACGTTCTCCTGTGCCTCCCGCGTGGATGCGGCAAGGTGCGGCGTACAGATGACACGGTCGAGCCTTATCAGGCTGAAGTCCTCGGGCGGTTCCTTCTCGAAGACGTCCAGCGCCGCGCCCCCGACCTTACCCGACTCTATGGCGTCGTAGAGGTCCTTCTCGTTGACGATACCGCCCCTTGCACAGTTTATGATATACACCCCGTCCTTCATCGTCTCTATGGAGTCGCGGCTGACGAGATTCTTCGTCTCAGGAGTAAGCGGCGTGTGGATCGTTATGAAGTCCGAGCGCCTGAAGAGTTCGTCTATGCTCACCTTCTCCACCCCGAGTTCCCTCGCCTTTTCATCGCTCAGGAAGGGGTCGTATCCGATCACGTTCATCTCGAACGCATGCGCTCGCCTCGCCACCTGGGAACCTATGTTTCCGAGCCCGAGGATGCCTAACGTCTTGTTGAAGAGTTCGACCCCCATGAACTTCTTCTTCTCCCACTTCCCCTCCTTCATGGAGAGGGTGGCCTGCGGGATGTTCCTCGCAAGCGCGAACATCAACGCAATGGCATGCTCGGCCGTCGTTATGGTGTTTCCACCCGGGGTGTTCATCACCACTATGCCGCGCTTGGTGGCGGCCTCCTTGTCGACATTGTCGAGACCCGAGCCGGCCCTGCCTATCACCTTGAGGCTGTCTGCCGCCGCTATGATCTCCGCCGTCACCTTCGTGGCACTCCTTATGACGAGGCCGTGATACTCCGATATGCACGACTTCAGCTCCTCGGGGGTCAGGCCGGTCCTGACATCCACGTGAATGCCGGCCTTCTTCATAAGCTCCACACCCTTGGGAGAGATGTTGTCACTAACGAGAACCTTCATTATCTTGAATCCTCCTCATCTTTATCTTTTTGGACTTTATCATCATCTCGGAAGCACAAGAATGCACCTTCGAGTTCGGCCGAGGACCGGCGGACGCTCTTCCAAGGCCTGCACCTCAGGCATGTCTCCTCTCGAACTCGGCCATGAAACCGATCAATGCATCGACACCCTCCTCGGGCATTGCATTGTATATGCTTGCACGCATGCCGCCCACTGACCGGTGGCCCTTGAGGTTCACGAGTCCTGCATCCCTGGCAAGCTCGAGAAACCTGCCGTCCAGGCCGGGGTCGGCGAGTACGAACGGGACGTTCATCCACGAGCGGCATGCCGGATCAACCGGGTTGCTGTAGAAGTCCGAGCCGTCGATGAACCTGTAGAGCTTGTCGGCCTTCCGCTTGTTGACCTCGGCCATAGCCTCGAGACCGCCCCGCTGCTTGATCCACGCGAACACCAGTCCGGCTATGTACCAGGCGTACGTGGGAGGCGTGTTGTACATGGAACCCGCCTTTGCATGCACCCCGTAGTCGAACATCGTGGGCGTGCCCGGGAGGACCTCTCCTATCAGGTCGTCCCTTACTATCACTATGGTCAGACCGGCGGGCCCGATGTTCTTCTGTGCACCGGCATAGATCACGCCGAACTTCGAGACATCCAGCGGCCGCGACAGTATGGTCGACGACATGTCGGCCACAAGGGGGACGTCCCCGACATCCGGTATGCCGTGGAACTCCACCCCGCCGATCGTCTCGTTGGGCGTATAGTGGACATAGGCGGCCTCGGGGTTCAGGGACCACTGCTCGCGGGGCGGGATAGTGGTGAAGTTGCTCGCCTCCGACGTTGCAGCAACGTTCACCCTGCAGAAACGCCCGGCCTCCGCAATGGCCTTCTTGGACCACGAGCCCGTATTGATATAGTCCGCGCTCTCCCTGCCCCTGAGCAGGTTCATCGGGACCATGGCGAACTGGCTCGACGCTCCGCCCTGCAGGAAGAGACACCTGTAGTTGTCGGGCACCGAGAGCAGTTCCCTCAAGTCCTCCTCGGCCCTCTCGGCAATGGACGAGAACTCCTTGCCGCGGTGACTCATCTCCATCACGGACATGCCCGTGCCGCGCCAGTCCGTCATCTCCGCCGACGCCTGCTCCAGCACCTCCTCGGGCAGCATGGCAGGCCCTGCACTGAAATTGAACACTCGTGACATATCTCTCCCCTTTTTCCTCCCTGTCTCTGCTTGATGTAGCATCAGGAAATTTTTCCGTTTTTGCATTTATCCCGGACTGACTATTATAATAAAAGTAATGAAAAAGAAGATACTTTTCGGGTTATTAACATTACTTATAGGATTCCTTATCGGAGGGCTCACCTACTACTCGATATATGAGCGTGTAAGGATACCGCAGAGGAGCGTCCATACACCGCCGGTGCTGTCGGAGAAGGTGGTGGACACGAGCAGGGCCTTTGCAGAGGTCGTCGAGGCGGTCTCTCCGTCGGTCGTAAACATATCCACCAAGAAGACCGTAAGGAGAGAGCGGCCTTCGCTCTTCAACGACCCGTTCTTCGACTTCATAAACCCCTTCCAGGAGATTCCGAGGAAGTGGAAGGAGCAGAGCCTCGGCTCGGGCGTCATCGTCTCGGATGACGGCTACATCATAACGAACAACCACGTGGTCGAGCAGGCCGACGAGATAAAGGTGACCCTATACGACAGGCGGACCCTCACGGGCAAGGTGGTCGGCGCCGACCCGAAGACCGACATCGCGCTCGTAAAGATAGACGTCAGGGGCCTGCCCACGATTCCGTGGGGTGACGCTGAAAAGCTGAAGGTAGGCGAGTTCGTCCTCGCGATAGGCAACCCCTTCGGCCTCAGCCACACGGTGACCATGGGCATCGTCAGCGCCGTCGGCAGGGCCGATGTGGGCATAGCCGACTACGAGGACTTCATACAGACCGATGCCGCCATCAACCCCGGCAACTCCGGCGGGCCCCTCGTCAACATACACGGGGAGCTCATCGGCATAAACACCGCCATATTCTCAAGAAGCGGCGGTTACCAGGGGATAGGGTTTGCAGTGCCGAGCAACATGGTGCGGCGCGTGATGGAGCAGCTCCGCAAGGAGGGCAAGGTCATCAGGGGCTGGCTCGGCGTGACGATCCAGGACATGACTCCGGAACTCGCCCAGAAGTTCGGCCTCAAGACCACGGCCGGCGCGCTCGTGAGCGAGGTCTTCAAGGACAGCCCTGCGCACAAGGCCGGCATAAAGAGGGGGGACGTGATAACCGCTTACGACGGAAGGGCGGTAACGGGGGTCTCGTCCCTCAGGAACATGGTCGCACAGAGCAAGGTCGGCTCCGAGGTGGTTGTCACGATCGTACGCGAGGGCCGGAGCAACAAGCTCAGGATCACGATCGACGAGCTCCCGAAGGAGTTCTCCGAGGTATCCTCTGCTCTGCCAGACGAGAGGCCTGACGACGTCAAGGCCCTCGCCGGGATCACCGTAACGGAATTGACCGGCGCGATCGCGAAGCAGCTCGGGATAAGCCAGTCGGAAAGAGGGGTCGTGGTCCTCAACGTCGAACCCGGCAGTGCCGCCCAGGAGGCAGGCATAAAGAAGGGCGACGTGATACAGGAGATCGACAGGGAGAGGATCCTCGGCATCGACGACTGGAAGAAGATCGTCTCGGAGATAGAACCCGACGAAATGGTGGTCATGTTCATAAACAGGGGGGGACGGAAGTTCTACGTGGCACTTAAGCCATAGCGGTCATCGGCCGGCACAGGGACCGACGGGCCTGCATCGCCGGTCGAGGGGAGGAGGTGAGTAATGCTGTTACTTATGAAGCTTTTGATTCTTGCCGCCTTTGTATCCGGTGGTTTTTTCATGGGCGGCAGGTACGGTCACGAGTTCTGGGGTGCCGGGGCAGGCGTCGTCCTGGGGATACTAACCCTTTTGTCCGACACTATTCTCCAGAAGGTCAAACCTGGAAGATTCATCGGTGCATTCATAGGTCTTCTTTTCGGCCTGCTCTTTTCGAGGCTCGCCCTGATCCCCATCGCACCCGTGCTTGCCGACAATACAGGCACCCTCTCTTTCGCCCTGGACGCCATACTCGGATACGGCGGACTACTAATCGGGGCCAACAGGGGGAAAAACCTCACGGTCTCGGGCATCCTCAGGCTCTTCAAGGGTCAGGCCCTGGAGGGCAACCTCAAGATTCTCGACACCAGCGTCATCATCGACGGCAGGATAGCGGACATTTGCGAGACAGGCTTCATCGAGGGGACCTTCATAATCCCGCAGTTCATCCTCCAGGAACTCCAGCACATCGCTGATTCACCCGATCCGCACAAGAGGGCCCGCGGGAGGCGCGGCCTCGACATACTGCACCGCATTCAGAAGATGCCCTCCATCTCGGTGAAGATAGTGGAGGAGGACTTCCCGAACATCAAGGAGGTCGATGCAAAGCTCGTCGCCCTCGCCAAGATGCTCGATGCGAAGGTCATGACGAACGACTTCAACCTCAACAAGGTTGCAGAGCTGCAGGGCGTCTCAGTGCTCAACATCAACGAGCTCGCCAACACACTCAAGCCGGTCGTCCTTCCGGGCGAGACGATGAACGTTTTTGTACTCAAGGAGGGAAAGGAGTATAATCAGGGTGTGGCCTACCTCGACGACGGCACGATGGTCGTCGTAGAGAACGGCAGGAGGTTCATAGGAAAGAAGGTGGACGTCGCCGTGACGAGCGTGCTGCAGACCACGGCGGGGAGGATGATCTTCTCCAAGCTGAAGGACGAGCACGAGAGGGAGGAGCTGAGACTCCAGAGGGGATGATGAAACCCGTTGTCGCCATAGTGCCCTCCGCTGGATCGGGCAGGAGATTCGGCGGGGGCAAGACCCTGCTCGACCTCAACGGAATGCCGGTCATAGCCCACACCCTCGGTGCGCTCCAGGCAGTGGACGAGGTAGTCGAGATCATACCAGTGATGCGCAATGAAGAGATGGAGAAGGCGCTCGATATCGTGGAGAGATACGGGTTCACTAAGGTCAAGAAGATCGCGCCCGGCGGCAGGGAAAGGCAGGAGTCCGTATCTCACGGGCTCGCCCTCGTCGAACGGAAGAACTGTATCGTACTGGTGCACGACGGCGTGAGGCCCCTCGTCACTCCCTCGATTATACGCAGGGCCGTCTCGGCCCTCGGAGACCTCGACGGTGTGGTCACCGCGGTCGCCGTAAAGGATACGATCAAGGAGGTCAGTGACGGCATGGTCAAGAAGACCCTCGACAGAAAGAGGCTCTTCGCGGTCCAGACACCGCAGGTCTTCCCCTGCAGGGTCCTCATGCAGGCATATGCAGAGGCCCTCCGTTCGGGCTTGCACTTCACCGACGACGCAGCACTGGTCGAGCACTGCGGCGGGAGGGTGAAGGTGATAGAGGGAGATTACTCCAACATCAAGATAACGACCCGCGAAGACCTCGTCCTGGCTGAGGCCTTCCTCGGGAGCCGCGCCTGAGCCTCATGCGTATAGGCACGGGATACGACTCCCACAGGCTCGTCCGCGGCAGGGCCCTCGTGATAGGGGGCGTGAACATCCCTTTCGAGATGGGACTGCTCGGGCACTCCGACGGTGACGTGCTCGTCCATGCCATAATCGACTCCCTGATCGGCGCTCTCGGCACGGGCGACATCGGGAGGCACTTTCCAGACACAGACCCGCAGTGGAAGGATGCATCGAGCCTCGACATGCTGAAATACATCGTCGAGCTCGTCAGAATGAACGACTTCGAGGTGGCCTGGATAGACTCGACCGTCATCGCCGAAAGGCCGCGCCTTGCACCCTTCATACCGGAGATGATCCGGTCGATCGAGAAGACAGGCGTGCCGGACGGCGTGGTGAACATAAAGGCCAAGTCCAACGAGGGCATGGGCTTCGTGGGACGCGGTGAGGGTATCGCGGCAATGGCCGTGGCCCTGCTGAAGCGGGAATCACCGGCGTAACGATGCCTGCGACGGCTTCAGCTGTCTTGATGAGGGATGAGGAGGGCGGTTTCATGAAGGAAATAATAATGTACCGGAGAGAGGACGGCCTCTGGGTCGCCGAGACTGCGCGCCTCCCCGGCTACAAGGCCTGCGGCAGGACCGAGGAGGAGACGCTGAGGAGAATCAGGGAGGCGGTCAACGTCTATTTCCCCTGCAGCGACTGCAGTGAGAGCGAAGGCGGCCAGTGATGGCGCTCGACAAGGCACTCTTCACAGGCAGGCTCTTCCGCATATACAGCGGGATCGACGATGCATTCAGGGAAGCCGCCGACCACTACGGTTTCAGCTGCGACGGCTGCGAGGACAACTGCTGCCGGACCGTCTTCTACCACTACACACTGATCGAGTACTTCGGACTCCTCGAAGGGTTCGACAGGCTGCCGGCCCGGATCCGCGACGAAAGCATGCAGAAGGGACGGGCGTATCTCGACAAACTCGCCCAGGGCAGAGGCGGAGAGGAGGAGCTCGACCTGATGTGTCCCCTCAACTTCGACGGTCTCTGCAGGATATATGAACACAGGCCCCTCATCTGCAGGATACACGGCTTTCCGGGAAGGTTCGACCACCCGGCGAAGGGCAGCCAGCGATTCACCGGGTGCAAGGTATTCAACGAGACCTGCAGCAAGGAATGGACCCACCTGATCGACCGCACCCCCTTCTATGTCGGGATAGCCGACATAGAAGGCCGGCTGAGGCGCGCCTTGAACCATACCGCAAGGTTCCGAAAGACCATAGCCGAGATGCTGATCGAGAGGGACCTCTACGACAGGTGCGCATAGGGCCCACGGCTCGGCCCACCCTGCCGAAGTTCAGTCCATCACGAGCCCGGCCGCGCCTTTACCTGCATTCCGAAGACGCACCGCCTGCCTTCATTTATACCTTGCGGTGGAAATTAGGTTATAATTGAAGTCTGCCGCCCGGTCTTCCGAGGACCGGAAGCCTTGGCGGGACAGGCGAACCAGCACGAGCACGAAACTGTCAAGGAGGAAGGCTCTATGGCACGGATTATGGACGGTCACGCCCTTGCCGAAGGGATAAGAGAGAAGGTAAGGGAGGATATCGAGAAATTGAGGCAGTACGGCCTCGAGGTCGGTTTGGGGCTCCTGCTCGTGGGAGAGAACCCCGCATCGATACAGTACTTCCACGCCACCGAGAAGGCATGCAGCAAGGTCGGAGTCACCACGTACCGCTACAGGCTCCCAGAGAGCGCCTCGCTGAACGAGATACTCAACGTCGTCCACTCGGTAAACAGGGACGAGCGGGTCAACGGCCTGCTGATCCTGTTCCCCCTCCCGCCGAGGATCAATGCCAGGAGGGTCGTAAACGAGATAGCCCCGGAGAAGGACATCGACGGCCTCGGCTCGCTCTCGGTGGGGCGGCTCGCAGCGGACGAGTCCACCTTCCAGATATTCAAGGAGGGATACTACGAGATGCTCTATGAATGCAGGTTCATGCCGACGGTCTCGAGCTTCCTGCCCTGCACACCGTTCGGCGTAATAAGGCTGCTTGAGCATTACGGCGCGGCGATAAGGGGGAAGCACGCGGTCGTCATCGGCAAGAGCCTCGCCGTGGGCAAGCCGCTCTCCCTAATGCTCCTCGCAAAGGAGGCCACCGTGACCGTCTGTCACAGGGAGACGCGCGACCTGGGGGCCTTCACCCGCCAGGCGGACATAATATGCTCGGCGACAGGCGTGCAGGGGTTGATAACCGGAGACATGGTGAAGGAGGGCGCCGTGGTGGTGGACATAGGGATCAACGTCCTCGGCGACGGCAGCATCGTCGGCGACGTCGACTTCGAGTCCGTAGAGAAGAAGGCATCTTTCATCACCCCAGTTCCAGGCGGGGTCGGACCGGTCACCATCGCCATGCTCCTGGAGAACACCGTCCGCTCGGCGCAGAGAAACGAGTTTCTCAAGAGCCCCTTCATGCCCGGATGATGCAGGACCCCGGAACCCTTTGTTTTTTATGTCTATTTGACAAAAGCGCGGGATTAATTTTATCATTACGGACGGCTGAAACAGCCTGCGTCACAGAAGGGGCCTCCCGTCTGTGGTTATCCTGACGTCAGGGATGCGTTTTCCCTCAGAGGAGTTTTGAGATGTGCCGTCTGTCAGCTATTACGTCGTCGGAATACATATCTCCCATGGAGAACATCCTCGCCCTCGAGACCATGAAGGAGGGGCATGACGGCTCCGGAATGGGTCTCATCCTCAAGGACCTCGGTGGAGAGTTCGAGGAGCTGAAGGACTACCCCATACTGTCGGGCATCTGTTCAAAGGACGGACTTCACGCCCTCGACAGCTACATGGACGGTCTCGGCTTTCAGCTCAAGTACACATGGACACCGAAGATCAAGCCGGTCAAGGGGATCGAGAGGCGTGACTATTACTTCGCGCGCGTCTATGAGTATCCTGACGAATACCGCGAGAAGGACACCGAAGAGAAGGAGTCGCTGCTGCTCAGCACGAGGATAGCCCTGAGGAGGATGGGAGAGGCTGACGAGTCGATCATCGTCTTCTCCTTCTATCCCGACATCATCACCCTCAAGGAGGTCGGGGACCCGCTGCAGCTCGGGGAGTTCTTCGGCCTCGACAACTCCACGCTCAAGGCGAGGATCATCCTTGCACAGGGGAGGCAGAACACGAACTACGCCATAAACCTGTATGCCTGCCACCCCTTCTTCATCCAGGGCTACGGGTCCATGACGAACGGGGAGAACACGGCCTTCGTCCCGATAAGGGAGTTCCTGATGAGCCGCGGATTCCCGGGCTACATGGGCTACAACAGCGACAGCGAGGTCTTCACGCACATCCTCCACTACACGTGCAGGCGGCTCGGCTACCCGATGACGTACTACAAGGACGTCATCACGCCGCTGAAGGCTTCGGAGATAGAGACGAGGCCGGACAGCGAGGCGGTCAATTTCCTAAGGATATCGCTGAGGCCCCTCTGCATCGACGGCCCTAACTGCGTGATAGGGTTCACACCGGACGGCACCTGTTTCATGGTGCAGGACTCAAAGAAGCTCAGGCCCGGAGTCGTCGGGGGGGTGAAGGGCAAGTATGCGCTCATGTCCGAGGAGTGCGGTCTCGACAAGGCCATACCCGACAGGGAGCGCTCCAACGACATATTCCCGATGAAGTACGATATGGTCGTCGTATCACCCGGCGCCGAGGAGGTAAAGGTATGGAACCAGCTTCAAGGTTGGACCACAACTATGAGCTGACGATAAAGGACTTCCCGTACATAGTCAGGTGGCGTGACGACAGGTGCAAGCGCTGCGGCAGGTGCACCGCCGTCTGCCCCATGCTCTCGATAGAGCCGGCGGTGGTCGTGAAGAGGAGCGTCAGCTCCGAGGGGCCAGTCCCGCAGCCGAGGGTCTCGAGGAGCACGGCAACGGTCGTGAGGCAGACGAGTGACATCAGCCGTTACTGCACCGGCTGCGGCACCTGCACCCTTGTATGTCCCAACGACGCCATAGAGCCGGAGTACAATCCGCAGCACAAGTTCATATTCCACAAGAACAGGGGAGGCCACCCCTACCGGAGGGGCGGCAGGAGGAACGACCCCGAGCCCGGCACTCTCGACAGGCTGAAGTTCACCCGGATATCCATGCTCACAGACCCGGCCCTCGACGCAGGCAGGCACGAGTTCAGGATCAGGACGTACCTCGGAAGGATACTGCCGCCGGATGAGCTGCCGCTGAAGGTGGTCGACGGCAGGCTCGAAGTGGACAGGACCTCGGCGGACTTCATCCCGCCGGTCAGGGAGATATATCCCGTGATGATAGGCAGCATGTCCATAGGCGCCCTCTCTCCCACCATGTGGGAGGGACTCGCCATGGGTATCACATATCTCAACGAGGTCGAGGGCATGCCAGTGGTAATGTGCTCGGGCGAGGGCGGGATGCCCGCACGGCTCCTGAAGTCGAGGTTCATCAAGTACTTCATCCTGCAGATAGCATCTGGCTACTTCGGGTGGGACGAGATCGTGAGGGCGATCCCTCACATGGTGGAAGACCCGTGCGCAATAGAGATAAAGTACGGCCAGGGCGCAAAGCCGGGTGACGGCGGCCTCCTGATGGCGCACAAGGTGCTCAGGCTGATCGCCGAGATAAGGGGGGTCCCCATGGGCGTAGACCTTCCGTCACCGCCCACGCACCAGACCAAGTACTCGATAGAGGAGTCTGTGGCGAAGATGATACAGTCGATGTCCATGGCATGGGGTTTCAGGGTGCCCGTATACCCGAAGATATCCGGATCGAGGACTGCACGGGCCGTACTCAACAACCTCGTGAGAAACCCTTACGCCGCAGCCCTCTCCATCGACGGTGAAGACGGCGGCACAGGCGCGGCTTACAATGTATCGATGGACAAGATGGGCCATCCGATCGCCTCCAACCTGAGGGAGTGTTACCTCGACCTGGTGAAACAGGGCAAGCAGAACGAACTGCCGCTCATTGCAGCCGGAGGCGTGGGCAAGAAGGGCAATCTCGCGGCGAACTCGGCAGCCCTCTTCATGCTCGGGGCCTCGGCCGTGTCGATAGGAAAGTACATAATGCAGGCCGCTGCAGGCTGCCTCGGCGACGAGTACAACCGCTGCAACATCTGTAACATCGGGAAGTGTCCGAGGGGCATCACCACTCAGGACCCGAGGCTCTACAGGAGGCTCGACCCCGACAACGTGGCTGAAAGGGTCGTTGAGGTCTTCAAGGCCCTCGATGTAGAGCTGAAGAAGATATTCGCGCCGATGGGGAGGAGCACGGAGCTGCCGATCGGGATGTCCGACGGCATCAGTGCGGACGACCCTGCGGTTGCAGAGCGGCTGGAGATAAGCTATGCGTGTTAGACGCCGCGGACGCGCTTTTGAGAGGCTCGGGATATGAGCAAGGTCACGATCAAGGGAACGGTAGACGGAAAGAGGGTCCCCTCGAGGGTCTTCGAAGAGGAGATTCAGGAGGCCGTCAGGCAGGGTGCGCGCGAGCTCCTGATCATAGCCGACGGCCAGCACGGCATCGGCGGCCGTATATGGCCGAGGCCCGAGACGGTGAAGATCACGGTCGAGGGGCCGGTGGGACAGAGGCTCGGCAGCATGGGGATGTTCGGCACCGAGATCGTGGTCAAGGGCAGTGCCTCGGACGACGTCGGCTGGCTCAACTGCGGGGCAAAGATAACGGTACTCGGCGACGTCACCAACGGCGCCCACAACGCTGCAGCCCAGGGCATACTCTACGTGCAGGGCAGCGGCGGAGCACGCTGCGACACGATGACGAAGCACAACCCGAGGTTCGACCCGCCGCAGTCGTGGTACTTCAGGGACGTGGGCGATACGTTCGCAGAGTTCAAGGCCGGCGGCATCGCCGTAGTCTGCGGGGTGAACCCGAGAAACCCGAAGAACATACTCGGCTACCGCCCGTGCGTCGGCATGGTCGAGGGGATAATTTACTTCCGTGGTCCCATAGAGGGCTACAGCGAGACCGACGTGAAGCTGCTCGACCTAACCGACCAGGACTGGCAGTGGCTCACCACGCACATGAAGCCCTATCTCGAGGCCATAGAGCGCTCCGACTACTATGACGAACTGACGAGCTCGATCCGGGAGTGGAAGAAGCTCATTCCGTATACCGCCCAGGAGAGGGCTAAGAGAAAGCCCTTCAAGAAGACCATCTCCGAGTTCCGGTCCGAGATATGGGAGGCCGGCGTAGGCAAGGGAGGGATTTTTGCAGAATACATAACCCACCCGACCACCGTGCTTCCATACATCACGACAGGTTCTGACCGGAGGTACAGGCCTGTCTGGAACAACGAAAAGTACGCTCCCCCATGCGAGTACAACTGCCCCAGCGGCATACCGACCAGAAGACGCGCGGAGCTCTTGAGGTCGGGCAGGATACTCGAGGCCCTCGAGCTCGTGCTCAGGTACAGCCCGCTTCCGGCTACGGTCTGCGGCGAGATATGCCCGAACCCCTGCATGGAGGCCTGTACAAGGGCGATCGTCGACGAACCGCTCAACATCAAGGGCCTCGGCAAGGCAAGCCGTGAAGCAGCGGCTCCGAAGCCGAAGGAGAAGACCGGCCGGAAGGTGGCGGTCATAGGCGGAGGGCCGGGCGGGCTCTCTGCAGCCTGGCAGCTCGCCCTCGAAGGTCACGACGTCGACCTCTACGAGGCCGAGGAGAAGCTCGGCGGAAAGCTCGAATTCTCCATACCGAGGGAGCGGCTCCCGCAGGACGTGCTCAGGAGCGAACTCGACAGGTTCGAGGAGGTGGGCGTCAGCGTGCATACCGGCGTGAGGGTGGACAAGGAGAGATTCGAAGAGATATACAAGACCCATGACGCAGTCGTAGTGGCCTGCGGTGCCCACAGGCCGAGGAGGCTGAACGTGCCGGGTGCTGAAGACATGGTGACGGCATACGACTTCCTGAGGGAGATCAACACCGGCAACCCACCGGACCTCAAAGGCATGCGCGTGGTGATAATCGGCGCAGGAAACGTGGGCATGGACGTTGCCGCAGAGGCCTTTCACTGCGGAGCCGAAGAGGTGACGGCCGTCGACGTCCAGAAACCAGCGGCCTTCGGCAAGGAGCTCGAGATCGCAGAGGCGCTCGGGACGAAGATCGTCTGGCCGAAGTTCACCGAAAAGTACGTGAAGGCCGAGAAGAAGGTCTACTTCACCGACGGCTCCTCCATCGAGGCCGACCTCGTGGTCGTCTCCATCGGGGACTCGCCCGTGACAGACTTCCTGCCGCCCTCGGTCCATACGGACAGGAACGGATGGATAGAGGCGGACGAGGCCGGACACACCTCTGACCCGAAGATATTCGCAATCGGCGATGCCACGAGGCTCGGCCTCGTCACCCATGCCATAGGCCACGGCAGAAGGGCGGCCATGGCGGTCCATGCCCTGCTGTCGGGAAGGTCTTTCTACAGGCCCGCGCCGAGGCCCGTCATACCATACGACAAGATAAAGACCGCATACTACGACGTCTGCCGCGGCGAGCCGTTCAAGCCCGAGTCAGAGGCGAACCGGTGCATGTCGTGTGCCGTATGCAGGGACTGCCACATGTGTGAGGCGACGTGCTACTACGGTGCCATCAGCAGACAGGAGTACAGTGACGGCTCCTATGCCTACGTGGTCGACGACGCACTCTGCATAGGCTGCGGCTTCTGTGCGGGCATCTGTCCCTGCGGCGTCTGGGAGATGGAAGAAAACATCTGAATGCGAACGCCTGCAGCACTCACACCCGCCTCGAGGTCCTGTCACAACGGGCGATGCCCCTCCATCGGATTCATCATCCGGCCGAGGCCCTTGGACATCCACGGGCAAATACGGGAGGCCAGCGGATATCAGGCTCCGGGTGCTTGACTAATTCATACTGATGAGGATTAAATAACGTGATGAAAAAGAGACTCTTTCCACTGCTCCTGATCGTGCCGGCGCTGCTCTTGTCCTCATGTGCCCCGGAGAAGTCCGTCAGGCAGGAGGCGTTCGATCCCAAGGCAATGCTCCAGCAGGCGAGCAGGTTCATAGAGGTGGACGAGTACGAAGAGGCGAGGAAGATACTCTTTGAAGTGAAGAACCGGGACCTCTCGAAGAGATACGCCCCGCTCGCACAGCTGAAGATAGCCGAATCCTACGTAAAGGAGGGACAGCCTGAGCTCGCGGTCGAGGAGTACAGGCGGTTTCTCCAGATGTATCCGGACCATCCGCGTGCGCCCTTTGCACAGTACCAGATCGCCCTGGTGTACTTCAGGCAGATAGAGGGCCCGGAGAGGGGTGCCGGCGGGGCGAGGAAGGCCCTGGAGGAGTTCCAGAAGCTCCTGAGGCTGTATCCGAGAAACCCCTACAGGGAGGCTGTCGAGCTGAAGATAAGGGAGTGCCGCAACCTCATCGCCGAGTACGAGTTCCACGTGGGCAGGTTCTACTACAAGAAGGGCTCATACGCTGCCGCCGTCGGGAGGTTCGTCGGCCTGCTCAAGGAGTTTCCCGACTACAAGAGGGCTCCCGAGGTCCTATACCTCACGGGCCTCTCCTACAGGAGACTGAACCGCCCGGAGGACTCCGTCAAGTACCTCGCCGAGCTGATCAGGCGCTTCCCCGACTCTGAATTCGCAGAAAAGGCGGAAAAGCTCATGGCCGAGAGTTCAAAGTGAGGTACTATCCCGTCTTTCTCGATATTCGAGGCAAGAGGTGCGTCGTGGTCGGCGGCGGCGGGGTCGCCGAAAGAAAGGTGCTCGCGCTGCTGGATGCAGGGGCTGAGGTGACCGTGATCAGTCCGGAACTCACGGAGGGCCTCGAGGCACTGAAGAGGGCCGGCCGGATCAGTCACTCGGAGAGGAAGTACCGCAGCGGAGACCTCGAAGGGGCATTCGTCGTCATCGCCGCAACGTCCGACATGGACGTAAACCGGAGGGTATCGAGGGATGCCGGGAACATCCCGGTAAACGTGGTGGATGTACCCGACCTATGCACCTTCATCGTGCCTTCAGTAGTGAGGAGGGGCGACCTCACGATAGCGGTCTCAACATCAGGGGCGAGCCCCGCCCTGGCGAGGAGCATCAGGGAGGAGATAGAGGAACTCTACACCGAGGATGTCGGCGTCCTTCTCCAGCACCTTGCCGTGGTGAGGAAGGACCTGGCGCCCCCGGAGAGAAGGACCCGCATCCTCAAGAGGCTCGGCAGCAGGGATGTACTGGAAATCCTCAGGGAGAAAGGCCTGCAGGGTGCCCTGAGGCACATAGAGGACATCCTCGCTCACTCGGGCTGAAACCTCTCCTCGAGCTTCTTCATCAACTGAGGCATCGTCGTGTACTCGAGGTCGTCGAGGCCGAGCCTGTGGGGCTCGAAGGGGCCGTGAGCCCTCATGTAGTCGCTGACCTCGTTACAGAGCCTCCTCGCCCTGTCGAACGCCGGGTCGTCAAAGAGGTCCCTCGGGCCCACGAGACGTCCATTGCTGATCTGGAATCCCGCGGCCGTCACCCTCGGCGGACCGTCGAACCTCGATGGATTGGCCTCATAGAACGGCACCGGCATCAAGGGGCCGTGGTGAGAGCCGCGCATCCAGCCCTCGACCAGGTGAGGAAGCGTGAAGGGCTCGAGCACCTCGCCGACGGCTGGCATACCCGACTGGCACCTGACTATCAGCACCGGGTCGTCCTTTCCCACGTACCTGCCCGCGATCAGGCTCAGCTTCTGCGTGGAGGCAGCGGCACATATCTCTCCGTCCTTCCTGTAGATGCGCCTTATCAGGTACCTCCTCATGGCACCTATGAACATCAGGAGGTCGTACATCTCCTCAGGGCACGAGAGCGTAATGGACTTGTGCCCGTATACGTCGACCACCTCGAACCTGAACCCTTCGTGCATGGTTGGGTCTATCACGAGTCCCGCGGTGTTGAAAGGGTCTGCAAAGGTCTTGTAGAGGGGGAGATTCCAGGCGCCGGGGGATGTCTTGTCGGCCATGAAGACGATCACGGGCTCGGACTTCCTCTCGACGAACTCCATCTCGGCCACGCCTGGGCCCATGCCCCTCACGTTCCCGGCGAACGCATCACTGAGAAGGTCCTGGCCTGCACCATAGAGCTTGAGCCTCCTCGCCTCTTCGGTTGCAGCGACGAAGGTGTCCCACGCAAGCTGGTGGATATCCTCGTTGTCGACTCCACGCGTATGTGTCATGATGAGCTCGATGTCATCACCGACACGCGTGACGTGAAAGTCTGCGAGGTCCCCCCGCTCCTTGGCCTTGGCGAGCCTCTCACGGGCGACGTCGACAAGGTTCTGGTGGATGCTCGAGTGGCCGACATAACCGCCTACATCGGCCTTGATGACACTGAGGGTGATCTTGTCGGACATCTCAACCTCCTATTTTTTGAGTTTCCTGCCGAGCCTCTTCTCTACTGACTTGACCTTGAGTTCGAGTCTGTTCGGTTTTCCCTTCCGGTCGTCGATCGAGATGTTTATGACGGCCCTGTCCGCCTTCTTCATCACTGCAGTGTGGCACTTCCTGATGAGCCTCATTATCTCCGTCCACTCCCCTTCCACGCACGTCCCCATGGGGTTCACCTTGTAGGGGAGTCCGCTCTCGTCGACGATCCTGAGCACGTCGGCAAGATAATCCCCTATGCTGCTGCCTGCACCGAGGGGGATTATGCTGAACTCTGCTAACATTGGCCACCTCCTTGGCGGTTTTAAAGGCTGACAATGTCGACATGCGCGAATACTTCAAGTGTCTGATTCCCTTGACGCGGGTCGCCGTCGTTGTGAAAAGCGGAACGGGGGATGGAAGAGGTCCATCCCCCGGAATGAAATAATGAGTTATTTGATGGCATCCTTCAAGCCCTTACCCGGTATGAACTTCGGGACCTTGGCAGCGGCTATCTTGATCTCCTCGCCTGTTCTCGGATTGCGGCCCTTCCTCGCCTTCCTCTTGGTGACCGAGAAGGTGCCGAAGCCGACAAGCGTCACCTTCTGGTTCTTCTTGAGAGACTTCTTGATGTTATCCAGCACGGCATCCAGTGCCCTGCTCGCATCTGCCTTGCTCAATCCGGCATCTGAAGCAACCTTGTCAATAAGATCAGACTTTGTCATCTACTCTTCTTCCCCCCTTTCTCTTGTGAGATTGTTCTGTTGTTCGTTCTCCCGGCAAAAAACAAGACTCCCGGTGGTCCGGCTCTGCTGCATTCCACCTCCTGCAAGTCGCACGACGTCTCACCCTCGCCACCGGCGTTCGGATTCAGACAAAAAAGGCCCTCTGCGCCAAGGGGACCGGGAATATGAATTTCAGTGGGTTTTGCGGTCGATAAACGGTTCTTGAATAACAGTAGCAAGAAAAAAATTTTTTGTCAAGAAAAAAAATCAACCAGCCGCCTCTCTGACCGCCTGTACGAGGGGTTTCACCTCTGAATCCCTTATCGTCCTTGCGTCGAAGACCACGCGGCCCGACTTTATCCTCGCGATCACTCCGACCGGCCCCCTTCTTAGACTCTGCTCGATGTGGCGGGCCGAGACACCTCTCACCTTCAGCGTGACAACGTACGTGGGCAGGCTCACTCCCGGCAGAGCGCCTCCTCCGGCCTGGGACTCGTCCTGCTCAACAGACACCTCGGCATCCCCAAGGCTCCTCTTCAGCAGCAGCATGATCCTCTTTGCGCGCCTCCTTATCGCTTCCTCACCCTGCAAGAGGGTCCTGAGCACCGGGATCTTCTCCTTCGCCTTCTCGGGGTCGGCATGACACAGCAGCGTCGACTCCAGGGCGGCAAGGGTGAGCTTGTCAACCCTAACGGCCCTTGCCAGGGGATGCGCGGCTATCCTGTCGGTGAGGTCCTTCCTGCCGACGATTATTCCGGCCTGCGGACCGCCGAGGAGCTTGTCGCCGCTGAAGGTCACGATGTCCACCCCTGCGCCGACCACATCGTGAACAAGAGGTTCGTCATGTATGCCGTAGGGTCTGAGGTCGGTGAGACAGCCGCTGCCGAGATCGAACATGACCGGAACACCCTCTCTCCTGCCGAGCCCGACGAGTTCACCGATCGGAACGTCCTCGGTGAACCCGATCACCCTGTAGTTGGACTGGTGTATCTTCAGCAGCAGTGCCGTCCTCTCTCGGTCGACGGCGCCCTCATAGTCACCGAGGTTCGTCTTGTTCGTCGTCCCGACCTCCCTCAAGACAGCACCGCTTTGGAGCATGACGTCGGGGATCCTGAAGGCCCCGCCGATCTCAATGAGTTCCCCCCTCGAGACGACGACCTCCCTGCCCCTTGCGAGTGTGCTCAGGCAGAGCAGCACGGCTGCTGCATTGTTGTTCACAACGAGCGCGTCCTCGGCCCCTGTGATCTCCCTCAGTATCCACCTCACGTGGTCATACCGCTCCCCCCTCGTTCCGGAATCGAGATCGTACTCGAGGTTGGAGTATCCACGGGCGACTTCCACGACGTTCCTGAGCACGTCCGGCGGCAGCGGTGCACGGCCGAGGTTGGTATGAATCACCACGCCCGTGGCGTTTATTACCGGCCTGAGCCTCTTTGCCGTGAGCCTCTCGATACGCAGTTCCACATCAGTTGCCACGGCGTCGGGACTCACATCAGGGGTGCCGCCGGCGAGTATCTCCATCCTCTTGAAGGCGATGACCTCCCTGACCGCCTGGAGCACGTACCTTTTGGGATGGGCATCGAGCCATCCGGCTCCACGTGGGCTCTTCAGCACCTCGTCCACCGATGGAAGTCTTCTAAGGAGTTCCTGCTGCTTCATCCGGTATTCCTGACGGTTCTCTCCTTGTCACAGTCCGCCGAGGGAAGTCTCCCTGCAAGAAGCTGCTGCCTCTCGATGTAGGGTTCATCCGGTCTCCCCTCGCTTGTCTGTGATCCTTCCCTCACGTGTTCGAGGCATCCGGATGCGCCAAAAGCATACCCTGGGAGCGGCCATCATGGATTATATCAGATTTACGAGCAACAGACAAGTGTGTGCAGGCGACAGGAGTGGATTGAGGGGCCGTGACGTCACCGCCCTGAAAAAGCAGCGGCCTGGACGAACCGGGCGGGCCCGAGGGGGCTGACTCCCTCGTTTGGCGGCACCTTGATTGTTCGGGGCCGATGTGCTACTTTTATGGTATCGAGTCGAGCCGGGTTTCAGACATGGGACCGAGGTGATGCGAAGAAGGACCGTGATCATACTGATTCTGCTGGTCTCCGTCCCGCTCGCCGTATACCTCCTGACACCCTCTGATGCAAAGAGGATCAGGAAGCTCGTCAGGCAGGGCGGGGATGCGGTTGCGCGGAAGGACCTGCAGGCGGTGATGGCCCTCGTCTCCTACAACTACAGGGACCGCTACGGATTCTCATACCTCTATCTCAAGGAGTCGCTCAAGCGGCTGTTCGAGAACTACGACTCCTTCGAGATCGACCTGAAGCGGCTGCGGGTCGATGTCGACTCCGAAGCCGGGACGGCCGAGGCGAAGTTCCTGCTCAAGGCGGTGGGGATAAGAGACGGCGACAGGGAATACATACTCGGCACCGAGGAAGTCTACGAGTCGGTCTTCCTCACGCTGAAGAAAGAACGCATGAAGTGGATGGTGGTCGAGACCTACCTGCCTACCAGAGAAGGACTGATCTTCTGAGGTTCTCGAACTCCTCCCGCATGCCGAGACCCTCCACCCTCTTCAGCCTGAAGTCCGCGAACCGCTTCACCACGACTCCTCCGGCCTCGGCGGTGCTCACCCCGACTGCACCGCTCAGGTCCGTCCTGAAGAGATCGATGCCCGAGAGCCTCCGGAGTGCAGCCCTGTGCGGATGGCCGTACGGGTTTCCTGCACCCACGCTGATGACAGCCGCCCGGGGCCTGACCAAAGAGACGAAGGGCGTAGTACTCGACGTGGCGCTGCCGTGGTGTGCCACCTTGAGCACGTCGCTTGCGAGGCGGCTCCCGAGTCCGAGGAGGACTTCCTCGGCATCCGCCTCTATGTCGCCGGTAAAGAGGACCGAGAGGCCGCGGTCCTGAAACCTCAGGACCAGAGAGGAATCATTGTCCTCGGCATAGTAGCCCCTCGGGGGGTGAAGCACCAGGAATTCGGCCCCTCCGGACCTCAGAACGGCACCGGCCTCAAGCCGCCTGCGGCGCACCGTCCGGCCAAGCTGCGGGCTGTACTCGATGCGGCCGTTGTCCCAGACCTCCCTGACCCGGAAGGACCTCAGAAGGTTCCACAGACCGCCCGAGTGATCACTGTCAGAGTGCGTTATGACGACTGCATCCACCTCTCTCACGCCCCTGTACCGCAGGAAGTCCACTACTTCCCTGCCGGTGTAGCCGGTATCGACCACGACGGTCCTTCCGTCCGAGGTCTCGACAACCGCTGCATCGCCCTGGGCGACATCGAGGAATGTCACCCTCGGGAGACTCCCACCAGCAGTGGCGAAACTGAGGAGGGCGGCTGCCGTCAAGGCAGAGGCGCTGACGAGGAACCACGCGCGCCTCCTCTTCAGCGCAAGGTAAGCTGCGGCATATACGAAGATGAGGAGCGGCGCCGGAAAGGCCCCGATGGAGACGGCGGCGTAATCGATACCGGAAACGGCGGCGACCGAGGAATTCACGACCTCCGCCATGCCCTGAAGCAGGCCCTTGAGGGGGAAGTATCCGGTCGCAAGGTAGATCATGGAGCCGAACACCCCGGCAGGCAGGATCGAAAAGCAGACCAATGGGGTGAAGACGAGGTTGGCAGGCAGGCCCAATGTCGGGATGGTGTGGAAGTAGTAGAGGACGAGCGGTGAAGTGCCGATCAATGCACCCGACGTGACCAGGAGGAGCCTCAGAAACCTCTGCGCCACAGGGCCGGCCCCCTCGATATGCCCTTCGAAGGCCTCAAGGGTGATGCCTATGAAGAATACCGCGAGAAAGGAGAGCTGGAAGGAGACGGCCTTCAGGGATGCGGGATCGATCAGCAGGATGACGGAAGCGGCGAACAAGAGGCTGTTGAGCCACCACCCCCTTCTGCCTGTCAGGAGTCCCAGTAGAAAGACGTTTATCATCAGGAAGGACCTGACTGCAGGTATGCGGCCTCCTGAAAGCATGAGGTACAGCAGCACGAGGGGGGCCGTGAAGAGGGCAGCGGCCTCGTCGAGGCTCAGCCGGCCGGTCAGCCGCACGAGCCACCCGTAGGGCAGCCGTCCCGCCGCCCGGCGGACGAGGAAGAAGCACAGGAGCGTGAAGAGGCCGAAGTGCGTACCCGAGATGCTCATGAGGTGGGCGAGCCCGGCACCGGCATATGCATCGTAGAGACCGCGGTCGCCGCCTCCCCTGTGACCGATCACGACGGCGGACAGGAGGGCGGCTGCACCCGGGCTGAACTCCTCCTGGAAGTACCTGTACAGCCTCCACCTCATGCGCTGCGGAAACCAGCGGATGGAGTCAGCCCTGCTCAAGAGGAGAGAGCCCTCGGTCTTCAGAAAGAGCGCGGGTTCCGTGAACCGGCCGCCGGGGTTCCGGCGCGGTTGGCTGATTCTCATGTATGCAAATCCCTGAAGGACCGTGCCGGGCTCAAGCGGGCTTCCGGTTGAGAGGAGACTCTTCAGTCCTGTTCGAGGATGCCGGAGCCGTATCTCCTGTATGTATCCGCTGCGCGATGAGACCGGCAGCCCTGAGACAACACCCGAGAAGGCGCGGGGTTCCTCCCCGGGTGCGCGAACCTCGGGAGGCTTCACATGCGCAGGCACGTCCCTAAGCCAGGCATAGCCGAAGGCTGCGAGCACCACGGCGGCGTACACCGCGGCCTGCCTGCCGTAGTTCCTGAAGAGGATCGACAGTAGCAGCAACAGGAGGCTGAGGGTCAGGGTCGGAAAGTACCGGCACAGAAGAAAGGCCCCGATGCCTGAGACGAAGCATATGTAGGGAAGGGCCGGACTCATGCTGCGGTTGAGACCCCGGTGCGCCGCCTGATCCCCCGGATACCCGAACCTTGACGGCTACTCCTTGCCGCTTGCCGAGAGTATCGTCTTCACGATCCCGGAGGCGACGGCCTGGATGGTCTCCCTGTCGCTCCCCTCAACCATGACCCTGATCTTCTGCTCCGTACCCGAGGGCCTCACCAGCACCCGTCCCTTGCCGTCGAGTACCTTTTCGGCCTCCCTGATCTTCTTGACGACACCGGGTTTCTTGATGACGTCCTTCCTCTTCACCCTCACGTTTTCGAGTATCTGTGGATAGAGGAATATGTCCGAGACCATCTCTGACAGGGGCACCCCGGTCTTCTTCATGAGGTATAGCATCTGGAGGGCGGTGACAGGGCCGTCGCCGGTCGTGTTGTAGTCGAAGAAGATGATGTGGCCGGACTGCTCACCGCCGAGGTTGTATCCTCCCCTCTGTATCTCCTCCACCACGAACCTGTCGCCGACCTTCGTCCTTATGAGCTTGATCCCCTTTCTCTCGAGATAGTGCTCGATGCCGAGGTTGCTCATGACCGTTGCGACCACGGCGTCATTCTTGAGCCTCCCCTCCTTCTTCAGCTCCACGGCCCAGACGGCCAGGACCTTGTCCCCGTCGACCTCCCTGCCGGTCTCGTCCACGAAGAGGGTCCTGTCGGCGTCACCGTCGTGTGCAACCCCGACATGCGCGGCGTTTCGCAGCACCTCCTCCTTCAGGTGCGAGAGGTCCGTGGAGCCGCAGCAGTGGTTGATGTTAGTACCGTCGGGGGTGTTGTTGATGGTGATGACCCGGGCGCCGAGCTCGGTAAGGACCTCTGGGGTGATCTTGTAAGCCGCTCCGTTGGCACAGTCAACCACCACCTTGAGTCCCTCGAGGTTCATGCCCTTTGGGATGGTGGACTTGATGAACTCTATGTACCGCCCGGTCGCATCCTCGAGCCTGTAGGTCTTTCCTATCGACGCACCGGTCGGCCTCTTTGCAAGGAAGTCGTCGTCCTTGACGAGGGACTCTATCTCCCTCTCGACACTGTCGGGCAGCTTGAAGCCGTCGAAGGAGAAGAACTTTATGCCGTTGTCCTCGAACGGGTTGTGCGATGCGGAGATGACCACCCCTGCATCGAGCCTCATCGTCCTCGTCAGGAAGGCTATGCCCGGAGTGGGGATGGGACCGACGAGTATGACGTTCATGCCCATCGAGCATATCCCGGATGTCAGGGCGCTCTCGATCATATAGCCTGAAATGCGGGTATCCTTGCCGATGAGGACGAGGTTTCTCCCCTCCTCTTTCCTCAACACCTTTGCCGCGGCCATTCCGACCTTCAGTACCAGTTCAGGGGTCATCGGGCTCCTGTTGACACGCCCGCGGATACCGTCAGTTCCAAATAGTCTCATCTCTCGTTACCTTCCTTGATCTTGATATGTACATCGACCTTTCCGGTCATCAGCCTTGCAGCGGTCACATCCGATACCACGTTCACCTTCATCACGCTGTCACTGTCCAGACCCGTTACGTCTATGGGCTCGGTCCTGACGTATGTAAGCCTCCTCAGAACACTCTCCGGGCCTTCCACCACCACCCGATCGGGCTTGATCGTCACCTCGCTTATGTGCCTCCCGGCTGCAGGCTCACCGGTTATGTCCGGCCGGACCGGGACCTCCTTCCTGACCGTCTTCTCTATCACGACGTTCACGCTCGGCGGGGTCACGTTCGAGATGGTCAGGGCCGGCGGCACCTTTATGTTGCGCTTCTTTATCCTGTAGGAACCCTCTGCAGGCTGTGCGTCCTTGAGGTCGACATAGACCCTCAGGTCCTCGGGCTTGATCGACCTCAGCACCACCTCGCTGCCGAAGAGGCTCACCCTCACTGTATCGCGGTCCTTCTTCACTATCTCGTAGCCGGGCGGGATGTTGACGTACTCAATGGGCACCTCGAGGGTGATCTCCGAGACCCCCCTGCCCGAAATGAGGAACCAGAGCACAACGGCGAGGCATAGTGCGAGTATCTTGAGACCGAGGTTCCTGAAGAGCAGTTGCCTCATCTCCTCCCCTTGCCCTTCTTCCCCTCGGTGAATATCTCCGTGAGTATATCCCGCAGGTGACCCATGTCCATGTGTGTCTCCAGCTCTCCGTTGATTGCGAAGGAGATCATGCCCGTCTCCTCGGAGGTCGTTATCGCTACGGCGTCCGTCTCCTCGGTTATGCCGATCGCCGCCCGGTGCCTCGTGCCGAGTGACCGGCTTATGTCGGTTCTGAAGGTTATCGGCAGAAAGCAGCCTGCAGCCACGATCCTGTCGATCCGTATGATCACGGCCCCGTCATGCATCGGCGAACTCGGGTGAAAGATGCTGAGCAGGATCTCCTTCGAGACCTTTGCATCGAGCGGAGTCCCTATCTCTATGAAGTCCTTGAGCGACGTATCCCTCTCGATCACTATGAGCGAGCCTATCTTCCTGCTCGACAGGGCCACGGTCGCCCTCACTATCTCCTCGAGGGACTTCAGTTCTGAGGCCGAAGTGAGGGAGGGCAGAAACGATGTCTCCCCCATCTGGGCGAGGGCCTTGCGTATCTCCGGCTGGAAGAGTATTATCAGCGCAAGTACGACCTGGGCCCACAGGCTCTGGATGATCCAGTACATGGTGTGGAGCTTGAGGTAGCTGGAGAGGAAGAAGGCGCCGAGCAGGACACCAAGGCCTATCAGCATCTGGACGGCCCTCGTCCCGTTTATTATCAGGAGCACCCTGTAAAGGACAACGGCCACGACAATGATGTCCAGAATATCCTGCCATCTCAGATGTCTCAGGGCCTCTGCCATATCCCTCCAAAGGCAATCGCGCTTCCACACTGCCTGAATGCGTGAAATCCTGCAAACACAAATCAAAACACTGGAAATAATTACATTTTAACATAAATGCCGTGATTGACAAAAAAACGCGCTTCAATTAATATAGAAATCATGATTTTCCGTAATTCGACCGCTTCGGAGAGACCCGTGTCAAGAAGGGGCCGCAGGATCGCAATCCTCCTCACCCTCCTCATCCTCAGCATGATTTCAGACCACGAGGGCAAGGCATGGGGCGGCACTTCGGACGATGTCCGGTTGCCAGACTCCGGAGAGGGCGTTCTAAACGGCGTCGTGGACGATCTCGTCCAGTCCAGCCTCTTCGAGCAGACGTTCAGCCTGCTGAAAGGCCTTTCAATAGACGACTTCCTCTTGTCCATCTCCGCAGCCGAGCTCACGCCCTATCTCTGCAGGCAGCCGATCACGGACGCTCCTGGAGAGTCCGGGCCTGCAAAGCGTGAGTTCCTGCTCCTCGCCTCCTACAAAGACGACGATTCAGCCCGGAGCCTCGTGGAGAGGCACATATACCTCTACACCACCCGCAAGAGGAGGTCTTTCGCGACATGGCTTCAGCGCTCCGGCAGGTACCTCGATACGATCAAGGCGATACTGAGAGAGAACGACCTGCCCGAAGACCTCGTCTACCTGCCGCTCATAGAGAGCGGCTTCAGCACGGATGCACGCTCAAGCGCGCATGCCGTGGGCCCGTGGCAGTTCATACCGTCGACCGGCAGGAGCTACGGCCTGAAGATGGACTACTGGCGTGACGAGAGACGAGACCCGATCAAGTCCACCGTGGCGGCGGCACGCTACCTGAAAGACCTGTACAACCGGTTCGGTTCATGGCCGCTCGCTCTCGCCGCTTACAATGCAGGTGAGGGCAGAATCAGGAGGGCGCTCCGCAAGACGAGGTCGGACAGCTACTGGCGCATCATCAGGACCGGGTACCTCAAGCGTGAGACAAAGGACTATGTATCGAAGTTCATAGCAGCCGGCAAGATCGCATCCGAGCCGGAGAAGTACGGCTTCACCGACATCGACTACCACGAACCCATGAGGTTCGACGAGGTGGAGATCAACAGCCCCGTCTCCCTCTCCTTCATCGCCAAGTGCACGGAGTCGACGATAAGGAAGATACGGGAGCTGAACCCCGAGCTGAAGAGGTGGTGTACACCGCCGGACCTCAGGACCTACACGGTCCGCATACCCGAGGGGACCGCAGGCAGGTTCACCGAGTGCTTCAACAACGCCTCGCCCAAGGAGCGGATGCCGAAGATACCCTACATAATCAAGAAGGGCGACACGCTCTGGGACATAGCAAACACCTTCCGCGTCACGCGCAGGGAGCTCTACGCACTAAACAGGGGGATCGACCCGAAGAGGCTGAGGCCGGGTTCGATACTCTACCTGCCTCCGTCCGACGACACGCTGGAGGCCCTGAGCGTCCCCAAGACCCCTTATATCATCAGGAAGGGCGACACGCTCTGGGACATAGCCAAGAGGCTCGGGATAAGGCAGAAGGCGCTCTATGCACTCAACCGGGGGATCGACCCCACGAGGCTGAGGCCCGGCTCGATCATCTACGTGCCCCTGAAGTGAGCCAAGGTCACTTGCTCTTCTTCCCCGAAGGCTTCCCCTTGCCTGAGTCATCCTTCTTCTCGGCCTTCTTCTTCTCCTCTTCCTTCACCTTGGCCAGAGCAGCCTGGTAGTAGGGCGAACCGGGATGCTTCTCCACGAGTTCCTCGTACCGCTTGAGTGCCTCCTCCTTCCTACCCATCTTCTCGAGGAGGGCTGCCGACTCGTAGAGGGCGACGTCTTTCAGAAACGGACTCGCCTTGAGCCCGTAAAGTGTATCGAGTGTCTTGAGCGCCTCTTCACGCCTGCCCTCCTTGGCCTGGATCGCGGCGATCTTGTAGTAGGCCAACGGGAGTAGTTCTTCGTTGCGCGGATACTTTCTTGTGAACTCGTCGAGTGTCTTGAGCGCCTCCTCGTTACGGCCGAGCGCAAACTGTGTGTTTGCAATGTAGAGGAGGGTTATCGGCGAGGACTTCTTCTGGTATGCCGCCTCGAATCTCGCCAGGGCCTCTTTCAGGGTCTCCTCGTCGGCCTTCTTTTCCTCCCCCTGGTAGAGGTTGTGGTAGAGCTTGTAGCCCTCGTACTGCAGGGACTCGGCCTGTTCGCTGAGGCTCCGGTTGTAGAAGACGACCGCCGCGGCTGCGGCGATGAGCAGAACTGCAATGGCAGCCCACCTGTAGACGGCCTTCTTGTTCTCGAGGTAGTAGTCGATGAGCCTCTCATAGAGGGACATGACGTCCCTTTCATCAATCCCCTTCTTATGCACGCGCTTCTTTATCGGCTTAGGCATATATCTCCTCCCGTCAGATAACGGATTTCATTATCTCTTCGGATACGGCGAAGACCCTCTCGGCAGCCGCAGCATCGAGCCCGGCCGCAAGTACGACCTTTTCGGCGAAGGCACGGTCTACAAGGTCTCCGGGCGAGTGCGCATCGGTATTGACGACGAGCCTGGCGCCGTGACGCCTTGCAAGCGCGGCCACATGCCCGTTGGCGAGGCTGTGGCCCTTCCGCGCGCTCAGCTCGAGCGCCACACCCCTTTCGACCGCGCACCTGACGTCGTCCTCGTCTATCAGGCCGGGATGTGCGAGTATGTCGGCACCGCCCTCGATTGCGGCCCTGTTGGTACCCTCCTCGACAGGCTCCACGAGGGTCTCGCCGTGCACTACGACGATCAGCGCACCGAGGCTCCGCGCCTTCCTGATGCCATCGGGTATGAGCTCCGGAGGGAGGTGTGTGAGCTCAGCTCCAGGAATGACCCTCACGGGCTGTACGGCGTTGAGCTCGTCGGCCACGCGGACGATCCTCGGGATGATGAAGTCCATGTTGGATGAATCCATATGGTCGGTGATCGCTACGGCCCTGCAGCCCTTGACCCGCGCCCTCCTCACAAGTTCGGTGGGAACGAGTTCGCCGTCGCTGAAGATGCTATGTGTATGGAGGTCTATCATAGAAAAAAGACTTCAACCCTTGCCGGCACGACTCACTTCGCGGACGCGGACGGCTCCAGCACGTCGTGCAGGGTGACGATGGAGTAAAACGGGTATCCCTTGGCCTCGATGTTCTGCCGTCCGTTCTGCTCACACCTGTCGAGCAGGGCCATGACCGCGACTATCTTAAGGCCGAACCCCTCTGCTGCATCTATCGCCTTTATGGTCGAGGCACCGCTCGTCACAACATCCTCGACTATGACCACCCGGTCTCCAGGCGCCACGCAGCCCTCTATCTGGAGGCCCATGCCGTGCGCCTTGGGCTCCTTCCTGATGACGAAGGCCTCGATCGGGTCCCCTGCGTCGTACGAGTAACGGGCCACGGCCGTTGCGATCGGATCCGCGCCGAGCGTCAGTCCGCCGACCGCCTTCGGCGATGTGCCGAGTTCTTTGATCTTCCCGTAGAAGAGCCTGCCTACGAGGTACTGTCCTTCGGGCGAAAAGGTGACCTTCTTGAGATTGAAGTAGTACCTGCTCATAATGCCGGACGAGAGGCGGAAAGCAGGGGTCTCGCTGTATTTGAAGGCACGGTCGCGTATTAGTTCGATCAACCTCTCTCTGTCGTTCATCAGGCCTCCGATCGTTTCAACTCGTTAGGTTAACTCATTGAGGATCGTTTCTTCAAGTCCGCGCTTAAGGTCGTATTCGGGCCGCCAGCCGAGGACCTCGCGAGCCTTCTCTATATCGAGGGCACTCCTCCTGAGGTCACCCGACCTCGCAGCGCCCTTCTTCGGCGTATCGAACAGGGCGTCCTTTGCATAGCCCCGGCTCCTCATCAACCCGAGGATGGTCCTGTAGAGTTCTCCGGTGGTCGTCTCCTGAGAGGTGCCGATGTTCAGGGCCTCACCGGAACCCCTGTCGAGTGCGAGGAGATTGGCCCTGACCACGTCCTCCACGTAACAGTAGTCCCTCGTCATGCCGTCCGGCTCCTCAGGGTAATGGTAAATCACCGGCACCTCACCCCTTCTGAGCGTGTCGATGAATATGGCGACCACACCAGCCTCGGCGTGGGGCACCTGCCGGGGCCCGTATATGTTCGCATAGCGCAGAACGGTATAGTCGAGGCCGTAGTGATGCCTGTAGAACCTGAGATAGCCCTCTGACGTCAGCTTGGTCACGGCATATGGTGAAAGCGGCATCGGTTCGTCCGTCTCGGAGATCGGGAGCTGATCCTTCTCACCGTATATCGCCCCCCCGGAGGAGATGAAGATGAACTTCCTCGTGCCGTATGCAACGGAGGACTGAAGGAGGTTTATGAGCCCCATTATGTTCACGTCAGCGTCGAACGCGGGGTCTTCCACAGAGGCGGGCACGGACATCTGGGCAGCGTGGTGGTTCACTACATCCGGCCTCTCGATCTCGAACACCTTGCCGAGCTCCTCGGAGCGTACGTCGAGGAGGTAGAACCGAGCCCGTGGATTGAGGTTCTCGGTCCGTCCTGTATAGAGGTTGTCGACAACGACCACCTCGTGACCTTCACGGATGTAGCCGTCCACCACGTTGGAGCCTATGAATCCCGCTCCGCCCGTAACGAGTATCTTCATGGGGCCTCCCTCTTGCTGTTCCGGAAATGAAAAGCCGGGGATCGGAAGTCTTGAATGAATAATAATAACATACGGCGGTCGTTTTCTGTCTCCTGTGGCGGAGCGGATACCCATCCGGTCGCTCGACATCCCCTGAATCGGGATGTCCCCTTGACTGAGAAAACCGGACTGTTCTATCCTTGTCTCATGCAGCGAATACGGCGTCGCACGAACCACTCTGGCAACGGCACGGATTGAAGAAGGCCTCACCGGCCCGGCCGCGGCCCTGTCTGTTCAGGAGGATCCATGCGCAAGCACAAGAAGGAGATACGGGATGAGGCGGTCATCATCGAGCTCCTGAAGACCTGCCATACCGGCAGGCTCGGCACCAACGGCGGAGACGGCTATCCAATGGTCAAACCGCTCAACTTCGCATACCACGACGGAAAGATATACTTTCATACAGCACTGGAGGGTGAAAAGATCGACGACATAAAGAGGGACGACCGCGTCTGCTTCGAGGTCGACCTCCCGATAGCCTACGTGAGGGCGGTGAGGCAGCCCTGCGAAGCCGAGTATCTATACAGGAGCGTCATCATCAAGGGCAGGGCCGCAATCGTGGACGACCGGGAGGAGAGGCTCTTGGCCCTCGGGTGCCTCATGGAGAAATACCAGCCCGAGGGCGGCTACGGCGCGGTTCCCGAAGGCAAGCTCGCCATGACCGGAATTGTCCGGATTGAGATCGAGGAGATGACGGGCAAGGAAGACCTCGGCAAGGGCGCTGTCAGGGACGAGGTGCTCAGGGCATTGAGAGAGGGTGCCCGGCTGCCCATAGTCGTATCCGCTGCTTGACTCCTCCGTCACTCCCCCGGTCACCAGGGTCAGCCGGAGAGCGAGGGAACGGCTCAGGAGGCGTAGAGGAGCCCCACGACGGCGCCCGTCATGCAGGTGGCGATCGTGCCGCCCACGATGGCCTTCATACCGAGGGCGACCACCTCGTCTTTCCTCTCGGGCACGATGCCTCCGAGCCCTCCGATCATTATGCCGAGGCTTCCGAAGTTGGCGAAACCGCACAGCGCATAGGTCATTATCAGCCTGCTCCTTGGAGACAGCGCGCCCTCGGGGAGGTTTGCGAGGTCGACGTATGCGATGAACTCGTTGAGGATGGTCTTCGTGCCCATGAGCGCGCCTGCCGTGCCGGCCTCGCTCCACGGCACGCCCATAAGCCATACCACCGGGGCCATCAGGCAGCCGAGGAGCCTCTGCAGGGTCACGGGCGCTCCGCCGATGTCGGGCAGCAGGCCGAGCCCGAGGTTGGCGAGGCGAACCAGGGCAACCAGGACCACGAGCATCGCCGCTATGTTGAGAAGGAGCTCGAGCCCGTCAAGCGTTCCCTTAGTGATCGCATCCATGGAGCCCCTCGCCGCCTGCGGCGGCACCAGTTCGCCCGCGGTACGCCCTCCGCTCTCTGGGATCATCAGCCTGGAGACGGTTATGGCCGCAGGCGCGCTTATCAGGGAAGCGATCAGTATATGCCCCATTGCGTCAGGGACGACGCTTTTCAGGATACTGGCATAGAGGACCATCACGGTGCCCGCTATGGTCGCCATCCCGCACACCATCACCGAGAAGAGTTCGCTCCGCGACATCTCCTTCAGGTAGGGCCTCACGACGAGCGGGGACTCCACCATTCCCACGAAGATATTCGAGGCGGTCGCAAGCCCGAGCGCACCGCCTATGTTCAGGGTCTTCTCCAGCACGCGTGAGAACGCCTTCACGACCACAGGAAGTATGCGCCAGTAGAAGAGGAGGGAGGAAAGGGCGCTCACCACGAGCACAAGGGGAAGGGCCTGCAGGGCGAGTATGAAGCTCGCCCCAGGGTACTTCTCGTCGAAAGGGAGGGGACCGCCCCCGAGATAGCCGAAGACGAACGAGGTGCCCGCCCTCGAGGCCTCCTCGAGGGAGCTGACCAGCCTGTTCAGCAGGAGGAAGAACTCCCTGAAGAGCGGTACCTTCAGCATGACGGCCGCAAGCACAAGCTGTACGAGGATGCCGTAGAGCGCGGCCCTCCAGCTTACCGCCCTCCTGTTCTCACTCAGGACCCACGCTATCAGCGCCAAAACGAACAGACCTATGAAGCTCTGAATCTTCATACACGAGACCCGGAGTCGGCCACCTGATCATGACACAAGAGACTCTCCCGCCCCTCGAACTCACCGGGCCGGTATATTATAGCAGATAGGGTTTCAGGCCGGGCAAACATGCACGGCCGGACGCCGGCCGCGCTCGTTGTGCGGGAACACCTTGACAAAACCGCCCCCTTTTTATATCATCAGTGCTCATGAAGGTATACATCAACGGCAAGTTTCACGACAGGGCCGACGCCCGCATCTCGGTCTTCGACCACGGGCTCCTCTACGGAGACGGCGTCTTCGAGGGCCTGC
>DRKX01000088.1 GCA_011051565.1 Nitrospirota bacterium | reverse complement strand
CGTTCCCTCGTCTTCGAGATCGGGGTCGAGGAGGTGCCTGCACGGTTTCTGCCCGGCGCCGTAAGCCAGCTCGAGAGCCTCTGCAGGGAGACGCTCGGAGGGCTCTCCATCGACTTCAGCGCCGTACGTGCCTACGCCACCCCAAGGAGGCTCAGCCTGACTGTCGAGGGGCTGCCCGAGAGGCAGGCGAGCGTCAGGGACGTCGTGTACGGTCCGCCGAGGCATGTAGCCTTTGACGAAGACGGAACCCCCACCAAGGCCGCGATCGGATTCGCGAGGTCGCAGGGCGTGGAAGTGGAGAGCCTGAAGGTTGAGAAGAAAGGCAAGGGCGAGTACGCAGTTGCGATAATCGAGAGGGAGGGAAGACCCGTTAGGGACCTGCTCCCGGACGTACTGAAGCAGATCACCCTGTCCCTGCACTTTCCCAAGTCTATGAGGTGGGGAGAGGGTGGCCTCAGGTTCGTCAGGCCGATACGCTGGCTGCTTGCCGTCATGGACGGAGAGGTCATACCCTTTGAGATAGACGGATTGCGGAGCGGTGACCGCACGTTCGGGCACAGGTTTCTCAGTCCCGGCCCCATCGTGGTCCGCAGCGCGGGCGAGTACCTGAGGGTCCTCGAAGACAACTTCGTGATCGCCGACCACGTAAGGAGGAAAGCCGAGATAAGGGATGCGACAGTCCGGCTCTCGGAGACCGCAGGCGGCAGGGTCGTCGAGGACGAGGCACTGCTCGAGACGGTCGCGTTCCTCGTCGAATATCCCTCGGCCGTTCTGTGCCGCTTTCCCGAAGAGTACCTGAGGCTTCCAAAGGAGCTCCTGGTCACCGTGATGAGGGACCATCAGAAGTACTTTGCCGTCGAGCACGCCGACGGATCACTGCTTGAGAGGTTTGTGGTCGTCGGCAACACCGGGAGCGAAGGCGAGGCTGCCGTCAGGAGCGGGGCAGAGAAGGTCATAAGGGCGAGGTTCGAGGATGCGCGCTTCTACTACGAGGACGACCTGAAGAGACCGCTCATCGACAGGGTCGAGGACCTGAAGAGGGTCACGTTCCAGGAGAAGCTGGGCAGCCTCTACGACAAGGTGCAGAGGGTCTGCAGGGTGGCCGGCAGGCTCTCGGTGCTCGTGCCTCATGCAAGTGAGAAGATAAGCAGGGCCGCCCTCATCTCCAAGTCGGACCTCGTGACCGGTGTGGTGCGCGAGTTTCCGGAACTCCAGGGCCTGATGGGAAAATACTACGCCCTGCACTGGGGCGAGGACCCTGAGGTTGCAGAGGCCATCTATGAGCAGTACCTGCCGGCTCATGCCGGGGGTGAACTCCCCTCAACCGATACCGGCGCTGTACTGAGCATTGCCGACCGAATTGACAACGTGGTTGCCTTCTTCTCCATAGGGCTCAAACCGAGCGGTTCCGAAGACCCCTTCGCCCTCCGCAGGCAGGCCCTCGGCATCATATCGATCCTCATAAGCAGGGGATTCGCCGTGAGTCTCGAAGACCTGGTGCAGACCGCGCTGGATGAGTCAGGGCGTGCGGTTGACAGAGGGGCGCTCGGTGAGGAGGTCGTCAGGTTTCTCCTCCAGAGGCTTGAACCCTTGTTCGCCTCGGAGGGTTATGCGCACGATACGGTCCAGGCGGTTATAGGGAGGTCTGGAAGTCTCCCGCTTGTGAAGGTCAAGGAGATAATGGATGCAGTGGAGTCGTTCAAGCGTGAGCCATGGTACAACGAGGCCCTGATCGCACTCAAGAGGGTCTTCAATATACTAAAGGGCGTCGATGAACCCCTCCCGGACGCTGTCGACGAGGACCTCTTTGTTCACGACGAGGAGAGGGTCCTGTTCAGGGAGGCGAAGAGCACCGCACGGGAGGTCGAGGAGTCTGTGGCGAGGTCGGACTATACGCGCGCCCTCTCCTCGATGGGAGGGCTTAGAGGGCCGATAAACGACTTCTTCGACAATGTGCTCGTCATGGAGAAGGATGACCGCATAAGGCTGAACAGGCTCAGCCTGCTCGCCATGGTGAACCGCCTGACCACAGGGCTTCTGGATATCAGCAGGCTTCAGGAGCAGTGAACCTGCCGTCCCCTCATGCAGCTGCCGTCCGTTGCGCCGCCCAGGCGAGGGGAATTCAAGATTCAGGATACGGTGGACGATAAATGGCAGACGGAGAAGGCTCCTTCAGCGGCCTTCACAGCGTGCACAGGTTGACAAAGGACAAAAACCTATGCTATGAAAAACAATCGCTCAGCCTGTCTTACAGGTTAAAGAATGAACTTGAAGGAGGCAGCAGATGAACTTTCCGGACGATCTCAAATACCACAAGGAGCATACGTGGGTCAGGATTTCTGGCAAGAAAGTGACGGTCGGCATAACAGACTATGCGCAGGATTCACTTGGAGATATCGTATACATTGACCTCCCCGAGGTGGATGCCGAGATATCGAAGGATTCAGAGTTCTCGGAGATAGAGTCCACCAAGGCGACTTCGTCGGTGATAGCCCCTGTCTCCGGAACGGTGATCGAGGTGAACGAGGACCTCGAGGAGTCTCCCGAGATCATCAACGAAGACCCGTACGGCAAGGGATGGATCGCAGTGGTCGAGTTGTCCGATCCTTCCGAGATCGACGACCTCCTTGACAGTGCTGACTACGAGAGGTACGTCGAAGAGGAGGCGAAATGAGGCTTTTGGTCCTTGGCGCAGGTCCCGGCGGCTATGTTGCGGCCCTGAAGGCCGCCCAGCTCGGGGCCGAGGTCACGGTGGTGGAGGACACGGAGGTGGGCGGCACGTGCCTGAACAGGGGCTGCATACCTACAAAGGCACTGGTCGCATCGGCTGAAGCCATACACAAGGCGAGGAGACTCAAGGACTACGGTGTGGACGTATCGGGTGAGATCATGCCCAACCTCTCGAGGATCATGGAGAGGAAGGACAAGGTCGTATCAACACAGGTGAAGGGCATACGTTCGCTCTTCAAGAGCTGGGGAGTGAACCTCATAGAGGGCAAGGGCATGCTGCTCACCCCGGAGAAGGTGGAGGTCGAGAAGAGGGACGGCTCCGTCGAGATCGTCGAGACGGACAAGATCATAATAGCCACCGGTTCGAGGCCCGCCCAGATACCCATATTCCCTTTCGACGGCGAGCACATACTGTCGAGTGACGACGCCCTCGACATTAAATCCATACCGAAGAGCCTGATCATCGTCGGTGCCGGTGTCATAGGGTGCGAGTTCGCATGCATATTCAGGGAGCTCGGTACCGAGGTGACCATGGTGGAGATGATGCCGGGCGCGATCTCCACCGAGGACCCGGAAATATCCCGGCTGCTCGAAAAGGAGCTCAAGAAGAAAAAGATAAAGCTAATGACCGGCGTGAAGGTGGAGAAGGTCGAGGGGCGGCACGACGGGATACACGTGGGCCTCTCCGGGGGCAAGGAGCTCTTGGCCGAGAAACTGCTCGTCTCCATCGGCAGGTCGCTCAATACCGAGGGTATAGGGCTCGAGGCCGTAGGGATAAAGAAGGGGGCCAGGGGGGAGATTGTGGTCAACGAGAAGATGGAGACGAACATAGAGGGCATTTACGCCATCGGGGATGTCACGGGAGGGATTCTCCTTGCACACGTTGCGTCCAAGGAAGGGGTGGTTGCAGCATACAACGCCTGCGGTATAGAGAAGAGGATCGATTACTCGGTCGTGCCTGCAGCCATATTCACCTCACCCGAGATAGCCTCTGTGGGGCTGCGCGAGAACGAGGCGTCGGAGAAGGGGATCGACTACGCCACCGGGCACTTCCAGTTCCGCGCCCTCGGAAAGGCCCATGCCATGGGAGAGATAACCGGCTTTGTAAAGGTGGTTGCCGAGAGGGGGTCGGACAGGCTCCTTGGAGTGCACATAATCGGACCGAACGCCTCTGATCTCGTCCATGAAGCGGCAGTCGCGATAAAGGCCGGACTCAAGGTCAGGGACATCGCTGATACAATACACGCCCATCCTACCCTGTCAGAAGGGCTTATGGAGGCCGCTGAGGATGTACACGGGGAAGCCATTCACGTCCCAAAGCCTAAGAAATAGGGTGGCGGGTGATGACAGAAGGGATTAGGTCGTCTGATTGGTTTGCCGATGTCAGGGAGAGACAGAAGGAGCTTTTCTCTGAGATCAACCTGCTGCTGCGGGCACTCGACAGGGCGTTCAACCCCGAGAACCTGCCGATCAGTGAACAGAGCTACGGGGTCAGGAACTTCTTTCCCGAGCTCTCCTCTGTAAGGGACGTCATACTGAGGGTCCTCGGCATCCTCGAGGTCATCATACCCGAAAGCAGGAAGAACGCCTTCTGGTTCCAGAAGTTTGCAGAGCAGAAGTTCCTCTCGGACCGGAAGAGGGACCTCCTGAGGGAGAGCCTCTACAGGCAGGATACGCCCGAGAAATCACTCTTTCTCCTCTATGACTCTTTCATCAACCTCAAGGTCATCATAAACGACCTGCTGAGAGGCAGCTCGGTCTCCTACACCGGCTACAAGAACTTCGGCGACATACTCGGCAGGGAGATCAGGGAGAACCGCATCTTCGACCCCTTCAAGAAGGGTATCGACCACGAGTTCGACACCATCGACAATGCCAGGATAAAGGAGGTCGTAAAGTCCCTCGGTGAGAGCGACTACAGGAGGGAGATATCCAGTGTCTTCATCTACCTTTTCAGATTCCTCCGCTACCTCGGCCATATAGACCTCTCCTCGGACCGCTCGGTCTCCCTAAACTGTGCATACCTGATACTCGTGCTCCTCAGGTCCGAGATCAGGAGTTTCGTGAGTTATATCAACGACATGATGAAAGAGATGAACGACAGGGGGCTGAAGGATGTCCTCCAGTCCATAGCCTTCCAGTTCTCAATGGAGTCGAAGAGGGTCTATGAGCAGGAGTTGAGGGACGTGCTGCTCAGGACCTCGCCGGCACAGATCCGCGGGAGGATGGAGAACTGTCACGGCATATTCAGGAACCTGACCGAGCAGTGCATAGTCCAGCTCGCCCAGCACTTCTCTCCGGACATCAAGGGACCGGAGATATTCCCGAGCTTCGAGACGAGGGTCGAGCAGTCCCTCAGGCTGAGGGACGACGTCTACATACTCTGCAGGTTCTTCGAGACGTTCGAAGCCAGTGCCGGAGACAGCGGGGAGCGGAGGAAGGTCTTCGAGGCGCTGAAGGACTACATGCTCTACTTCGAGAGCCTGAGCTTCAGGCTTCTCAGGTACGACGACTACGAGGAGTTCCAGAGGTTCTTCAGCGAGTTCGTCTCTATAAGTCCCGAGATGCTCGACGCACACGGGGCCCACAAGGTCTTTGAAAAGGCGCACAAGTTCAGGGTCTACCTCGAGACCACGCTGAGGCTCATATCGCAGAGGGCCGAACTCAAGGACAAGCCCGTTGACGAAGGCAGGGTTTTGAGAGTACTTCAGCAGTATCTGCCGGATTGAATTTCAGGCCTGGTTCGGGTATCATTTAAGGATAACAAACAACGGAGGTTGACATGGGAGAAATCATCGACGTTCATGCAAGAGAGATACTGGATTCGAGGGGGAACCCGACCATCGAGGTCGAGGTGGTGCTCGCCTCCGGTGCCATCGGTGTGGCGGCGGTCCCCTCAGGTGCATCCACCGGAGAGAGGGAGGCCCTCGAGCTGCGCGACGGTGACGAGAGCCGTTACCACGGCAAGGGTGTTACCGTGGCGGTCAACAATGTGATCGAAGAGATAGCGCCGAAGGTCATCGGCCTCGATTCCGAAGACCAGGTCTACATCGACAGGCTCCTCATAGAACTCGACGGAACCGACAACAAGAGCCGCCTCGGCGCGAACGCAATGCTCGGTGTGTCTCTCGCCGTGTGCAAGGCCTCGGCCGACGAGCTCGGCCTCCCCCTGTACAGGTACATTGGCGGCTGCAACGCCAAGAAGCTTCCGGTTCCGATGATGAACATCATGAACGGCGGGGCGCACGCCGACAACAACGTCGACATTCAGGAGTTCATGATAATGCCGGTGGGCTTGGGTGACTTCTCTTCCTCCCTGAGGGCGGGCTCGGAGGTCTTCCAGTCGCTAAAGCAGATACTGAAGGCCAAGGGGCTGAGCACCGCTGTCGGTGACGAGGGCGGTTTCGCCCCGGACCTCAAGACGAACGAAGAGGCCCTCGCCCTGATACTCGAGGCTATCGATAAGGCCGGTTACACCGCCGGCAAGGACGTCTATCTCGCACTCGATGTCGCCGCCTCCGAGTTCTATGAGGACGGCACGTACAGGTTCGAGGAGAAGAAGTGCTCGTCCTCTGACATGGTCGACTACTACGAGGGCGTGATCCAGAAGTATCCAGTGATATCGATCGAAGACGGTCTCGGTGAGAACGACTGGGATGGATGGATCGAGATGACCCGCAGGCTCGGCGGAAAGGTCCAGCTCGTCGGCGACGACGTCTTCGTAACGAACACCGAGATCATCTCCAAGGGGATAAGGGACAGTGTGGCGAATTCAGTGCTCGTCAAGCTCAACCAGATCGGCACCCTTACGGAGACGCTCGATGCCATCGAGATGGCCGGGCGCGCTGGCTACACCGCGGTCATCTCTCACCGCTCGGGTGAGACCGAGGATACGACGATCGCAGACCTCGCAGTCGGGTGCAACACCGGGTTCATAAAGACGGGCTCCCTCGCAAGGAGTGAGAGGGTCGCCAAGTACAACAGGCTGCTGAGGATAGAGGAGGAGCTGAACGACTCTGCAATCTACCCGGGGCTCTCTGCATTCTATAACATAAGGCGATGAGCCGATAGAGGTGCGGCTGCACGAATAGTACGAATAGTGAGCGACCGGAAGGGGACCGTGCACTCTCGGCTCAGGGGTGTGCTGGACGGCTCAGGCGTTTCCGATGGTTCCGCCTTTCTGCTTTATCGTGTGCATCACGTCTTCGATCATGATCCTGTTCGTCTCCTCTATCTGCTCCACGGTCGTTTTCAACCTGTAGGCGACCTGCTCGAAATCCATGCCCTGGTTGTAGTGAAGTTCGGCTATAACTATCTTCAGGCCGTCGTCTGCTATGATCTGCCTGAGCTCGTCGTCTTCCGCCTCTATGGAGCTGCAGGCCTCTTTGAGGGACTGGCCGCTCTTGATCCTCTCTATCAGCCTGCCCATCTCCAGGTCGTATATCCTCTCTTCGTCCTTTGAAAACTCCTTGTAATCCGGCATGTCTGTCGTCCTTTCCACTCTCTGGGATTTCTGATAACCGCTGCCGCGGGGACCACAGCCCCGCCCTTTCAGTGTAGCATATTCCCAGCAGCCTTGTCTCATGCGGAAACTCTATGTTATCCTTAGTGCGTGGAAGGGGGCAGCCTTCATGTCACGCACGGAGCTTCGATGAACGGCAGGGTCGTCGCGATAAACATAAGCAGGTACAAGGGTGTGAGGAAGGGGACCGTCGAGACGGCCATCCTCAGGGAGTCATACGGGATAGAGGGCGACGCCCATGCCTCCTCTGAGGGACACAGGCAGGTGAGCCTCCTGTCCGTCGAGAGCATACAGAGGATGAGGGAACTCGGGGTGGATGTCGGCCCGGGCGACTTCGCGGAGAACATAACGACCGATGGTATAGACCTCCGGAGACTGCCCGTCAGTGCGAGGATCGGGGTCGGCGATACCGTGGAACTCGAGGTGACGCAGATAGGCAAGACGTGTCACAGCCGCTGTGCCATCTATTTCCAGGCCGGCTGCTGTGTCATGCCCGACGAGGGTATATTCGCAAGGGTGGTAAGGGGCGGCACGATAAGAATCGGCGACGGCATATCCGTCCGGCTGCAGGGAGGCTGAATGTTCAGGGCTGCCATACTTACACTGAGCGACAAGGGTGCCAGGGGCGAGCGTGTTGATGACAGCGGAAGGCTGCTTCGCAAGGCGCTCGAGCAGGCCCGTATCGAGGTGATACACTACGCGATCCTGCCCGACGAGAAGGACGTCCTCAGAGACATGCTCGTGAACCTCTCCGAGAAGGTCGACCTCATCGTCACCACCGGGGGCACGGGACTCGGGCCGAGGGACATCACCCCTGACGTCACCCTCGAGGTCATAGACCGGGAGGTCCCGGGCATCGGAGAGGCCATGAGGCTCGAAGGCCTGAAGAAGACCCCCAACGCCATGCTCTCAAGGGCTGTGGCCGGCACAAGGGGTGAATGCCTCATCATAAACCTCCCGGGCAGTCCCGAGGCCGTCAAGGACGGTATCGGGACCGTGCTCGGAGTGATACCACATGCGATCGAGAAACTCAAGGGTTCCGACAAGGAGTGTGCCGGATGAAGACGGATGTCTCCTATTCGCTTGCCTTCCTTGCAGGGCTCCTCTCCTTCTTATCTCCTTGTGTGCTGCCGCTCGTGCCGTCCTACGTCTCGTACATAACGGGGATATCCTTCAAGGACCTGACGGGCGGGGCGGACAGGGCCCGCGTCCGGTTCCTCACGATGACGAACTCGATCGTCTTCATACTCGGTTTTTCGTTCGTCTTCATACTGCTCGGGGCGTCTTCGTCGGCGATCGGACGCCTACTCTTCGAGTACCAGGACTGGATAAGGATAATCGGCGGCATCGTCGTGATAGTGTTCGGCCTCTTTATAGCGGGGTTTCTGAAGATCGACTTCCTGATGCGGGAGCGCAAGATACACCTGAGCGGAAAACCGGCCGGATACGTCGGGACATTCATCCTCGGCATGGCCTTCGTGGCGGGCTGGACACCGTGCATAGGCCCGATACTGGGTAGCATACTGCTGTATGCTGGTGCAAAGGGTTCGGCGGTCTACGGGCTGAAGCTGTTGACGGTCTATTCGCTCGGGCTCGCGGTCCCGTTCTTCCTTTCGGCCCTTGCGCTCAACACCTTCCTGAGTTACTCGCGATGGCTCCAGAGGCACATGAGGGTCGTCATGGTCCTGAGCGGGCTGCTACTCATAGTCTTCGGAATCCTGCTCCTTGCCAACAGGGTCAGGGAACTGGCTGCGCTGGTGCCCGACCTCGGTCTCTCGCTCTGAGCCGCTTGTCCGCTCTCTTGCTGTCCGCAATCCTGAGCCGTTCGATCAGGTCTTCCGGGGCAGGGGGGGATGCCAACCTGTAGGGGGCGCCTCCGATGCTCCAGACGGTCGTCTCCACCTCCGGCAGATGCTTTGCGTCACTGTAGCGCGCCGTCAGCGAAGCAGCCGTGATTATGTCGGCTCCTGAAGCCGTGCCGGTGACGATCGTTACGGGACTGCCGACCCCTTCGACCTTCAGGAGTGTGTCATCCGCAGCGGCGAGTGAGACGATCCTGTCGTTCTCCTCCCTGTTACGGCCCACGATGACCTTGCACTCAGGCGATGTCCTGAAGTGCCTTCCTATCCTGAGGAGGTGGAGGTCCTTGACTCCCGGGGAGGGGTTGTGCAGGAGCAGGTCCCTCAGCCTGAAGGCATACGAGGGCTCGGTCAGCAGGCAGCCCCCTGCCGGTGATGGATAGTCCGTAAGGCCGAACTCCGCTGCAAGTGCCATCTGCGGCTTGCGCGTCCTACCCCTGAAGCCGTAGAGGGCCTCCCTGTCGACGAGCCCTTTCAGTTCCGGCACGGTCGGGGGGAGCAGCTTTGCACTCAGGGGCCTCAGCACAAGGCCCTCGACCCCTGCCTCCCTGTCGACTAACGGAAAACACTCTCTCCTCTGGCTCATCGGCCTCTGGCCCAGGACTTCACCGGTGACGAGGAAGTCGGCTCCGATGAGGTCCATGAAGACCTTCGCCTCCTTCAGCATCAGTATCCTGCAGTCGATGCAGGGGTTCATGTTCTTACCGTGTCCGAACGCGGGATTCTTCACGATGTCGAGAAACTTGTCGGCGAGATGAGATAGCTTCACCTTGAAGCCGAACTCTCTCGCAACAGGCATGGGGTCGCGCGAGCAGGACGAGTTGTCCGTAATGTCGCACCCGAAGTGGGTCAGAAAGGTTATGGCCGTCACGTCGATCCCGAGCCTCAGGAGCACGAGTACGGCGAGCGTACTGTCGAGTCCTCCTGAGAGCAGCGCGACCGCCTTCGCGTTTCCGGCTTTTCTTTCTGCCTTCTCTCTCTGCATCTCCACGTTGATCCTCCCTACGGCCGTCCGTCACTCTTCATGGACTGAAGTATCTGCTCCGGGGTCACGGTTGCAGTGCCGACCTGACCCACGACCACTCCTGCGGCGTGGTTCGAGATCACCGCCGCGCTCCTGAGGTCGGCACCTGAGACGTGCGCGAGCGTGATCGTGGCGATCACGGTATCGCCGGCTCCGGTGACGTCATAGGCGCCCCTTGCGGCCGTCGGTATGTGGCTCACCGAGGGGCCTCTTTCAAAGAGCGTCATTCCGTGTTCTCCGCGCGTGATCAGGACGGCGTCACACCTCAGTCTCCTGAGCAGGGTCTCGCCCGCCTCAATGAGAGACCCCTCGTCGGTTATCTCTATCCCCGTGCCTTCAGAGGCCTCCTTTGTGTTGGGCGTGACGAGCGAGACCCCCTTGTAGAAGTCGAAGTGGCCGACCTTGGGGTCCACTGAGACGAAGGTGCCCTGCTTCTTGTATCCCTTTGCAATGAGACGCATCAGTTTGTCTGATACCACGCCCTTCTTGTAATCAGAGACTATCAGCGCATCCCAGCTGTCCGTTTCAGAGGAGAGGAAGTCTCGTATCTTCCTCGACAGCCCGTCGTCGAGACCGCTCCGTTCCTCCCTGTCGAACCTGACCACCTGCTGGCTGTGTGCGATGACCCTCGTCTTGATGGTGGTCGGTCTCTTTCCCCTGAAGAGGCCCGATGTGTCGATTCCCCGCTCATTGAGCAGCGACTGGAGGACCTCTCCGGGCATGTCGTCGCCCCTGACGCCGACTACGGTCGCCTTTCCGCCGAGCGCCGCTATGTTTGCCGCGACATTTGCAGCGCCTCCGAGGGTGTAGTTCTCGTCCTTCACGTCTATGACCGGCACGGGTGCCTCCGGTGATATACGCTCGACGAGCCCCCAGATGTAGTGGTCGAGGATCATGTCTCCGACGACCAGGATGTTCTTCTTTCTGAAGTTCTTGAAGATGCCGCTGTATCTCATAATGTGGCCCGGATGATGTATAATTTTACATCAAACCGTGCTGTTCG